>JAZLDD010000016.1:0-15909 GCA_045614585.1 Akkermansia sp. | reverse complement strand
CCTGCTTGCCGTGATTGGTGATATCATCTGCCGCTGAGCATACAGCAGCTGTGGTTATGAAAAGCAGAAGTCGTTTCATCATTTTTGTTGCGGGGTGAAGATTCTGGCGATGCGGCCATCGTTGTGCAGGAGCACGTGGGCGCCTTTCCTGTCGGCGGGGAAGACGAGGAGATAATCGCCCAGACCGTTGACATTGTAGTCGGTCTGGGTCAGCAGCCCTTGCTGCTGCAAGGCCTCTGTGGCAATCCGGCGGGCTTCCCCGGTGTCGATTTGCTGGGGCTTTTCCTGCGGTTTAGCCTTGCCGAACAACTCGGGATAGTCGCTCATCACCTTCTGCATGGCTTCGCTCTGGAGCGGGGTGGCTTTCATGCTCATGAATTGGAAGTCATCCTGCCCCAGATGCGTGATATTCTCGGCGGGTGACCAGATGGTGTTTTCCTTTGCGAAGCCCAGGAAGATTTCGCCCTCTGCCGGGTAAGTGCCGGCCGGGCGTTTCTCTCCTTCCACCTTGCGCCAGAAGGATAAGCGGGTGCCGGTTTTCCATTGACCCTTCAGGCACTCCTGCACCTCCAGTACATTGTATTCCCGCTTGTAGAGATGAGCAAGGCGCTTATCCTCAAAATCGATAAGCTGTGTGCTGATGTAGCGGCAGCGCAGCACGGTATCCCAGCGCTCCGCTCCCTTGTACACAAAATGGCAGGCTCGCTCCAGGTCTGTAACGGTGCGGGCGGCGGCAGCATCCGGCATGTAGGGACTGTATTCTGACCACTGCAGCGGGACAACGGGGGCGTTCTCCGGGGAGAGCAGGGCTGCTATCTTGTCGGTGTTGCCTTTAGTTCCGGGGATAATGCGGCAATGCTCCCGGTTCAGGTGCAGTGTATTGCCTTCGCGCTGGAACTGGTCGGTGAGCAGGAACATGCCGAAACTGCCACGCACGCGGGCTTCGTGCTCCTTCTTTTCCTCCGGGGTGGTGTCGGGGCCGCTCACTTCGGCCTTCGGCCAGTGCAGCAGGATGCGTTCGCCGGGCAGGTAGCCCTTGCACCAGGCGGCGGGCAGGGCCATGCTGCATTCCAGCGCAAAATCCTCATACCACCTGCCGTCTGCTTCATAGCGTCGGCTGCGGGGCTTCCATGTCTCCCGGCAGATGACGGGGAGCCGCCGCACTTCTTCCTCTGAAATATGCTGCTTCACATAGCGCGTGATATCTGCCCATCGGGCCTCCTGTGGCCAGGTAAATCCTTTCAGCCCGTCAGTGGTGGCTATGGCAGTGGTGGGTGCCTTTGCAAGCAGTATTTCGTTCCGGGTATGCAATGAACGCAGGTTTTGAACTCCCTTCAGATTCACCAGCCAGCGGCGCGCGGTACCCTGTGTGGCCGGTTCTATACCCTCTGCTTCCAGAAGCATGATGGTACCGTTTTTTATAATAGTGCGGTCCGAAGCCAGAATTCGTACTGCCAGCAAGGCTTTGCCCTCTGCTGAGGTGCAGTAGAGCTCCGGGTGGATGATTTCCTCTACCAGAGCCACCGGCGCATTTTCATTCTGCCATTTCAGCAAAGAATGGCTCAATATCTCTGGCTGTTCCATGCCGGATATCTGGACAGCGCATGCGTGCAGGGCGATGCCGATAGCGAGGAACTGTTTCATGGTGTTCATTGTAACAAAAAAAATATCAATGTCTAGCGATAATTTTATTCTGTGTGCCTGATGCTGCAAAGGAAAAATGCCGTATGGATACGACCCATACGGCATTTTCTGAAATAAGGGTTATTTTTCAGGAATCAGGCTTCGTTTTCCTGAGCTTCGAGCAGGGCGTATGCCTTCTCTTCATCGGGATCCGGGCCATGATGCCCCTTTTCGATTCTGGAGCGGAAGAGTTTCATGATGAATACGAAGGAGCAGGGAATGAAGAATACACCCAGCGCGGTGGCAATGCTCATGCCCACTACCACGACGATGCCGATGGAGTTACGGGCGAGAGCGCCGGAACCAGCAGCCGTCACCAGCGGTACGCAACCAAGGATGAAGGCGAACGAGGTCATGAGAATCGGGCGCAGACGCATGCGGGCGGCGGTCACTGCGGCATCGATGAGGCTCTGTCCTCGCTCCATCTGCAGCACGGCGAACTCCACGATGAGAATGGCATTCTTGGCCGCCAGACCCACGAGCATCACCAGACCAATCTGGGCATACATGTTGAGGTCCATGCTGGTCATCCACAGACCGATGAATGCACCCAGCACGGCGATGGGAACGGTCATGAAGATGGCGATGGGCAGGGTCCACTTCTCATACAGAGCAGCCATGATGAGGAATGCGAACACGGCAGACAGGGTGAAGATGGAGCCGAGGCCCAGACCTTCCTGCACTTTCTTTTCCTGGAAGCTCATGTCCACGTATTCCATGGCAAACTTGGTGGTGTCCATCGTCTTGGCAAAGACTTCTTCCACGGCGGCCATGGCCTGGGATGAGGAGTACCCCTCATTGGGCTTCACGGAAATTTTGGCGGCCTTGTAGTTGTTGTTACGCCACACGAACTCGGTGTCGGAGATATCCTTGATGGTGACGAGCGTGCTCAGCGGCACGGAGTCGCCCTTGGCATTGCTCACGTAGAAGTTGGCAATCTGCTCCGTGTTGGCGCGGCTCACACCGGCTGCCTGCAGGTACACCTGCCACTGCTGACCGAACTGCGTGTAGTAGTTCACGAAGCTGGAGCCGTTGAAGCACTGCAGCAGCTGGTTTGCTGCGGAATAATCCACACCCTGAGCCAGACATTTTTCCTTATCGATGGCAATGCTCTTCTGCGGCACCTGAGGCAGCATCATGTCCGAGGCATTGGCAATGGCCGGGTGCTCCATGAGAGCTTTTTCCAGCTTCTTGGCCTGTTCGTAGAGTACGGCAACACCCTGGCCGTCCAGGTCTTCCAGCGCTAAGGCAATATCATTGCCTACACCTACACCGGGAATGGCAGGGGGGCTTACCAGGAAGCTCACACCGTCCACGCCGCACATGGCCAGCTTCGCCTGCACGCGCTTCTGCACATCATCGGCTGTTGGAATTTCGCCATTCTCCATAACAGGGCGCTCGGCGTAGGGCTTGAGACAGCAGAAGAACGAAAGCGCGTTGGTGGTCTGCACGCCGATAATCATGTTCATACCGATGATGGATACCGCGAAATCCGTGGTGGGTTCTTCCAGCAGTACTTTTTCCACGGGAATCACCTGCTCAGTGAGGCGCTGCAGGGAAACACCGGGTTTCATGATGACGCCACCGATGAGGAAGCCCTGGTCTTCGGCGGGCAGGAAGCCGCCTGGTACCTGCTTGGAAACCGGGATGATACAGGCGGTGATACCAGCCAGCAAGGCCATGGAGATGGTGAGGTGGCGGCAGAGCCAGCCGCAGACGGTGGCAAACTTCTCAGCCATGGCATCATACGCCTTGTTGAAAGCGTTGTAGAAGGGAGTGAGCAGCGAGCGGTGCTCCTTCTTGGGCTGAAGCAGGATGGCAGACAAGGCCGGCGACAGGGTCAAGGCATTAAAGGCCGATATCAACATAGACACGGCAATAGTCACGGCAAATTGCTGGAACAGCGTGCCGGTGATGCCCGGGAGCAGCGCCGTGGGCAGGAATACGGCGGCCAGCACCAGGGCAATGGCCACCACGGGGCCACTCACTTCCTTCATGGCCGCGAATGTGGCCTGGCGCGGAGTCATGCCATTCTCCATGTGAGATTCCACTGCTTCCACCACCACGATGGCGTCGTCTACCACCAGACCGATGGCCAGCACCATGCCCAGAAGACAGATGGTGTTGAGCGAGAAGCCCAGCATGGGGAAGAAGATGAATGTGGTCACCAGTGACACCGGCACGGCAATGAGCGGAATGAGCGTGGCGCGCCAGCCCTGCAGGAAGACGAATACCACCAGAGCCACCAGCACCATGGCTTCAAACAGCGTGTGGGCGATTTCGGAGATAGAGTCGCGCACGGTGGTCGTGGTATCCAGAGCTACGAAGCCGCGCATGCCTTCAGGCATGACCTTTTCCTTCTCGGCCATGAGCTTCTTGATGTTGTTCACCGTTTCAATGGCGTTGGAGCCGGCTGCCTGGTAAATACCCATGGCTGTACCGGGGCGCCCATTGATTCGGCTGGCCAGTGAATAGCTCTGGGCACCAAGCTCAATCTGGGCGATGTCTTTGAGCAACACGGCTTCGGTGCCCTGCTGGCGCACGATGATGGAGTTGAACTCCTCAATAGAGGTCATGCGGCCCTGGTTGCGGATGGTGAAGGTGAATTCCTGGCCATCGGGCATCGGCTCTGCACCCACGGCACCGCCGGGGTTGATAGCGTTCTGCTGGGAAACGGCGTTCTGCACTTCAGACACGGTGATTCCCTTCTGGGCCATCTTATCGGTATCCAGCCAGATGCGGATGGCGAAGCGAGCGCCGAATACCTGCACGTCACCCACACCTTCCACTCGCTTCAGCGGGTCAACCAGGTTCAGGAACGCGTAGCCGGTCAGGCTGATAGGTTCGAAGAACCCCTCGGGCGAGTCCAGAGCATAAATCATGAGCGGCAGACCTGAGGACTGCTTGATGGTGATACCCATCTGCGATACCATGCTTGGAAGCTGGCTGGTGGCCTGGCTGTAGCGCATGTAGGTGTTCTGCTGGTCGGTGTTAGGACTGGAACCGGCCTCGAAAATCACGTTGATGCTGCAGGAGCCGTTGTTCGAGGAGGTGGAGTTCATGTAGTCCATCTTCTCCACGCCGGAGAGCTGCAGCTCAATGGGGGTTGCCACGGATTCTGCCACCTCGGTGGCATTAGCGCCGGGGTAGGATGCGCTCATGGCGATAGTCACCGGAGTGATGTCCGGGTACTGCGAAATGGGCAGAGCCGACATGCTGATGAGACCCAGCAGAGTGGTGACCACTGCGATTACACCTGCGATGATGGGGTGTTTGATAAAGAATGGAGACATAATTCAATTTGGAGGGTGTGGGTTACTCGTACTGGGTTTCTACCTTGATAGGATCGGCTGTGATGGAGGGTGTCACCGTCTTGGTGGGAACATAGATAAACGGCTGGGGGGTCAGCTTGTTGACCGGTGCCTTCGCTGCCTCGTTGGCAGCGTATACCTGGGCGGCCTGAATGGAGCCTTCCACGATGACTGTGACATCTGCGGCGTTTTCGAAGCCCATTTCCTTCACGACCATGTCCATGAGTGATTTGCACCCCTGGCCAAAGGCAATGAGATCCAGCTCGTCCTTGGCATTTGCTTCGCGCAGCACCAGTTCGCGGAAGTTCTTGGCTGCCATGCGGCGCAGCACCAGCGCTTCCCATGTCTCTACGCCGGCTTTTGCAGGAGCATCATCAGCAGCGGGGCTGCCTGTAATCTTTTCGTACAAGGCGCGGAAATCCGGTTCACCGCTGTTCTTGAGGAAGAGTTCTGCCCAGTTCTGCACCTTGGCGCCGCCCAGAACCAGGGCTTCCAGATTCGGGACCTTGGATTTGGCCAGAATCATGCCGGTTATCAGAGTCCGGTTGGGTTCCACCACCTGCATGGGCTGCAGGTATTCCTTGCCATCGCCGTTGTCGAGCGTCAGGTTGATTATCGGCCCTTTGTTGATGGGAAGCATCTGAGGCGTGTTGTCAGGCTTCAGCAGCACAATTAAATCCATGCCATTGGCATTCATCGGAGCGCGTGCCGGCACCAGACATGCATTCAGAATTGGCTTCAGCTTGGCGCGCACGGTCACAGCCATGCCGCTGCGGAGAAGCGCATTTTCATTTTCTACCTGTCCAATGACATCGAGAGTACCGGTGCTGGTGTTAATCGTGTTGTTGGCGGTGACGATGTAACCTTTTTTCGGGTAAAGCTGGTTATCGTCCAGGATGATGTCGAACTCGGCCGGTGCTGCGGTCTGGGGGTTAGCCTGGCGCACGCGGTAATTGGCGAAGCCCTGAAGCGCGCCGCGACCGCTCATGCCGAAGTCTACGCGTATCGGGTTTACGGAAGAGAGTGTGACCAGCGGGGTGGTATCGCTGGGGCTCACAAGCGAGCCGACTGATACCTTGTGAATGCCGATGCGACCATCGAACGGGGCTGTGATGGTGGTGTACCCCAGGTTGATTTCTGCCTCATTCACTGCAGCTTCCATCTGTGCAATCGTGGCATCAGCCTTGCGGACAGCGGCTTCATTGGTGCGTACCTGTGTTTCGGTGTCGGTTACGGTCTTGTCAGAAATCGCGCCGGGCGAGGCTTCCACCAGCTTGCGGTAGCGTTCCAGATTGGTGGCGCTCATGGTGAGCTGAGCAACAGCCTGTTCCTTGCTTGCCTGGGCTGCAACGAGATTTGCCCGGGCTTCCTTGAGCGAGGCTTCGTAGGGCGAGGGGTCAATAGTAAAGAGCACATCTCCCTTCTTCACCAGTGTGCCATCGGCAAAATGCTGCTTGAGAATGAACCCGCTTACCTGGGCGCGGATGTCGGTTTCATCCACACCACGCAGGGAACCGAACCATGTGGCGGTCTCGGAAACATCCTGCTGCAGCATTTTGCTCACTTTTACGGGGAAGGGCGGCATGGTGGCCTTGGCTTCTGTATCCGTGGCTTTTGCTTCCGGATTTTCCCGTTTTTCGGCGGCGGCAATGGCCGGGTCGAATGCCGGTTTGAAGGTGAAGGGCTCTGTCTTGATGCTGGTAGGCTTGGCATCTTTGGGCAGGCGGCTGTTCTCTGCGGAAATGGTGACGGCGCGGACGGCGTTTTCCGTATCGGTCACAACCAGAGCCGCCTCGGGATTATCGTACCCCATTTCCTTAAGCTGGTCGGCGATGCGGAGATTGCCGTAATCCTTGACGGAAACCATAATCTGGGTGGATTTGTAGCCATTGGATTCTTCAATCTCAATGGGATATTCCCCCCCTGTATTGACGGGAATCATGTGGGGCACGTTCTGCTTGTCCACCACAATGATGAAGGTGTTGAGCAGAACGGTGCGGAGTGCCGCCTTGGGCACAAGATAGGAGACGCCGGAATTCAGAGGCACTTTGACACGCACCGGCATACCGCCTCGCAGAACTCCGTCCGGATTAGGAATGAGGCCTTCTACGTTGGCCAGACCGGTGGAGGTCAGTACGCTGTCCATAGCAATCATGGTGCCCTTGTAGGGCAGTTCTGTGCCATCTTCCGTAAGCAGATGGAAAGTGGGAGGATGGGGCTGGTCTGTCCCATCGGTGCTTACCATGCCGTATTTCTTGAATGTTTTGAGCAGATGGTCCCCGTTGATGGAGAAGTCTACGCGGATGGGGTCGATGGAAATGATGTTTGCGAGCTTGCTGGCAGGGCTGACCAGATCACCGATGGACACAGCGGCGTTACCCACGATGCCATCATAAGGAGCGCGGATGATGGTGTAGTCCAGGTTAATCTGGGCTTTGCTCACGGCTGCTTCCTGCTGCCCGATCTGGGCTTTGGCTGCTTCTACCTGGGCATTGGCGGCACGAAGTGTCTGCTGGGCATCTGTCAGGTCTTTTTCTGATACGGAACCGGACTGAACCAACTGGGTGTATCGCTTCACATCCAACGCGGCCTGCTGGGCTGTGGCCTGAGCAGAAGCCAGGGTTGCCTGTGCGGCCTGCAGGTTTGCCTGTGCGCTCCGGAGCGCGGCTTCATACAGCTTGGGGTCAATGCGGAACAGAATATCGCCTGCCTTTACCCGGGTGCCGTTTTTATATTCCTGCGAGATAAGGAACCCGGAAATGCGAGGATGGATATCGGTATCCTGCTCGCCGCGAAGATAGCCGAACCACTCACCGTAGTCGGTCACCTCCTGGCAGCGGAGGTTGAATACCTTGATTGCCACAGACTCTTCCTGAGAGGTTGTGGAGGTATCCTCAGCTTGGTTGCAGGCAGTCAGAGCACTGAGCGTAAGCCCGCCCAGAGCAAGTGCCAGAATGGAGTGTTGATTCATAATAAGATGTATGTGGTGAAAGGGAAAATCAGGTGCAGGAACGCAGAAGCATGAAGATGCCCACCAGGGCGAAGATGACAACGCCCATGCCTATGTTGCTCTCCTCCGGCTGGCTTCCTTCTGTTTTGCTGATGCTGCGAGGTTTGCTGTGCTGGATGGGCGGGTCCCATTCCGGTGCTGTGTGCTGGGGCCTTCTTGTAGCAGGCGGTGGCGGTGTTACCGGGGCGTATACCGGAGCAGGTTTTGCCGTCTCCTGTGCAGGGGCAGGGGTGTTCTGCGCGGTGAAATCCGGCGCTGCAGGGGTGGGAAGGGTGCTGTGGTGCATGGCCGCAAACTCGCGTGCGCGTTGCTCCTGCTCCTGAATCATGATATTGAGCTTGCGAACCAGCTCGGCAGACATGGCTTCCAGAGCCTGTCGCTGTGCTTCGGTGTTTACCCTGTGCTCTCCTTGCTGCATACCCGGATAGAAGAAATGGAGGGGTTAGCCATTCTGGGGATCCTGAGTGGCCCCGGGTTGTGTTGTTCCCTGGTTGCGCATGGCGTTGAGCACTGCGCTCACCAGTCGCTGGCGGTCGCTACGAACGGATGCAGCCAGTTGAAGGAAATCTGCAAGATGAAAATCGCCGTGCGTGCGCAGAAATTCGCGGTCCTTTTCATCTCCGTACATGATATCGGCCGCCAGCGTGCCGTAGAGCTTGGCTTCGGCCTTGCGGATAATACGCGGCAGGTAGGGAATTTCCTGGAATTCCTCGGTTTCGGCCGGCAGGTCTGCAGCTGTGATGGGCTTTGCATTCCCGGAGATACCGCGCATGGAGTTCAGAAAGTAATGGCGGCGCACGGATGCAATGAGTAATGCGGTGCTCGGGCTGGGGGCTCCCTTCTCAGCGTATTCGCGCACATAACCGTGCATTTCGGCAGCCTGGTAACCGATTGTACTGAGGAAATTCTGCTCCTCAGGCAGATAGAAACGCTGTGCGGGCGTCTGCGGGTTCAGCAGATAACGCTCTACAGCTTCTCTGAACAGTGCCATGAATCGGTCATTCCATTCCATATCGCTGCTTATTATAGAGAGGGATAGGGGGCATGGCAAGCGGAAAACACGGCTGCCTTGCATATAACATGAAAAGCGCGCTTAAAATGCCTTATCTGCCCTTCCAGAAAAGCCGGATGAGACCGTAAACCAGGCCGCCTGCCGCCGCACTGGTGACGATGCAGCCCAGCAGAAGCTCGGCTCCCAGCATCCAGAGGTTTATTTGCCCGAGCACGTTCAGCATGGCGCTCAGTCCCTGCGGTGCTGCTTCAGCGGCACTGCGGATGAGATTCATATCCACACCGCTGCTCAGGCTCAGGCAGCCCAGCAGGGCTGCACCAACCCACCATTGAAGCGGCCAGAGTATGACCTGGTAGCCGGGGATTGAAATCCAGCAGCTGGCTACGGAAATCGGGATGTTGCCGCGTGTGGCTGCGCTGCTGAGTATGGCAAAGATGGTCTGCATGGGCACTGGCGCCAGGGCCCAGAATACACCCCAGGCGGCGCCCAGGGCCACGCCTTGCGGTTCCCACAGCCAGAGTGCGGGGTGAAAGAGCTTTTCCGGCAGCAGTGCATTCCACACACGGCTTTTACTGCGCTTCGTGCGCAGGTAGACGTCAACCTTGGTGACCAGCTGGTTGTAGCTGAAGCTCATGCCTGGTATAACGTTTCCACCAGTTCCACTGTGCGGTGGGTGGCGCCGGAGTGCACATGCAGGGCTTGGTATGCTCTTTCTGTGCGTTCCTGAATTCCGGTTCCGCCCTGCAGCGCATGCCGGATTTCTTCAGCCAGCTTCTCTGCCTCGCAGCATGCAATGGCATCGTCCGCTTTTAACAAAGCTACCAGATCGGCAAAATTGGTCATATCCGGCCCGGTGATGACGGGTTTCCGTGCTGCAATGGCTTCTACGGGATTCTGCCCGCCTTTGGACAGAAAACTCTTGCCGATAATCACGACATCCGCCAGGGCCGTCCAATCGCGCAGTTCTCCTGTGGTGTCGGCCACATAGCAGACATCTGCCGGTATTTCTGCCGGAATTTCACCGGCAGTACGCAGCAGCGGGCTGAATCCTGCCTGCTGCAGGTCAGCGCACACTTGTGCGCGCCGCTCTGCATGGCGCGGTACAATGAGCGGGAAGGCTCCGGCCTGGCTGATGGCGGTGGCAATGAGAGCCTCTTCTCCTGCGTGTGTGCTGGCGGCGAGCGCAACGGGTTTTCCCCCTCGCAGCGTATCCAGAATGCTGCGGAAATCTTCGCGAACATCCTTCGGCGCGTCTCCCATGACATCGAATTTAATGCTGCCGGGAGCTGTGATGATATCCGGATTCACGCCGATTCGGGCAAAGCGGCCTTTATCGTTTTCATTTTGGGCTCCCAGGGCTGTCAGCCGTTCGAAAAGCAGACGGGTGATGCCGCGTACCTTGGCGTAGCGGCCCTCGCTGCGGGGAGAGAGCCGGGCATTCACCATAACCATGGGGATTTTGCGGCGGTGGCAGGCTTCTGCAAAGTTCGGCCAGAGCTCTGCTTCAATGAGGACTACAGCCTTGGGCTTGAATCGATCCAGGCATCGCCCGGAAAGTCCCGGTACATCCAGCGGAGAATAGAGGGGTCGCACATTTTGCAGATTCGCTTCGCGTGCGACCTGGTGGCCGGTAGCGGTGCTGGTGGCCAGGATGACGGGCTCATGGTGTGTTTTGCTCCACTCGCGGATGAATTTGAGAGCAATGAATGTTTCGCCCACGCTCACGGCATGCACATACAGGCCGTTCTGGGGCTCCTGAGCCGCAGGTTTGCGGTAGATGCCGAAACGTTCGGACAAACCGGTGCCGAAACCGCCTCGCTTCTTCATCTTAATCAGGTATCCTGGAATGGAGATGACCAGGAATACTGGCAGCAGCAGGTTGTAAATCAGGAGAAAGATAAAGCGTTTCATATGCTTTCAACTTGGTAGAAGAGAATGACATTCTTGCCGTAGTGGCGGGTGTCCACGAGTTTCCATCCGGGAAACTCACGGCTGTGAGAATCGCCTACACCGTAACCTTCCTGTGCCTCGGCTATAAAATAGCCCCCATCTGCCAGCAGCTCATGCAGACGGTCGGTCATCAGTTCGGCTATCATGTCCCGGTCGCCTATGGCCTTGGCATAGGGCGGGTCTGCAAAAATATAATCATATCGCCCGGCATCCCGCTTCACGAATTGCAGACAATCGCTTTGCACCACGCTGCCTCCGCTGAGTCGGGACCGCTCCAGATTCTGCCTGGCCATAGCGCAGGATGGGCGCGCAGCATCTACCATGCGCACACTGGCTGCACCTCTGCTCAGCGCTTCGATACCCACCGAGCCGGAGCCGCAGAATAAATCAAGCACCCTGGCTCCCTGTATCGTGGGGCCAAGTATGTTGAAAAGCGCTTCACGCACCCTGTCCTGGGTGGGGCGCACTTCTCCCTGCGGCACTTTGATAGGAAGCCCTTTTGCTGTTCCGGCTATGATTCTCATGGTGGTTAAAGCAGAAACGGGAGCTCATGGCATGATTCTGCCAGGCCCCCGTTGGTTATAGACTGTTCAGGTATTACTTCTGACCGGGGCGAGTGGTGTTTGCACTGGCCGAGGTGATGGGGAAGATGATGGTATAGCCGTGGTTCGCTATGACACTGCCACTGATGGCAGATTTCTCTATGAGGCTGTAGTACAGGAACACTGCTTTCCCGTCTGTGGCCTTGGTGAGGCGGATCATCTCATTCAGCGTGGAAAGGGAATCTTTCTTTTCCATCTTCCACTCGTTGCCGGTCTGGGGACCGTAGTCGGACTTTTCGTCTGCAGAGAAGGCGGTTCCGGTCAGTTCGCCATTGTTGGAAACCCACACGTTCTTGTTGCCATCGTAACGCAGTGAACCGATAGTGAGCGGCATGGAACCGCCGTTGGCCACGCGTGTGCCGGAAAGTACACTGTACACGTTGTTGCCATCGCTCTGAAGACCGACCCGGACATCTGCCAGCATGGCAAGCTTGGTCTTTTTCCACGCTTCTGCGTATTTCTCATATTCTGCCTTGTCCGGCCACAGGTCTGCATCGTAATCCATGAGTCTTTCGGGTGAGCTCTTGGCGTTGATGGCTTCCTGCTTTTCTTTCGGGAGCTTCAGGAAACGCTCAATGGCTGCACGGTGCAGTTCAATGAAGGAAGGGTCTCTCACCGGGCGTACTACGGAACCCTGCATGGTGTTGCCATTGCAGGGAAGGTAGCCGGCTATGGCTTCAGGTGCGGATTCAGCATACGCGGCACTGCAAAGTGCAACAGGTGCTGCCAGTATTGCGAGAATGGCGTGGGACAGATTCATATCAGATGCGAACTACTCTAGCACTGTTTTTTTTTCTTGGCAAGCAAGAAATTCGGTGGTATTGTCATGCAGCTATGAGCGTTTTTCGCCATCTTCTTCTGCTGCTTCTGGGCGGAATTTCCATCTGCCTGGAATCATGCCAGATTACGACTCCTGCAAGCCGGATTGATAAGAATCCGCTTATCTTCCGCACGCTGAGCCCGGAGCATCAGCTCCTCGTGCAGCAGGGGCGCATTTGCGAAGGTATGAGCAAGGATGCGGTTTTTCTTGCTTGGGGAAACCCGAATACCCCTCCTGTGACTGGTCAGCAGGAGGGTAAAAGTTATGAAAAATGGGTATACAGCGTGTACCAGCCGGTCATGGTTGATACCATCGGCGCAGGAACAGGCTGCTGGCATCATGGCCACTGGTATGGCGGAGGTATGAGCACTTCTACTGCCATGGTGCCCCAGGAGGTTGCCTGGGTGATTTTTCAGAATAATACAGTAACGGCCTGGGAGAGCCGCAGATGAGATTTTTTATGGATACTTCAATTTATACACTCACTACGCCTGAGCTGACGGTCCGGATTACGAATTTCGGGGCTCGTGTGCTCAGTTTCGAATATCAGGGCACTGATTGTCTGTATGGACCAAAGACTCTGGAGGAACTGCCGGCGGATACCTGCTATTGCGGCAGTATCTGCGGGCGCGTGGCCAATCGTATTGCCGGTGGCTCATTTGAGCTCGATGGCAGAACTTACGAACTGGCTGTGAATAATGGCCCCAACCACCTGCATGGCGGGCTGAAGGGCTTCTCCGATATGCCCTGGACGGTCGAGAATGCGACTGATACCAGCCTGGTTCTTTCTCTCATCTCTCCGGATGGGCAGGAAAATTATCCCGGCACGGTGACGGTGCGCGCTACCTATACCCTGGAGGGCCGCCGGCTGACCTTGAAACTGGAGGGTACAACCGATGCGCCGACTCTGCTTAATCTGACGAATCATGCCTACTGGAATCTGAATGGGACCGGCACGGTGGATTCCCACTGCCTGCAGGTGAATGCCACGGCATATACCCCCATGGTGGCTAATATACCTACCGGTTATATTGCTCCCGTGGCCGGAACTCTGTATGATTTGCAGCGTCCGGCTTGCCTGGGTGAGCGGAATGCGTCAGATGCCATAGCTGGCGGGTATGATGATAATTATGTGCTGCCCACAACCCCGGGGGGCAGGCTGGCTGCCGTGCTCACGAATGGCCGCCGTACACTCCGAGTGCTTACAGATGCTCCCGGTCTCCAGGTATATACCGGTGATTATCTCCCGCTCAAGCGTGGCGGCGTGGCTCTGGAAGCTCAGAATTTCCCGGATTCTCCTCATAATCCGCATTTCCCCAGCATCGAACTGCGCCCCGGCGAGGTATATGCCCGCACGATTGCCTGGGAGATTGACTGATTACTTCCGGCTTCATTGCCAAAGAGACGATACCGGCAGAGCGTGTTTCAGCTCTGCCGGTTTTCTGCGCCTGAAATCAGTGGTGAAGGTAAATCACACTTGCTTTTTCCAGCAGGGAAGAGTAGAATGAGCCCGTTATGACAGACGCCAAGAAAGAACTTCTGAATATTTTGCTGACCAAGTCCATCAAGACCGGTCATTTTATTCTGGCCTCCGGCAAGGAGAGCGATTTGTACTGCGATTGCCGCATTACTGCGCTGGACGCCCGCGGTGCAAATCTCATCGGTCAGGTGGGTTGGGAGCTGGTGCAGGAGGAGATTATGCCTAAGTTCCCCGGTGTCACGTCCATTGGCGGTATGACCATGGGAGCCGACCCCATTTCTCTGGCTATCGGCATGTACTCGGTAGAAGCGGATGAACCGCTCAAGGTGTTTACGGTGCGTAAGGAAGCCAAGGACCATGGCCGTGGTAAGCGCATAGAGGGTAATTTCGAGGCTGGTCAGGAAGTTATTGTGGTGGATGATGTCATCACTACTGGCGGCTCCACGCTGAAAGCCATCGATGCCATTGAAGCTGAGGGTGGCAAGGTGGTGGCTGCACTGGTGCTGGTAGACCGCCAGGAGGGTGGCCGCGAGGCTATTGAGAGCCGCGGCATTCCCGTGTTCCCCATGTTCACTCGTGCTACCATTTTCGGCGATAAGTAAAGTGCGCCCATGCTGCCGGTGATTGCAGGTGTAGAAGGGCTTGTGCTCACGCAGCGTGAGCGCGAGCTCTTCTCGCGTCTGCAGCCGGCGGGTTATATCCTTTTTACCCGCAATATTGCGGATTACGAGCTTACCCGGGAGCTTACGGATGAGCTGCGCCGCCTGACTACCGGGGCAGATGAACCCATCATTGCTATCGATCAGGAGGGCGGCCGCGTGGTGCGTACCGCAGAAATCGGGGTGCATCTGCCATCTGCTGCCGCCCTGGCTCAGACGGGCAGCAGTCATCTCATCCGCCAGGCTGCTTATTACAACGCCAACTGTCTGCTCACCCTGGGGGTGAATACAAATTTTGCCCCGGTTCTGGATTTGGCCTCCCCGCATGCCAATGCGCTCCCCAGCCGCTGCTGGGGCAAGGATACCCAGAGCGTGATTTCGCACGCAGGTGTGTGGAACCGCGCCACCTCCGGCCGGGGTATCATGACCTGCGGTAAGCATTTTCCCGGCATGGGGGCAGCCGAGTGCGACCCCCATCATGATTTGCCCGTGCTGTATGGTTCCCGTGATTCCTTCCTGGCCTCTGCCACCATGCCGTTTACGGCGCTCATGCCGGAGCTGCCATCGCTCATGATAGCTCATCTCCTCATCCCGGAGATTGATGCTGAGCTGCCTACCTCGCTTTCTCCGGCTCTGGTGCAGGGCTTTCTTCGCAATCAGCTGGGGTATGATGGGGTGGTTTTTACAGATGATTTGTGCATGGGCGCCATAGCTAAGCGCTATGCTCCCGCGGAATCCGCCGTGCTGGCGCTGCAGGCTGGTTGCGATTTGCCGCTTATCTGTCACAACGCCGTAGATTGCCTGGAGGATATTGCGGCGGCATTTGCTGAGCTGCCCGAAGAAATCATGGAAGCTGTGGAACGCCGGGTTTCCCGCTTCCGGCTTCACCTTTCTGCGCATAAACCCATGCCGTTCATTGAGTGGAATGACTACCTCGCAAACGTGACCGGTTTCACCTCCGGGGTGGCAGAGGTCAGCGCATCTCCTGGTTCGCCTGTGCAGAATTACTGAGGTGTAGTGCAGCAATCCAGCGGCTCTTTCTCTCTGTTTTATGGAGATGCTGCAGAGAGAAGAAGAAACGCGGAGCTTGTCTGCTGATTTGGTTTGACTTGTACGTGGGCCGTGTTTATAATGCCGCTCATGAAATACACGGAAAAACTTGCTGCCCGTATCGCCGCCACGCGTTCGGCCCTTTGCGTGGGGCTGGACCCCCGCCCCCAGACGGAGAATATGACCGAGCTGGCCGACTGGCTGCGCAAGGTGGTGGAGGAAACGGCTCCCTACGCTGCTGCCTATAAGCCCAATATCGCCTATTTCGAGGCCATGGGCCTGCCGGGGCTCAAGATGCTGGAGGAGCTGCTGCCGGATATGCCCAAGGATAT
>JAZLDD010000015.1:0-39283 GCA_045614585.1 Akkermansia sp. | reverse complement strand
ATGGCTCCCGCGTGCAGGCCAAGGTGACCAAGCTTTTTGAATACAGCGGACTGCAGACCACTGACTCCACCGTGGGCGAGGCCGGCAACATCATCGGCCTTTCCGGGTTCGAGGACGTAGACATCGGCGGGACCCTCACCCCCGACCCGGGGGCCGAGCCCCTGCCCTTCGTGAAGATTGGGCCGCCGACAGTGCAGATGGAGGTCAGCATCAATGACGGACCGCTGGGTGGCCGCGATGGCAAGAATGTGACCAGCCGCGTGATTCGCGACCGCCTGATGCGCGAGATGCGCACGAATATCTCCATCAAGGTGGAGGATACCGACCTGGCCGGTGTGTTCAGCGTATCTGCCCGCGGCACCATGCAGATTGCCATTCTGGTGGAGCAGATGCGCCGCGAGAACTACGAGGTGCTCGTCTCCCGCCCGAAGGTGATTGTGCGCGAGATTGACGGCGTGAACTGCGAGCCGTTCGAGACGGTATTCATCGAAGTGCCGGACGAATGCGCCAACGGCACCGTGCGTATCCTGGGCAACCGCCGCGGTATTCTGGAGAACATGGAGGCCAACGGCAGCGGCCGCACCACCATTCAGGCCACTATCCCCACCCGCGGTCTCATCGGGTTCGAGTTCGAGCTGGTGAACCTGACCAGCGGCCACGGCATCTTCTCCCACCTCTTCAAGGAATATGCCCCCTACGCCGGCGAGATTGTGACCCGCCAGACCAGCACCCTCATCTCCATGGAGAACGGTATTGCCCGCCCCTACGCTCTGCAGGCCATGGAAGAGCGCGGCACGCTGTTCATCGCGCCCGGCGATGAAGTGTACGAGGGCATGATTGTGGGCGAAAACCCGAAGGATATCGATATCCCGGTGAACCCGACCCGCGAGAAACACCTCACCAACCACCGCTCGGCCACCAAGAACGACTCCATCCAGCTCACCCCGCCCCGCGTCTTCTCGCTGGAGCGCGCCATCGAATACATTGAGCCCGATGAACTGGTGGAAGCCACGCCGCATTTCATCCGCATGCGCAAGCGCATTCTGGAGGCCACTGCCCGCAAGCGCGCCGGCATCCGCGAGGCGAACCTGGGGTAATGATTAATTATTAGTGATTAATGATTAATTAAACTATGTTTCAGGAGGTCATGAACTGGTTTGCGGGGCTGAATTACTCCTCAGCCTTCATGTATGTGGCAGCGGTGGTGTTGTATATTGCCGGCTTCCTGGGGGCAGTGCTGCCGTACCCGGGGTGTCTGGTGGCGCTGGGCGGCAGCGTATGCTATGCCGTGGCAGAGGGTACTCCCTACCCTGCCTGGTGGTTCTGGGTTATCCTGCTGGCGCTGGCAGTGTTCGGCACGCTGGTGGATAATATCACCACCGCCATGGGTGCCCGCAAGTTCGGCGGCAGCAAGCATGCCTTCTGGGGCAGCATGATTGGTCTTTTCGTGGGTGCCTTCTTTGTGTTCCCCTTCGGCATCATCATCGGCCCCTTCCTGGGTGCCTTCATTGCAGAATACAAGTACCAGAGCAAAACCGCAAAGGACTCCGCCAAATCCGGACTCGGTGCCACGCTCGGTCTGCTGGCCGGCGTGCTGGGTAAAATCATCGTGGTAAGCCTCATGCTGGTGCTCACCTTGCTGTAATCCGGGCAAACGGCGAGCCGTCTGGCAACTCACAAGCTGCCGCTTATATTTTACGGGACTAAAGTCCCGTACTCCGACGGACTCGCGCCCCCAAATTATCAATCGCATCGAGGCTCTGGCGGCAGAGAGCGGCGGACCACTGGCCGGGGGCGGTGGGGGTATCGCCCAAGTAGCCGTAGACCAGGCATGCGCCGTGCTGGGCGTAGAGAAGGCGGCTCACCGCGCCCAGAGAGCCCATGCCCATGGCGGTGGTGCAGCCGGAGGCGCGGCGCAGAAGCTCCACGCCCGTCATCATATCCTCCGCACTATGCAGGCGGAAGGCAAACTTGGCCACATCCGCCCCCAAGGTACGGGCTGACTGCTCCTTTTCCAGCAGGGTTTCCAGAGCGGGGGTCTTTTCAAAATCGTGAGCAGAGGCAATGACGGGCACGCCGGCAGCGTGAGCCTCTGCCACCAGTTCCTGAGCTTCGGCCAGCAAGGCAATCTCCCAATCCAGCGCGGCAGCCAGGGGCAGCAGGGCCCGGGCAATATGCAGACGCTCATCTGTGCTCATGGGGCGCAGGCCGCCTTCGCTCTCATGGCGCACGGTGACCAGCACCGGGCGGCAGCAGCGCATCTGCGCCAGCGCAGTCCAATCTGTATCGGCAGGCAGGCCGTCCGCACGCAGCTCCACCACATCGCAAGGCAATGACTCCGCTGCACAGGCGGCACTCCAGGCGTCGGCAGAGGAGACAGAGCCCACCACCAGCGGGCAGGCAAAGGAAAGACGAGGCTGCGCGTTCATGCCGCGTATTCTATACCAAACGCGCCACGCTGACAAGCGAATATGCAATGATTTGCTATTGCGTTGGCAGGTGGAACATGGTAGCATGCGCGCATGGCCTATAGTTTCGAGGACGCAGTGGAGCAGATTCTGCAAAAGAATGATGATTACCCGGCGGATGCCTACTTTTTCATCCGCGCGGCACTGGATGCCACCGTGGAAAAGTGCCGCAAGCCGGCAGAGAATCCGCACCTGAGCGCCGAGGAGCTGTACTTCGGGTTCTGCGCCTATGCTCTGGAGGAATACGGGCCGCTGGCGCTGGCTGTGATGGAGCAATGGGGCATCACCGAATCCACCCATGTAGGCGATCTGGTGTACAATCTGATTGAGGTGGGCGTGTTCGGTAAGCAGGATGGCGACAAACGTGAACAGTTTGACAACCTGACCCCGGTAACCACCCTGCTGAATGCCCCCTACGAAACGCCTGATAACCCGAACTGATACTGTTTTATGAGCACCGAAGCAATGCAGGGAAACCAGCTGCGCTGGCCCGCAGAATGGGATAAAATGGAAGCCGTCTGGCTCTCCTGGCCGCACCGCGATGACCTCTGGCAGGGAGGTCTGCAGGAGCTGCACGGCCGCTATGCCGAGCTGGCTGCAGCCATTGCCACAGAGGCTGAGGTACGCATCAACGCCGCTGCGCCTCTGCACGCGGGTATCGAGAAGCTGCTGCGTGCCCGTGGGGTGCAGCGTTTCCGCCTGTATGCCCATCCCACAAACGATGTATGGTGCCGCGACCACGGCCCGATTTTCACCCGGCGGGCAGATGGCGGCATGCAGCTGGCCAACTGGACCTTCAACGCCTGGGGCGGCAAGTTTGCCCCCTGGAATCTGGACAATGAAGTACCCGCCCGCATAGCCGCCAGTCTGGGACTGCCGCAGCTTTGCAGCGATATCATTCTGGAGGGCGGTGCCATCGAAGGCAACGGCGAAGGCCTGGTGCTCACCACCGAAGCGGTGCTGCTGAACCCGAACCGCAATCCCGGCTGCACCAAGGCCGATATCGAGGCCGAGATGCACCGCATGCTGGGCACCACGCATGTGTTCTGGCTGGGCAGCGGCATCGAGGGTGACGACACGGACGGCCACATCGATGACATGGTTCGCTTTGTGAACCCGGAAGCGGTGGTTTCCATTGTGGAGCCCGACCCGCGCTCCCCGCACTACCGTGCCCTGGCTGAAAACAACGAGCGTCTGCAGGACCTGCGCACGCCCGCCGGCCACCGGGTGGAGGTGATTCCCCTGCCCATGCCGCGCCCGCTGGTGGCGCAGGACTGGCGCCTGGAGCAGCTGCCCGCCAGCTACGCGAACTTCCTCATCTGCAACGGCAGCGTGATTGTGCCCATCTTCATGCAGGATAAGGAGGACGACCGCGCCCTCGGCATCCTGCGCGAGGCCTTCCCCGGCCGCCGTGTGGTGGGCATTGATGCCCGCCGCCTGGTGATTGAAGGCGGCGCCATACACTGCATCACCCAGCAGCAGCCCCAATAAAGGAGAATGCTCATTTAAGATACGGGCGGGCGCATGCCGCAGCTCTGTTCATTCGTCAATTAAAAAGGGCTCCCATTCCGGAGCCCTTTTTTATCAATAACCACGCCAGAAATTCTTTCCGGCATCCATCGGGATGCAATCGCCGGGTTTCAGCGTGGAATAATCATAAGTGGTACGCCAGCGGTAGCGACAACCGTTGGGCTGCACGATGAGCAGGTCAATTCCCTGCTCGCCTGTGCCTGTGTTCTGACGGGCGGTGAGCTCGCTGAGCGGAATGGTGACAGAATATGTTCTGAAGCCCTCTGCATCGGCCTCCGTCTGCGGGCTGCTGCAGAATTCGACGGCTTCATAATCCTGGTTCACAGCGTAGGGCGGAGCCTGCACCAGAGCATTCACATAGGCCGTGTTGTTGCAGCGCAGCGTGAGCTTCAACTCTGTGCCCGTATAGGTGAGGGAGGCTTCCTTCACCTCAGGTGCGGGGCATTCTGCATAGAACTCCGTCTTATCGCCGGCGGGAGCAAACACCTGACAGCGGTCGAGCAGACGAGCAGAGTTCCGCGTGATATAAGTGGGCGTCATGCCGAAGGTGTAGTTGCCGGCACCCATGAGCGGGGTACCCATAGCTTTCATATCGGACACAGTGCCTTCGTTGTGCGGCAGGTTCAGACCATGCCCCAGCTCATGAGCCAGGCCACCCAGCCACTTGGTGAGCAGACGGCCTTCGTGGGTATTCTGCCCCAGGTGACTGAGGTCAAAATGCGCGTAATCCAGAGCAAAACAGGAGCGGCCCAAACCGTAGAAGGGCACGCCACCGGGCTGGAGATCGTTGTATTGCTCATCGTGGAAAGTAGGCATAATGACGAGGATATGCTCGCTGCTGATGATGCCGGGATTAGCCTTCCTGTACTCATTCAAGTCGGCCAGGCACTGGTGATATCCAGTGGCATAGTCGTACTCGCGGTGAGAGCGGGGCCCCCTCACCACATGCAGCTTCACATTACCATTCTCCAGGCGCTCCAGTCCGAAAGTGCGGCCGGGGAATCCATGGCGGGCCATTTCTTTTGCATAAAACTGCTGCACATAGAGCATCAGTTCGCTCAGGCGGCGCTCGTAATCCGCCACAGGCTGGTTATCATTACCCAGGAAATATACCACATGCAAAGGGTGCTCCGTGGGCTGAATATTCACCTCCTCTGCCAGCAATTCCCTGGCCCGGTCAGAAAAGTGAGCAGGAACAGCTGCCTGGCAGAATGGAGCCAGCAGGCATACAGCGGCAATCAATGTCGTTGCTTTCATGCGCAACATTCTAACAGATTCCGCCAGATAGAGCAAGAAAAAGCGCGCTGAAGCCTGAGCCTCAGCGCACTGGAGAAATACAACAAATATCCGGATATTACGCAACCTTGACTGCGGCAATAATCTTGTCCTTAGTGGTCATCCCAGTCATGGTATTCACCACTTCTCCACCCTTGAAAATGATGAAAGTGGGCAGAGAACGCACACCGTAGCGCACGGCAATAGCCTGACCCGCAGGCTGACCGGCATCCACCTTGACCACCTTAGCCTCGGCGCCCAGGGCAGCAGCAGCCTGTTCCACAGCGGGCATCATCATTTTGCAAGTGCCACACCAGGTAGCCCAGAAATCCACCAGGACCGGAACGGGAGACTTGAGGACCTCTGCTTCAAACGTGCTCTCAGTTACTTCTTTAAGTGCCATATATGTTTTCTTTCTTTGTTGTTGAGTTATAAAAAAGCACCGCCAGGGGCCTGACCACCGGCGGTGCTGTTTTTGATTCAGAATTTCATGCGGTGGAGTCTGCGTTACATACAGGCCCGCAGTCGAGCCACCAGATTTTCCTTGGAAGTTGCTCCCACCACAGTATCCACCAGTTCCCCGCCGCGGAAGAACATGAGCGTGGGAATAGAGCGTATGTTGTAGCGATGGCAGAGTTCCTGCGTGGAATTTTCATCCACATTCACCTTGCAGACCTTGGCCTGCCCGGCAAGTTCCACTGAAATCTGATCCACGATAGGCGAAATCATCTTGCAGGGACCACACCAGGGAGCCCAGAAATCCACCAGCACGGGCACGGGGCTCTCAAGAACCTCCGTTACAAAATCGCTGTCTGTAATCTGTAATGCCATGGTGAGTGGTGAGACGCCCAGGAAAACACTTCCGTTGAAAAATTATTCTTCTTCGTCAGCAGCTTCTTCCTCTTCGCCGCCTTCTTCTGCAGAAGCCTCTTCTGTGGCTTCTTCCTCGTCAGCGGCTTCAGCACTTTCGGAGCCATCAGAGGGCCAGCCGAATGTAGGCTCGGAAACGCGGCCGAATGTAGTATCGACCGTATACTGCTGGAAGCAGAAATAGAGCGCGGCAAGGAGAGCAATCACTGTCACTACCAGCACTGTAGGATGAGTTGCTTTCGGCTCCTCTTCCTCGATAATCTCGGCAGCAGCCTTCTTCTTGATCTTGGCAGCGCCAGCTTTTGCACCGGGCTTGGCAGCACCGGCCTTCACACCCGGCTTAGCAGCCTTGGGCATGGGAGCAGTGGCGGTCGGCATGGGGGCTGTAGCCGTGGGAGCTGCCGGGGTAGCGGCCTTGGTTTCTCCTGCCGGAGCTGCAGAATCGGATGCAGGTATAGGAGCCGTAGCCACTGGTGCAGCGGGCTTCGGGGCTGCGGGTTTCTGCACAGAGGGGGCTGCAGGACGGCCAGGCACCTGAAGCGGCATAGTAGGAGTCATGCGCGGTGCGGTGGGCGGCACAGGACGAGCCGGAGCCACAGGCGCTGCAGGACGAACCGGCGCAGCGGGTGCTGCAGGAGCAGCCAGCGGCACAGTGCTGGCAGGGCGCGGAGCAGCCGGAGCCACGGGAGCGCCAGGAGCAGCGGGACGAGGAGGAATCGGAGCCGTGGGGGCAACGGGACGAGGAGGCATGGGTGCAGTCGGAGCCACAGGCGCCACAGGACGAGGAGCCGTGGGAGGAACCGGACGGGGAGGAGTCGGAGGAAGAGGAGGAGTACTCATAACGTCAGTAAAGTCTGTTGCCGCCAAAGCGGATTTCTTCTTATATTGCATTTTTTTTCCGCTTTTGCAAGCGGAAAACACTTCAGGCCTGTATTTTTTTACTTTTTACGGCAAAACGCATACTCATTTCTGCCGCGGTGGCTGACAGGATTGATACAGGGCCGGTTTACCACCAGAAGTCAGCGGCAACTTCCAGCTGTCATCCGGCGCCACACCAATAAGACGGAGCAGCCGCAAATCCGTTTCGGCAGATTTCCTCAAAGCCGGGAGTTCGGGCTTAATGCCTCCATGACGATTCCACGGCTGCTCGCCCCGCCGATATAGCGGATTAAAATTCATACTGTATTTCGACATCATGCCGAACGCATGATTCAGCAGAGAAAGAGCTTTGGCATGCTCTCCCTTCTGCATTTCGCTCCGTCCCCAGATAAGAAGATTATAGGCATAATACGCCGGCCAGTTATTAAGCAGCGAGCCCGGCATATCTGAACCGACATACGATTCACGCATCAACTGTTCGGCTTCCGCAAATTTACCCTGTTTCCCCAGCACATCTGCCAGCATAGTCACCATGAAAAGCTGCTTCGGATTAGCCTTGAGCGCCATTTTCAGAAGTCGCTCGCGTTCCATCCAATCAGCATCATATGGCGGCAGCATAAAATAAGTATCCATGGCCGCTGCACTCGGATATTGCGGCATCAATTCTGCTATCAATGCGCGTCTGACAGCCCCCTTCTCATCCGCGCCAGACTGAGCGATTTCAGCATATTGCCACTGCATCTGCCACGCCGGCAGAAGCCGGGTGGACAAACGAATCGCAACAAACGCCAGCGCCACAAGCCCCGCCAGCAGAGCCAACCGCCCCGGCCAGGACTGCGCCCGGACAGCCACTTTGGGCGCAGAGCTCCCACTCGCCCACCGCCTGGAGGAAAACAAGGATTGGCAGATACGCGCAAACGGAGAAGCAAGAACACCACACGCAAACGCGCACATGCTCACGAAAGCAAACGAATGCCAGGGAAAATCCACAGCCGCATATACCGCGACCGACAGCAACACAACAAGTGCCAGCGATGCCAGCATGCGCCGTTCGTCACTCACCAGCTCAGACGCCATACACCGGAGCCCCTGCAACACATGCAGACTGAGAACAATCACAGCTGCACCAAGGCCCAGAACACCATAATCCACCCACAACTGAAGGTATTCATTATGCGCGTAATTCGGGAGTTGCCATTCATTATAGAACGGCACGATTTCCCACACTGTGGCATTCGCACCACAGCCCCAAAGCGGCACCGTATGCAGGATTTCACACACGGCAGACCATATGAGGAAACGCAAATGAGAATCAACAGAGTTTACCAGACTGGCAAATTTCTGTCCAAACAGCAGTTCAAATACCGTTACCCCGGCCAGCACCACCAGAGCCAGTCCCACGAGAAAATCCACCACCTGTATGGGCCGGTTCTGAAAAAGCCGGATCAGCAGGCATTCAAACCAGAACCCGAAGATGCAGAGCGGCAGAACCAGAAACACCGCGCGTGTGCCACATAGGAAAGCGACAGCCACGGACAGCAGAGCCAGGAGCATATTCACCGCACGCACCCAGCCACGCTGCATCATAAGAGACCATGCCCCCAGCACACAGCCGGCAACACAGAAAAACACGCCGGCAAAATTCTTGTAGACAAACAGCGATACCGGACAATTATTCACTCCTTCCGGGGTCACCGCCGCACGCCCGACCCAGGCCAGGCAAAACTCCGGCTGCCGCGCCGCCACATATGCTGCTATATTCAGAAGCACCGCGACCGACAACACAAAAAACAGACTTCGGAAATGGCGATTCTGCGCCACATATACACCCGCCACATAATACACTATCCCTCCGAGAATCAACGCAGCCTCTCCCCAGGCATCCACCTGTGAATAACTATGCAGACAGCGGCACAGAAACAGCCCGCCAATCACCAGCGAAAGCCAACCCAGAGTACTCATCCGCACCAGGCGTTTACCCAGCAGCACCCCGCCCCCCGCCAGCAACAGAACCAGAGTAAGCACAACAAACACCGGAAAGTTACTGCATGCGTGAGAATCCACTGCTCCCATGGAAAATATCCACAACACAGCCAGCAGCCACCCAGCCATTCGCCCGGGCAAGCTTTCAGACAAGCGCAGCACTGGTTTATCGTCAGCCATGCCCGCATCATACCAGATAGCTTACCGCTCCGCAAGCACGCAGCCGAAAAAGCTTGACAGCACGCCCGAAGTATGCCAGATTGCAACCGCAGATATGAAACTTTTACTTGCACTCACAGACCAAAGCTTTACCGCCACGAAATCTGTGGGCATATTCAATGTTTCCATGGGGCTCGCAAAAGGGCTGATGCAGGTGCCGGAAGTAACAGAACTTCATATCCTGGGCAACAATGAGTGCGCCCCTTACTTTCAGCAGCTTCCAGCTCATGTCCACCTGCACCTGGCAGAGAAACCGGTCCCCCAGCGTTTTTCCCGCGTCTGGTGGGATCAGGCAGGCGTATCGGCCGCCATCCGCAGAATTAATCCGGACTGGGCCATCCTGCCGAAGGGCTTCCCGCCTTTTTTCCCGATGCTCGGCAAAACAAAGCTGGCATGCTACCTGCACGATGTAAACTGGGAGTATTACAAAAAAACAACAAAAGATGGAGACTCCCCATTCCCCCGCCACGAATTGCTGTACTTCCGGGCATTGGGGCTGCGCTGCCTGAAAATTGCAGACCTGGTACTCACCTCTACTCAGTTCAACAAAAGCCGCTACGAGCATTACTGCCCCGATTGCCACACAGCGGTTGTAGGTATCGGTTTCGATGACACCCCCCGCGTCTACTCACCCTCCAGCGGCCGGGACATCCTGTTCTATGCCTCACCCTTTCCACACAAGCTCACTAGTCTCGGCATTCAACGCGTTGAGGCGTGGCTGAATCAACGCGCAGATGTCGGAGAGATACGGATTCACCTTATTGGACGGCTTCCCGGCGGGCTCGAAACACCCGGTGCACATTGGCTCTCGCATGGCCGTCTTCCCGGTGAAGAATTACAACGCATCATGCACGAAGACTGCCGCTGCGCCATCTACTTCTCTGATTACGAGGGATTCGGCATGCCTCCGGTTGAATGCCTGCGCTCCGGAATTCCCTGCATTGCCAGCGCTCTGCCCCCCATCTGTGAAAATATTCCGGAGAGATTCACCTTTGACAATGCAGACGAAGCCGATTTCATTCGCACACTCAATAATGCGTATGATTCTCCGGATATGAGCAATCTGCCTCACTACCCCACCTGGCAGGAAGTAGCCCGACGCTGCACCGCCGCCATGATGCAGCGAAACTGACGAATATCTGCACAAAAAAAGGGCAAGCCCAGCGGCTTGCCCTTTTCTGAAAACTTTTCCCGAACAATCAAATTCAGGCCTCAACAGCGGGGGTCACGGCAGCAGCCGGAATCTCCTCCTTGTTGGTGAAGTGCCACTTCACCTTGTTGCGCTTGCTGGCAGAACGAGCCTTGCGACGCTTTTCATCCATGGGGCTCTCAAAAGCGCGACGACGGCGCATCTCCTCGAGGATACCCTCGGTGTCGAGCTTGGTCTTAAGGCGCTTCAGAGCGCGGTCAATCGGTTCTCCTTTACGTACAGATACGGAACGCATGATTTTTCTTTCGTTGTTGATGTGTTGTCCGGGAACGGCGAGGCAAGATACAGCAAATGCGAGTTAGTGTCAAGTTTTTTGTCACACTTTTACAAAAAAATACTGACAAACACGCGAAGACTCACAGTGAATCGGGGCTTGCCAAGGCGAACGCGAGCGTGTACAATGCGCGCGTGACTGCGCCCCACCATCCGCCGATGTGCGATTTTGCCGAACGCCCGTTCATCCTCTTCTGGGAGGTAACGAGAGCCTGCGCCCTGGCCTGCCAGCATTGCCGCGCCATTGCCCAGCCGAAAGCACACCCGGAGGAGCTGAGCCACGAGGAAGCTATGGCGCTGGTGGATGAAATAGCCGAGCTGGCTCCGCCTATGCTGGTGCTGACGGGCGGCGACCCGATGATGCGCCGCGATATTTTCGACATCATCGAACATGCAGCGAGCAAAGGCCTGCGCGTGGCACTGAGCCCCGCTGCCACCAACCGCTTGCTCAACACAGATTTCCACAAGCTCCGGCAGGCCGGCGTGGTGAGCATGAGCCTGAGTCTGGATGGCGCCACGCAGGAGACACACGATGCCTTCCGACGCGTGCCGCATACCTTCGAGCGCACCCTGCGGGCCGCCCGCATGGCCAAGGAAGCCGGCATACAACTGCAGATTAACACCACCATTTCCCGCACCACCCTGCCCGAACTGGAGGGATTCGTGGAACTGCTCAAGGAAATCCAGCCCGATGTGTGGAGCGTCTTCCTGCTGGTGCCGACGGGGCGCGCCACTCTGGAAGAGCTGCCGGAAGCCGATGAACTGGAAGCGCTCTGGCAGCGGCTGCTCGAGCTGCGCAGCGCGCTGCCCTTCGCCATCAAGACCACGGAGGGGCACCACTACCGCCGAGCCATGATGCAGGCAGCCCGCACAAGTGGAGCACCGGCACCCCGCCACATGGTTCCCACGCGCGATGGCAAGGGCGTTGCCTTCATCTCCCACGTGGGCGAGATTCAGCCTAGCGGCTTCCTGCCCATCACCGCCGGCAATGTACGCACAGACAAGCTGGCAGACATTTACCGCCACCACCCGCTCTTTGTACAACTGCGAAATGATGATGCACTGGGTGGCAAGTGCGGCAAGTGCGAATATCGACGCGTATGCGGTGGTTCCCGAGCCCGCGCCTACGGCAGCCACGGAGACATGATGGCAGCCGAACCCCTTTGTAACTATATTCCCGCCGCCCTGCGCGGCGACACTCCCCAGCCATGATTAATATCACCAAACTCTGGACCGGTGCCGCTCAACCGGCTGACCACATCCGCTACGGCCTGGGCCACGGCAGTCACTTGCCCGGCAGCAGCACCGCAGCCTGCGCGCCCGCTTCTTCCCGCTCCCGCAAACCCATAGTCGTGTGGAATATCACCCGCACCTGCAATCTGCGCTGTGTGCATTGTTACGCCGATTCCCACGCCGAACGCTATCCCGGCGAACTGAGCTGGGAGCAGTGCTGCGCGGTGATTGATGACCTGGCAGATTACAAGGTGAATGCCCTGCTGCTTTCCGGCGGAGAGCCGCTGCTGCACCCGCAGCTGCCCCAGATTCTGCAGCGTGCCACGGATAAAGGGCTCAAGGTCACCATCTCCACCAACGGTACCCGCATCACCCCGGAATACGCCCGCATGTTCAAGGACCTGGGCGTGGCCTACGTGGGAATCTCGCTGGATGGCATCGGCGCGGTGCATGACCAGTTCCGCGGCGTGAAGGGCGCGTTCGACGGCGCAATCCGTGGCTTCAAGCTCTGCGAGGAAGTGGGCCAGAAGACGGGTCTGCGCCTCACACTCACCCGCAACAATGTGCAGAGCATGGAGCAGATTCTCAACTTCATCGAACAGGAGGGGATTCAGCGCGTATGCTTCTACCACCTGGTACCCACCGGCCGCGGTGTGGATGTAGCCAGCCTGCAACCGGAGGAAGCCCGCTCCGCCATTGATATGCTCATCGCCCGGGCCGAGGCATGGCACGCCGCCGGACAGACTCGCGAACTACTCACCGTGACCCAGCCGGCAGACGGCATCTACCTGCTGCTGCGCCAGCTTCGCGAAGGTCATCCCCAGGCCCGCGAAACCCTGAAACTGCTCACCTGGAATGGTGGAGGCGCCAACAGCTCCGGCAGAGGCATCGCCAATATCGACACGCAGGGCAATATTCACCCAGACCAATTCTGGCAAAGTGTAACCCTGGGCAATGTCAAGCAGCAAAAATTCTCAGATGTCTGGGAGGCCGCTCACGAGCCCAGCGCAGAAATACTCAGGGAGCTCCGCGGCAGCGAAAATCCACAGGAACGGCAGAAAAAGCTCAGCGGCCGCTGCGCCACCTGCAAGCATTTTCACCTCTGCGGCGGCGGCTTCCGCACCAGAGCCGCCTTTGCCAACGGGCACTGGTACGGCTCCGACACGGGCTGTTATCTCACCGATGAGGAAACTCAGACAGACATTTCAGACCTCTTAAACTAAAAAATGGCCGTAGCGAGCAAAAAGTTCACTTTTTTGCTTGCAGCGAACAACACGATGTGGTATTTCTAATTGTGTCATGAAGCGCTTACTCCTTTCTACCATTCTCCTGGCTCTGGCCGGCACGACGTATGCCGACATTCAGGCACCGCCCGCCTCAGAGTATACGGCCACCCGCAAGCTGGGTCGCGCCATCGGCAATGTTCTCTTCGCCGTAGAAGAAATCCCCACCACCATGATTCGCTGGAACAGCGCTGAAGGTAACAACGCCGGATTCTCCGTCGGTGTTGTGGATGGTGTCGCTCGCGCATTCTCCCGTGTGGGCTATGGTTTCTACGAGCTCGTTACTTTCTGGGCCCCCACCTACAAGTGCACATACAAGCCCTGCTATCAGGACTCCTGCGGCCGCAGCGGCCTCAAGGAATACAATGTGTGGGGTGGTTTCTCCGAATTCCCTGAGGAGCTCGGCTACCAGAGCAAGTACGATTACTGCCGTCTCTCCCGCGACTGATAATCAATTTCCTCTTACTGATAAAACCCCGGTTGGCATACCAACCGGGGTTTTTCATTATCCTCTGATTAAATAAAACCGGTAAGCTTACATGCCACCGCGGCTCAGAATCTGAGTAAGCTCGAGCTGGAAAGCCTGCAATTCCTCTGCGGTAGGCTGCCCTTCCAGTTCATTCCACGCAAAGCGCCCCAGCTGATCAATCTGCCAGCCGCCATGAGTACCGGAAGCAAACTGCACCTTACCAGAAATCAGCGTTCCGGGCAGCATCAACTCATCCAATGTGACCACCGGTTTTCCCGCCTGCCCCGGCGCAGGTGCAGGCTGTTTCAGCTCCGGCTCCGGTTCTGCCGGGGTCTCCACCTTCTGCGGCTCAGGAACCGCAGCCGTGGCAATCTCTATGCCGTAATCCAGCAGAAGAAAGCGCACATCCATATATGTCATGTGCACACCGCATTCTGTCGCGAGACGCTTCTGAATCCCGTTCAAATCCACCCCTTCCGAGGCCCAGCGACGCACCATTTCAAGCTGCTCTGCAGTTACTGTACTCATGCGTTTATATTACCCCGCTCTCATCGATTTGCAAGCAGCAAGCGAGTCTTACCAGAAAAAACGGGCCCACGCACGCGCGCAAAACTTGGCACACAGGATACTTTAGGCTTGCACTTTACATGAGAAAGGTGTTTAATGTCTACGCGTAACTGTGGCCGCAGGTGGCCCCGTATTCCCAGGTTATGAACACGACAAAATTTATACAAGTGCCTGATGTAGCGAATGCTGCGATGGATTATCTGAAAAACGACGCAGATGATCGCGGTGAGCTGGTAACCCTGAATGTAGGCCCGTCGCACCCTGCCACACACGGCGTACTGCGGCTGAAGCTGGTGATTGATGGTGAGGAGATTGTATCCTGCGACCCGGTCATTGGCTACCTGCACCGCGGCATGGAGAAGATTGCAGAAAACTGCCACTACAACCAGTTCGTGACCTACACAGACCGCATGGACTACCTGGCACCGATGAGCAACAACATCGCTTACGCTTGCGCCGTAGAAAAGCTGCTGGGCTGGGAGCTGCCTGAGCGTGGTCAGGCCATCCGCGTGCTGTGCTGCGAGCTTTCCCGCATTTCCTCCTGCTTCCTGGGCACGGGCGTGTACGCCATGGACACCGGCGCCATGACCGCCTTCCTCTACGCTTTCGAAGAAAAGGAGCGCGTGCATAACCTTTACGAACAGATTTGCGGCGCCCGCTTCACCTCCAGCTACACCCGCATCGGCGGCATGACTCGCGACCTGCCCAAGGGCATCGAGAAACAAATTCTGGATTTCTGCGACAGCGCTCTGCGCACCGTGGACGAGATGGAGAAGCTGCTGCTGCACAACAAGATTTTCATCGACCGCCTTGTAGGCGTAGGTGTCATCACCAAGGAAATGGCCCTGCAGAACGGCATGACCGGCAACAACCTGCGCGCCAGCGGTGTCTGCCGCGACCTGCGCAAGACCAACCCCTACCTGGGTTACGAGAAATACGAGTTTGATGTACCGGTGGCCGAGGAAGGCGACTGCTACGCCCGCTTCCAGGTCCGCATGGAAGAAATCCGCCAGTCCGTACGCATCATCCGCCAGGTGATTGCCACCATGCCGGGCGGCCCCATCTGGGTGCAGCTCGACAAGGGCATCCTTCCTAAGAAAGCAGACGCCATGCAGGGTATCGAAGAACTCATCCGCCAGTTCATGGTAACCACGGAATGCGTGAACGCCCCCGCAGGCCAGGTATACTTTGCCGCAGAAAACCCGAAGGGTGAGCTGGGCTTCTTCCTGGATTCTCAAGGCGGCGGCATTGCCAACCGTCTGAAGATGCGCAGCCCCTCCTACTGCACCCTTTCCATTCTGCCGGAACTGCTGCCAGGCCACCTCGTGAGCGACGTTGGCGCCATCCTCGGTTCGTTCGACTTCGTGCAGGGCGAATGCGACCGCTAACTCCTTAACAATCTGACAAAGAAATCATTTATCATGTCCGATACCCCTAACGCGATTGATGCCATCACGGCCACCAAGCCGTCCCCCGGTGAGCAGCACTTCCCGAAATTCAAGGTAACACCCAGTCTGGTGAAAGAGGCCAAGGCTCTGGTAGCCCAGTACCCGGAAGGCAAGGAACAATCTGCCGTGCTTCCCATCATCCACCTGGTGCAGGAGAAATTCGGCTTCATCTGCGCCGATGCCATGCCCTGGATTGCCGAAATGTGCAAGAGCACTCCCATCCATGTAGCCGGCATCGTCACCTTCTACCCCGGCATCCACACCATGTGCCCGGGCAAGTATCATTTCCGCGTGTGCCGCACCATCGCCTGCTCACTTTCCGGTGGCGAAGAGCTCATTCCCTACATCTGCGAGAAGATTGGCGTAAACTATGCCGACATGAGCGATGAAGAGCCCATGCTTGTGAGCGCCGACGGTCTGTTCAGCGTAGAGCCGGTGGAGTGCCTGGCCAACTGCGGCTTCGGCCCGAATGTCATGGTCAACGATGTACTCTACTCTCAGGTGACCACCAAGAAGATTGACGAGATTATCGCCAAGTACCAGCCCAAGAAGTAAACCTCTCTCCTAGCGAACCATGAGCGAAATCATTTACAAACCCGGCAGGGAGCCGCATCCCCGCGAAACCCGCCGTATTTTCCGCAACATCGACCGCAAGGGCTACGATCCCTCCATCAAATGCTTTATCAAGGATGGCGGCTACGAGACCCTGAAGAAGGCCATGGAAATGGAGCCTGCTGCTGTAACCGATGAGGTGAAAAAGAGCGGACTGCGTGGCCGCGGCGGTGCAGGTTTCCCCACCGGCGTGAAGTGGACCTTCATTCCCAAAGGCAACACCAAGCCCGTCTATGTAGTCTGCAACTGCGACGAATCCGAACCCGGCACCTTCAAGGACCGCTTTGTGGTGCACCAGGACCCGCACCAGCTCATTGAAGGCATGATTATTGCCTGCTACGCCGTGCAGGCCCACTTCGGTGTCATCTACATGCGCGAGGAGTTCCCGGAAGCCGCTAAGATTATGCAGAAAGCCCTGGCCGAAGCCAAAGAAGCCGGTTTCCTGGGCAAGGACATTCTGGGCAAGGGCTACGACCTGGAAATCATCCTCCACCGCGGCGCCGGTGCCTATATCTGCGGTGAGGAAACCGGCCTCATCAACTCCATCGAAGGTCTGCGTCCGTATCCGCGCATCAAGCCGCCCTTCTTCCCGGCCGCCATCGGTCTCTATGGCTGCCCCACGATTGTGAATAACGTGGAATCTCTCTGCCAGGTCCGCCAGGTGCTCATGATGGGCGGCGAAGCCTACGCCGCAGAGGGTGCCCAGCGCCCCCCCGGCACCCGCATCATCGGTGTATCCGGCGACGTAAAGCGCCCGGGCTACTATGAAATCATCTCCGGCTCCATGACTTTCGGTGAACTGCTGTACGATGTGTGCGGCGGGCCTAAGCGCGGCCGCAAATTCAAGGCCATCATCCCCGGTGGTGCTTCTGCCAAGGTGATGCGCTGCGACGAAGTGCTGAAAGGCCGCAACAGCGATGGCTCCGTACGCGCCATGAGCATCTTCGATGTACCGCTGGATCTGGACAGCATCGCCCAGCATGGTTCCATGAGCGGTTCCGGTGGTATCATCGTGATGGATGACAGCCGCAGCATGCCCAAGATGCTTAACAACCTCAACCGCTTCTACGCATGGGAATCCTGCGGTCAGTGCTCGCCCTGCCGCGAAGGCAACCCCTGGATGCTCAAGCTTTCCACCCGAATCTGTGAAGGCAAGGGGTCACCTGAAGATGTAGATCTGCTCAAGAGCGTGGCAGATAACATCTGCGGGCGTACCGTCTGCGCATTCGGGGAAGCCTGCTTCTGGCCCACCCAGGCATTCGTTACCAAGTTCCGTGAGGAGTTCCTGGCGCTCACCAAGCCCATCAACGCCCTCAAGCCGCACTCTGCCGAGGCTAAGGAAGCCCGCAAGTCCCTCACCGGCGAAGACTAAATTTTTTTACTGAACCAATGAGTACACCCCCCGCAATTCTGCCGAAAGACGCCGCCGCTGCCGAGGGCAAGGTGAACGTCCAGATTAACGGCAAATGGTACCGTTTCCCGAAAGGGACACGCATTGCAGACGCCTGCAACTCCGTAGGCGCGCATGTACCCTGCTTCTGCTACCACCCCAAACTTTCCGTGGCCGGCTCCTGCCGCATGTGCCTTGTAGAGCAAGGCATGCCTCCGCGCCTTGCCCCCGGCACCACTCCCCAGTACGGAGACGACGGCTACCTGCCCATCAGCTGGATGCCCCGCGCCATCATCGCCTGCGCCAACACGGTGGCAGAGAACATGGGTATCCGTACCACCGGCAAACTCACCGAGGAGGCCCGCCGTGGCGTGCTTGAATTCCTGCTTTCCAACCACCCGCTGGACTGCCCCATCTGCGACCAGGCCGGTGAATGCAAGCTGCAGGAATACACCACCGATTACGGCAGCGGCACACACCGTTTCACCGAAGAAAAGACCAAGAAAGGCAAGAATCTCTCCATTGGGCCCCGCGTGAACCTGGATCAGGAGCGCTGCGTGCTCTGCCGCCGCTGCGTGCGCTTTATGAAGGAGATTGCCGGTCAGGATGTTCTCGGAGTCGTAGGCCGCGGCACACACAACGCCATTGCCTGCTATCCCGGCACCCAGCTGGACAGCAACTACTCCATGAACGTGGTGGATATCTGCCCCGTGGGCGCCATGACCAGCAAGGATTTCCGCTTCAAGATGCGCGTGTGGTTCCTGAAGAGCACACCCACCATCGATGTGAACTGCGGCACTGGCACCAACATCAACATCTGGACTCGCGAGCAGCAGGTATACCGCATCACCCCGCGCCAGAACGCTGCTGTAAACAGCTGCTGGATGCCCGATGACCACCGCCTTAACTACAAGTTCATCAACGCCGCCACCCGCATCACCACCCCGCTGGTGAAGACAGATGTGGGCGCCACGCAGCGTCCCTCCACCTGGGATGCCACCTTCAACATGGTGGTAGAGCAGCTGCACCGCATGGCACCCTCCGAAACCGCCATCGTCTGCTCTGCCCGCATGACAAACGAAGAACTCTATATGGTGCGTGCTCTCTCCAAGCAGCTCGGCGTGACCAAGATTGATGTTGTTCCCCGCAAGGGTGAAAACGACGGCATGCTGGTAAGCGATGACCGCAACCCCAACACCAACGGCGCCAAGATGATTCTTGGTAAGACCGGTGCCGGGCTCGCCAACATCCGCCGCGGCGTGCGCAACAACACCATCCGCTTCATGATTGTGCTGGGCGAAGACCTGACCGAGGAAGCCGGATTCACCGCCGAAGACCTGGCTGGTCTCGAATACCTGCTTGTTGTAAACCACAGCGAGAACCCCACAACCAAGGCTGCTGATGTCGTGCTGCCCGGTGTAACCTTCGCTGAGAAGTACGGCACCATGATTAACGTGACAGGCCGCATCCAGCGTCTCAACAAAGCCATCGAGCCCATCGGCGACTCCATGTCCGACTGGGAAATCTGCCGCAACCTCTCCGAACGCCTTGGCTGCGACTGCGTGCGCGTCATTGCCTGCCCCACCCCCATGTCCGTGCTGGACGAAATGGCGCAGGAATTCGAAGAGCTCGAAGGCATCACCTGGGGCAACATCGGCAACGAAGGCAAGGTCATCATGAATACCGGCGTTACCATCCCCCTCATCGAACGCGAAAAAGCCAAGAAATAAACCGCTAACACACAATACCTCAAATGGACGCTATCATCAATTGGTATAACGACCTCATGAGCAACGAAATCTGGTTCTACCTGATTCACACGCTGCTCAAGCTGGTTCTCATGTTTGCCGTTATTCTGGCTTTCGTGGTTCTTTCCGTGTGGATTGAGCGCCGCGTGGCCGGCTGGATTCAGGACCGCCCCGGTCCCAACCGGGCAGGTCTGCCTCTCTTCCTGCTGGAGCGATTCGGCAGCAAAGAAAAGCAGCCGCTCAAAAACTGGCTGCACTTCTTCGGCATTCCGGAAACAAGCTGGATTGCCAAGCTCTGCACCTGGCTGCGCCTGGACCGCGAGATTCCCTGCTGGGGTCTCATTCAGCCCTGCCTGGACGGCGGCAAGCTCTTCCTGAAGCAGGAGACAACCCCCTCCTACGTGCGTAAATTCTACTTCATCCTGGCACCCATGCTGGTGCTGGGGCCGCCCATGGTGGCAGCAGCTGTCATTCCCTTCGCTTCCGAGGTGAATACCTGCTACGGCCACATCTCCATGTGCGTGGCTAATCTGGACATCGGTCCGCTGTGGATTTTCGCCATCTCCGGGCTTTCTGTGTACGGCCTGACCCTGGCCGGCTGGTCCTCAAACTCCAAGTTCCCGTTCCTGGGTGGTCTGCGTGCCACCGCACAGCTCATTTCCTACGAGGTGGCCATGGGCCTGTCCATCATTCCGCTGCTCATGATGTTCGGTACGCTGAACCTGCAGCAGATTGTGCAGTTCCAGGCCGACAACGGCTGGACCCTGCTTCCCCTGTGGGGCGAGGGCCTGAGCTGGCAGCGCTGGGTCATGATGCTTCCGCTGGGCATCAGCTTCATCATCTTCGTGACCTGCGTCTTTGCTGAGGCCAATCGTACCCCCTTCGACATGGCAGAATGCGAAACGGACCTGGTGGCCGGCTACCACGCCGAATACTCCTCCATGAAGTTCGCTTCCTTCTTCATGGGTGAATACGCCGCCATGGTCATCGGCTCTGCAGTAGTGGTCACTCTGTTCCTGGGTGGCTGGTCCATCGGTTTCGGGGCAGATGCCGCCCTTTCCGCCTACTGCGACTGGCTTGCCGTGCTTTGCCAGCTGTGCATGTTCATCATCAAGCTGCTTGCCTTCATCTTCTTCTTCGTGTGGGTGCGCTGGACTCTGCCGCGTTTCCGCTGGGACCAGGTGATGAAACTCGGCTGGCTCTATTTCCTCGAAATCACCGTGGCTAATATCTTCCTGACCGCAGCAGTTCTCTATTTCATCAAGTAACCCCCTTTTCCTGTACCGAATATGTCTTACATCAAGATTAAGCGACCCAAGTTCAGCCTGCTGGACAAGGTGTATGTGGTCGAGCTCGTCAAGGGGCTTGCCATCACCATGCGCCACCTGGTGCTTTCACTGCTCGGCAAGAGCCGTGGCAAAAAGGACTTCAGCACCAAGGGTGTAGGCGTCTGTATGCAGTTCCCCGATGAACGCTGGGATTCCCGTCTGCCGGAATACTACCGTGGAGCTCCCACACTGGTGCGCGGCGAAGATGGCCGCGAACGCTGCGTTTCCTGCCAGCTCTGCGAATTCATATGCCCCGCTCGTGCAATCACCATCACCCCTGGTGAGGTCGATTCCACCAGCAACTGCCAGAAACAGGAAAAAGCACCGGCCAAATTCGAAATCGACATGCTTCGCTGCATCTACTGCGGTATGTGCCAGGAAGCCTGCCCCGAACAAGCCATCTTCCTTTCCAAGGAATATCTCATCACCCTCACCGATCGCAAACAAGCCATCCGCGATAAGGAAACCCTGTACCGTCTCGGCGGCACACGCAAGGGTCTCGTCAACAAGTGGAACCAGTACAAATAAAATACCGTTATGTTTGAATCCTCCCTTTGTCAGATTCTGTTCTACGTGCTGGCTGCACTGGCCGTGCTCTGCGCCATTGGTGTGGTAGCCTATCGCAACCCGGTGAACTCGGCCATGTGCATGGCTGTGTGTTTTGCCATGGTGGCTGCCGTATTCTTCGGCATGGGTGCTCAGTTCCTGGGCATTGTGCAGCTTATTGTGTATGCCGGCGCCATTCTGGTGCTCTTCCTCTTCGTGGTGATGATGCTCGACATTCACGACGAAGGCAAGAGCAAAGGCAGCTACGCGCATGCCGCAGTCGGCGTACTCATCGCAGGCTTCTTTGCCGGTCTCATCATCAAGGTTTCCATCAACCTGCCTGGTGCTACTGATAACCCCTGCCCGGTGCTCACACTCTGCGAAAGTGCAGGTGAACTTCTCATCGGCGATGCTCGCACCGCCACGCCCGCACCGGCTGCAGCCCCGCAGTATGGCGGAGCCCTGCCTGAGCTGAGCGCAGCAGAAGCGGCCCGCGTTGAAAACCCCGGCATTTCTGATGCGGAAGCAGCCGCCGTCACCTCCATACCGGATGTGAAGCTGCTCGCCAAGTGCCTGTACACCCATTACAACATTCCTTTCGTCATCCTCGGCTTTGCCTTGCTTTCCGGCACGGTGGGCGCGGTGGCACTCGCTCGCAAGATTCGTAAAGACTAACCCCTTTTCTGACTCATGATACCGTTAGCACATTACCTGATTCTTTCAGCCATACTATTCTCCATCGGGCTGGCCGGCGTGCTCATCCGCAAGAACATCATCGTGGTGTTCATGTGCCTTGAGATGATGCTCTGCGCAGCCAATGTAGCACTTGTGGCATTCTCCCGCGCACAGGGAACCGCCGGCGTGCCGGTGTACGATGCCCAGGTACTCTCCTTATTTATCACCGGCATCGCCGCGGCAGAAGTTGCCATCGGTCTTGCCCTTATCGTAGCCATGTTCCGTGCGCGTCGCACGGTGGAAAGCACGGCTCTCAACTCACTTAAAGACTAAATCACCAGCATGAATATGATTCATAATCTCCCTTGGTTGTTCCTGCTGCTGCCCCTGGTTGTTGCTGCCATCGATTGGGTATGCTTCCACAAGCACCCGCGCCTGGCCGCCACACTGTCCCTCCTCTCTGCAGCGGGTACATTCGGGCTCTGCATAGCCTACCTGACCGGTCTGCAGACCGGTACTCCGGGTGTATACACCTGGATGCCCTGCTCTCTGGAGCAGCTCTGCCTGCACCTGGGTCTGGTCATGGACCCGCTTGCCATGCGCATGATGCTGGTGGTTACAGGTATCGGACTGCTGGTGCATTTCTTCTCTATCGGCTACATGAAGGGCGACGCCTCCAACCTGAGCCGCTACTATGCCGGGTTGAGCATCTTCATGTTCAGCATGAGCACCATCGTGCTTGCAGATAACCTCGCCATGACCTTCATCGGCTGGGAAATGGTGGGCTTCTCCTCCTACCTGCTCATCGGCCACTGGTTTGACAAGGCCAGCGCTGCAGATGCAGCAAAGAAAGCCTTCATCACCAACCGCGTGGGCGACTTCGGCTTCCTGCTGGGCATCCTGCTCACTCTCGGTCTTTTCGGCACCATGAACTTTGCAGACATGAGCGGCAAAGCCGCCGGTATAGCCCCGGCTCTGCTTACCGTCACCATCGTGTGTCTCTTCTGCGGTGCCGTTGGTAAATCGGCTCAGTTCCCGCTGCATGTATGGCTTCCGGATGCCATGGAAGGCCCCACGCCGGTATCTGCTCTCATCCACGCCGCCACCATGGTGGCCGCCGGTGTGTATATGCTGGTGCGTCTGCAGGTGAGCATGGGCACCGAGGCCTTTACCGAAACAGCCTGCTGCATCATCTCCTGGGTGGGTGCCATCACCGCCATCATTGCAGCAATCATGGCAGTGCAGCAGGACGACATCAAGCGCATCCTTGCCTACTCCACCCTCTCCCAGCTCGGCTACATGGTCATGGCCGTCGGTCTGCTGGCAGGTGAAGCCGCCATGTTCCACCTTTACACGCACGCCTGGTTCAAGGCCCTGCTCTTCCTGGGTGCCGGCGCTATCATCATCTGCTGCCACCACGAGCAGGATATATGGAAAATGGGCGGTCTGAGCAAGCGTATGCCCCTCACCGTGCTCTGCTTCCTCATGGGCACCTGCGCACTTATCGCCATCCCCGGCTTCTCCGGCTTCTTCTCCAAGGAAGCCATCCTGGATGCCGCACTCGCCAAGAATCCTACCTTCTTCTGGATTGGTGCCGGCGTGGCAGCCCTCACCACATTCTACATGCTGCGTCTCTGCATCGTAGCATTCATGGGACCGGCCCGCGATCATGGTGCTGAACACGCACGCGAGGCAGGATTCACCATGGCACTGCCGCTGATTATTCTGGCCGTCATGGCCATCATCTCCGGTTACGGCTTCATCGCCAATGACCTTGTTCCATTCAACGGATTCCACGCACACGGCTTTGAGCTGGGTCTGCCCTTCTACGTAAGCATGGGCTCCCTGGCCGCCGGTATCCTGCTGGCACTGATTATCTATGGTCTGGGCAACCGCACCAAAGACCCGCTGGCTGGCAACTGCATCTCCAAGGCTCTCCGCAACCGTCTTTACATTGACGCACTCTACGACAAAGTGCTCATCGGCGGGCTGCAGCAGGGCTTTGCTCATCTCATTGAGTTCCTGGACCTCTTTGCCATCCGCGGTCTCATCTGCCAGGGTCTTGTGTGGATTACCGTTCGCATAGGCTACCTCTGCAGCTGGATTCAGTGCGGTTCGCTCCGCGCGTATACACTGGTTTCCGGCATCGGTCTGGTCATCCTTGTTCTTCTTCTTGCATACCAATTCTAAACGCTTTTCACAATCATGCTTATCTGGCTTATCCTTGTACCTGTGATTGCAGCAGCCTGTATTGGTCTGCTCAAGACACCGGGCCGTCTTACAGCCCTTATCAGCGCAGCCATATCGCTCATTCTCGGTGCCTATGCCGTACTGGCTCCCGAATGCTGCAGCGAGTGCCTGTCCACCTTCTGCGGCACACCGTTGCAATTCACGCTGGGGCTTCCGCTCAGCCGCATCATGGTGCTGCTGTCCATACTGGTAACATTTGCCGCCGTAGCCGGCATGAAAGCACCGAATGCGGATGCTGAGCGCAGCTGGGCTATTTCTGCCCTGCTCATCAGCACCGGTGCCATCGGTGCATTCATGTCCGACAACATCATCGCCTTCTACGGTTTCCATGAGCTTGCCCTCATCCCGACCTTCATCATGATTGGTTACTATGGCCGTGGCGATCGTCGCAACATTGCCTGGACCGCTACCATCTACCTCGGTCTTGCCTCCATGGTACTCCTTGCCGGTCTGATGATTCTCTGCGTGGAAATGCATGCCTGGAGCTTCAGCGGCCTGGCAGCCTCCGTGCAGGCCGGCATCATGCCGGGTTCCACCTGCCTTATCGGCGCGCTGCTGCTGGTAGGTTTCGGCACCCTGGTATCCCTGTTCCCGTTCCACACCTGGGCAGCACCGGCCTATGCCAGTGCCCCCACCCCCATCGCCATGCTGCACGCCGGCGTTCTCAAGAAGTTCGGCTTGTACGGTCTTTTCACCCTGGCCATGGTATTCGGCCCGAAGTGCCAGGAGCTTTTCGGCTGCTGGAACAACTGGCTGCTCGTGCTTCTGCTGGGCAATGTGCTCTGGGTTGGCTATGTCACCATCTCCCAGACCCGTCTGGACGACATGCTCGGCAACTCCTCCGTGATGCACATGGGCTACATCTTCCTTGCCTTTGCCGCCTACATCGCATGCGGTGGTAACAACGAACTGGCTGTTCAGGGTGCTGCACTTCTCATGCTGGCACATGGTCTCACCATTGCTCTGCTCTTCCTGCTCACCGGTCAGATTGAATCCCAGACCCGCACCCTGGAGCTTGACTGCATGGGTGGGCTCGGCTCCAGACTGCCTATGCTCGGCTTCCTCTTCGGACTGGCCGGCATGGCATCCGTCGGTCTGCCGTTGCTGGCAAACTTTGCTGGTGAATTCACCATCTTCGTCTCCTGCTTCACTGGCTGGGTTCCCACCCAGGTGAACTGCGAATGCTGGCTCGGCAGTGTGGCCAACTTCTTCGGCGGACTCGGTTCGGTGCAGCTCACCCTCATTGGTGCATTGTGGGGCCTGGTTATCAGCGCCATCTACATGCTGCGTGCCTTCCGCAATATCTTCGAAGGGCCGGTAGGAACCGCCTCCGCGCGTGCCACCGGACTCTGCACCATGGATATCATAGCAGCCTGCTTCCTGGCCGTCTTCATCGTACTCTTCGGCATCGTGCCCCCCACCTGCCTGTAAATAACTGACACCCCCAACTTGAGCATCATATGAATATCGTATCAACCTATACCTGGAGTCAGTTCACACCGGCATTTGCCCTGGTGGGTCTGGCAGCCCTGCTCATTCTGGCAGATGCACTGCTGCCCAAGCTGCCGAAACGCATCTATGCCTTCATCGGCGCCATGGGCACCTTTGTAGCAGCCTATTTCCTGGCCACAGGTGAACAGACCGACATCTTCGGTTTCATCGCCACCATAGCCACCGGGCTTTCCATTCTGCTCGCATTTGACTACACCAAAATCAGCTGCGAATCCATTGCCGGCTCCGGCAATGAAGAAGGCACCGGCGAATTCTACGCCCTGCCCCTGGTAGCCTGCGCCGGCATTCTCTGCCTCACTCAGGCGCGTGATTTGGTCATGCTCTTCGTAAGTCTGGAAGTCATCACGCTCACCTCATACGTGCTGGCCGGCTATTTCCGCCGCAACCAAGGCTCCATTGAGGCTGGCATCAAATATCTTGTACTTGGTGCCATGAGCACCGGTATCCTCGTATACGGTGTTGCCTGGTACTTCGGCATGGTCGGCTCCTTCACCCTGGGGTCCGATGTCGTCATCTCCGCCATGAAGGGCGGTGTTGCCGGCAGCCCCGTGCTGGCCTCCGGATTCCTGGTAGCCACCGCGCTTCTTTTTGCGGGCGCATTCTTCAAGATTGGTGCGGCGCCCATGCACGTGTGGATTCCCGATGTATATCAGGGAGCCCCCACGCCCACAACCTGCTTCCTTGCAGTAGCCTCCAAGACCGCCGGTTTTGTGGTACTCTGCAGCCTTGCGCTGCCCTTTGCCCCCTTTGCGGTTCCGGGCAGCCTCTTAGGAAACCTGCTCATCTGGAGCATAGCTCTGGTAGCAGCAGCCACACTGCTTATCGGTAACCTTGGCGCCATGCGTCAGACCAACGTCAAGCGTCTTCTTGGTTACTCCTCCATCGGTCAGGCCGGGTTCATCCTCGTCTTCTTCCTGAGTCTGAACACCCCGGTAGTGTTCCTGGTCAGCAAGTACCTGCTGGCATATGCGCTTGCCACCATCGCCGCGTTCTATGCAGTGGCCATGGTGCGCACACAGCGTGGCAGCGAGGAAATTGCCGCCTTCCGCGGACTGGGCAAGAGCAACCCCCGCACCGCATTCCTCATCACGGTATGCTTTGCCTCGCTGGCCGGCGTGCCGCTCACACTGGGCTTCATGGTGAAGATGTATTCCTTCGTGTCCGTCATCAGCACCATCAGCCACTGGCCGGCCATCTGCTGGCTGCTGCCCATCATGATTATCACCGCAGCCGCTGGTTTCTACTACTACTTCAAGATAATCCGCGCCATGTACTGGGAGAAGCCCCTGCCCGGCGACCAGCCTCTGCAGGTGCCGCTCTGCACCGGTATCGTCATGACCTTCTGCGTGATTGCCCTCATCTATCTGGGCACCATGCCGCTGATTCTTCTGGCCTGATTCCGGCACTGCTGAATCGAGCATCAGATTCCCAACCATTCCCCCGCGAGCATCACGCCGCGGGGGAATCTTTTTTGCCGTATCAGCAAAGCATCCCCGTATGCGTGACGCGTTATCTCCTTGCATCCATCTACCAGGCCGCTATAATGGCCGTATGGCGAATGTCTCCCTTTCTCTCGGCTCCGAATCATACGATGTTCACGTATCCAACGGGGCGCTGGAATCACTTGGGTATCTCTGCAGCAGTATACGGCTGGAGGGCAAAGCAGCCATCATCACCGATACCAACGTCGGCCCGCTCTATGCCGAGCGCGTTCGCCGGAGTCTGGAAGATAGCGGGATCACCACCAGTCTTCACATTTTCACTGCAGGTGAAGCCAGCAAAAACCTCAGCACCGTCGAATCCATCATCAACGAAATGGTACAGGCAGGACACGACCGCACCAGCTTTGTGGTCGCGCTTGGCGGCGGAGTCGCAGGTGATATGGCCGGCTTCATAGCCAGCATCTACTACCGCGGAATTCCCTTTGTGCAGGTTCCCACCAGCGTCATGGCTCAGGTCGACAGCTCCGTCGGCGGCAAAACCGCTGTCGATATTGCAGCCGGCAAAAACCTCATAGGGGCATTTCACCAGCCTCGCCTCGTGCTCATCGACCCGACCACTCTCACCACACTCTCTCCTCGCCTTATCCGCGAAGGCATGGCCGAAATGGTCAAGCACGCCGCCATCCGCAAACCGGAAATGCTCCATACACTTCGCGAACTGGCAGATGAAATCGACCTTGGGTTCAGCCTTGACACCATTGGCAGACTTCCCGATATCACCGCCGCCAACATCGCCATCAAAGCCCGCATTGTGGAAGAAGACGAAAAAGAAACTCTCGGCATACGCGCCTTCCTGAACCTGGGGCACACCATAGGCCACGGCATCGAAGCCGCCCTGCCCTACGGCGAACTGCTGCATGGAGAAGCAGTCAGCCTGGGGCTGCGGGCCGCGCTCTACCTCTCCCGCAAATATGCCGGCCTGAGCGCTGCAGAGGAACGTGACCTGCTGGAAACCCTGCGTGCGCTGGAGCTTCCCCTCACCCTGCCTGCCGGGGTCGATATAAACCGCGCGCTGGCCCTCACCGCCAGCGACAAGAAGTTCCAGAACGGCGCCATCCGCTTTGTACTGCTCAAACAACTCGGCCACCCCATCCTCAGCAAGACCATCACCAAAGCCGACCTCGCAGAAGCACTTTCAGTGATTAGTGATTAATGATTAGTGATTAATTTTCACCTCACTATTCACTCCTTCACTATTCACTCCTTCATTAATCACTAATCATTAATCACTCCCCATGACCGATCCCCGCACCACTCAGCTTGCTCAGAATCTCATCCGCCACTCCTGCCGCGTGCAGCCGGGCGAACACGTGCTCCTCGAAATCATCGACGCACCGGATGAAATCGCCATCGAACTCATCCGCGCCGTGCGCGAAGCCGGCGCCCACCCGCATATCAACCTGCGCCATAGCCGCGTGACCCGCGAAATGTTTGCCGGCGCCACCGATGAGCAGTACTCTGCCATAGCCGCCATCGAGCTGGCCGAAATGCAAGGCATGGATGCCTACATTGCCATCCGCGGCGGGCAGAACAGCTTTGAAAACTCCTCCGTGCCCGCAGAAAAAATGGCCCTCGCGCAGAAACATATGCGCCCGGTGCACAACCACCGCGTGTGCAAGACCAAATGGTGCGTACTCCGCTGGCCCACCCCCAGCATGGCGCAGGGCGCCGGCATGAGCACCGAGGCCTTCGAGGATTTCTACTTCCGCTGCTGCCTCGCAGACTACCAGCAGCTCCGCGTAGCCATGGACAAGCTCGCCGAACGCATGATGCGCACCGACCGAGTCCGCATCACGGGCCCCGGCACAGACCTGACCTTCTCCATCAAAGGCATGCCCGCCATCCCCTGCGCCGGGGAAATGAACATCCCGGACGGTGAGGTCTTTACCGCCCCCATCAAAGACAGCGTAAACGGCACCATCCACTACACCGCCCCCACCCTCTTCCAGGGCATTCCCTTCGATGGCATCCGCCTCACCTTCAAAGACGGCAAGATAGTAGAAGCCCACTGCAACGGTAACGAAGAAGCCCTCAACAAGATACTCGATACCGATGAAGGAGCCCGCTTCATCGGTGAATTTGCCTTGGGTGTCAATCCCTTCATCCTGCAGCCCATGCGCGATATACTCTTCGATGAAAAGATTGGCGGTTCCTTCCACTTCACCCCCGGTCAGGCCTACGAAAACTGCGACAACGGCAACCGCTCCCAGGTGCACTGGGATATGGTCTGCATCCAGCGCGCAGACTACGGCGGCGGCGAAATCTGGTTCGATGATGAACTCATCCGCAAGGACGGAATCTTTACGGATTCAGAATTGGCCATTCTGAATCCGAAGAATGATTAATTACTAATGATTAGTGATTAATATGGATAATACGGCGGCAGATGACAGGAAATATGCTGATTTACGGCAGCGAACGAAAAATTTCGGGCTGCGCGTCATTCGCATGTGGAAATACCTTCCGAAAACCACCGTGGCACAAGTCCTCGGCAAACAATTACTCCGAAGCGCCACATCGGTTGCCGCCAATTATCGTGCCGCCTGCATAGCCAAAAGCGACGCTGATTTTTACCATAAAATCAAAATCTGCCAGGAGGAATCCGATGAATGTATCCTTTGGCTTGAATACCTCATCGAGGGCGAAATTCTCCCGGAAAATAAACTCTCTGCCCTGCTGGACGAAGCAAAACAGCTCGCGGCCATTATGACAGCATCCTCCCTTACCGTCCACAAGCGTCTGCAGACAATCAAAAATTAATCATTAATCACTAATCATTAATCACTAATCACTAATCATTTCACCATGAAAGATCCCCGTTATACTCAGCTGGCTGACCAGGTAGTCAACTACTCCGTTCGCGTGCAGCCGGGAGAGCACGTAAACCTGCGCATGCAGGATATACCAGACGCCATGGTCGTAGAGCTCATCCGAGCCGTACGCCGGGCGGGTGGTATCCCCCATGTCGATATCTCTCACTCCATCATCTCCAAGGAACTGGCCATGGGTGCCACGGAGGAGCAGTATGAACTCGTAGGCCGCTACCGCACCCAGCGCGCAGAGGATATGCAGGTGCACATCTGCTTCTATGCAGATGCCAATACCTTTGAAAGCGCAGACGTGCCCGGCGAGCGCATGCAGATTGTGAGCCGCTACCTCAAACCAGCCAGCGATATCACCTGCAACCGGCGCAAATGGACGGTGCTGGCCTGGCCCACCCCCAGCATGGCCCAGGCTGCCGGCATGAGCACAGAAGATTTTGAGGATTTCTACTTCCGCTGCTGCCTCGCAGACTACGCTGCCATGAAAGAAAGCATGCAGCATCTCAAATCACTCATGGAACAGACCGACAAAGTGCGCATCACCGGACCCGGCACAGACCTGAGCTTCTCCATCAAAGGCATACCAGCCATCCCCTGCTGCGGCGACTGCAACGTACCCGATGGCGAGGTCTACACCGCCCCCGTGCGTGACAGCATCAACGGCACCATCACCTACAACGCCCCCAGCATCTACCATGGTGTTCCCTTCGATGGCGTCCGCTTCCGCTTCGAAAACGGCAAAATCGTGGAAGCCCACTGCAACGGAAACGAGGAAGCCCTCCTCAAAATACTTGATTCCGATGCCGGCGCCCGCTACATAGGCGAGTTTGCTCTGGGGCTCAACCCGCATATCCTACGCCCCATGCGCGATATTCTTTTCGACGAGAAAATCGCCGGTTCCTTCCACCTCACCCCCGGACAGGCCTATGAGGAAGCCCCCAATGGCAACCACTCCGCCATACACTGGGACCTCGTCTGTATTCAAAGGCCTGAATACGGCGGCGGTGAAATCTGGTTCGATGATACCCTCATCCGCAAGGATGGCCGCTTCCTTGACCCGAAACTGAGTATTTTCAATGCAGAATAAATGCCCAGGCAAGCTCCGCACCTGGATAATCGCAGCCGCCCTGCTGCTGTGCGCCTATAAAGGAGTGGAAACATTCGGCCGCTGGGAAGCCAGCCAGCTGGAGTGCAACCACATTAACCTTCCCGCATCCACCCTGTCCGGGTGCGGTCCGTTGCGCATCGCCTTCTTTTCAGACCTGCACAACTCACGCGACCAGTTCTCCGCAACCATCGAGCGCATCGCAGAAGCTAAGCCCGACCTCATCATCTTCGGTGGAGATTTCATCATGATAGATGAGCGGTTCCGCCGCACCAGATGGGCTGTAGAGGGTCTCAGAAAGCTCCGCACCATTGCCCCTGTCTTCGCCATTCTCGGCAACCAGGACTACGAAAACCTGGAACCGGTGGAACGCGTCTTTGCCACGGCAGGCGTGCCCATCCTCCGGAACCAGGCCATCAACTGGACCACCCCTGCCGGCAGCACGCTCCGCATCATAGGCCTGGGTGATTGGAACGAGGGGGACGAAGCCCCCGCCACCTGCATGCAGACCGCCGGGCAGGAGCAAGCCCCTGTGCTTCTCCTCTCACACGACCCGGAAAGCCGCTGGCTGCTCCGCAAATATGACTGGGACCTCATGCTCGCCGGTCACACTCATGGCGGGCAGATTGCTAATCCCTTCACGGGAGATTACATTTCATTCCGTTCATCCATGCCCGCCGGGCTCTTTACCTTCGAAGGCGGTCGCCGGGTCTTCGTCACCCGCGGTGTCGGTTCCACCTGGGGCATGCGCTTCTTCTGCCCCCCTGAGCTGAATATCCTTGAAGTGAATAAGGAGTAGTGAATAGTGATTAATCATTAATCACTAATCCTTATTCACTATTCATTCCCCTCAATCCAGATCATTGACAGCATCTATAAGCTCGCGAAGCCGGGCATAATTTCCGCGTTTGAAGGTGAATTTTATGCGAGAGAGGAAGCGGAGGCGTTCATCGGGGTCGGACTGGTCGTCTGCAAGCTGCTGCAGGTCCTTGAGCGGCATAATATCGTCAAAATCATCAAGCAGCCAGGGGAGCGAAGCCTCTGCCATGGGATGCGAGAGACGGATTGAGAGGGAATCACCCTCGAAATAGTACGAGTGGTATCGCTTGTAGAAGGTAGCAATATGGCGGTATGCATCCTCAGCATCCTTGGAAACATAGAGCAGCTTCATATCTTCCGGCGAAATCAGCCCGGCCTGCAGCAGTTCTTTTTCAATGAAGTGTATCCACCGGTGCCAGTAAGATTCCCCGGGCGGATCCATGAGCACCACAGGGAAAATGGTGCATTTACCAGTCTGAATGAGGGTGATGGCCTCGAAAATTTCATCCATGGTGCCGAAACCTCCGGGGAACGCAACGAGAGCATCGCTCTCTTTCAGGAAATTGAGCTTACGGGTGAAAAAGTAGTAGAAATTCATCATCTTATCACTACCGGCCATGATGGGATTCGGATGCTGCTCATAAGGCAGAGTGATATTGAGGCCGAATGAGTTTTCCTCCATGGCACCCTCATTGCATGCCTGCATGAGACCGGGGCCGCCGCCGGTGATAATCATATACCCCTGACTGGCTGCCAGGTCAGCAAAATTACGCGCCTGAATATAGCTGGGGTCGGTTTCCTTGATGCGCGCAGAGCCGAAACAAGCAATCTTGCGGCGGTTCTGGTAGGGTTCAAACATCTTACCTGCCGCAAACATCTCGTCAATGGCGCGGTTCATGATTTCCAGCTCATGTTCGCCCAGGGTGCTGGAGGCCGCATTCATGACAGTAGCCAGCATCTGCAGCACCGTATCCGGCGAATGCTCTCCGCAGAAGCGGCGGGAAAGGTCATAGAGATTCGCATCCAGCACGGGGTTACCAGTGCTGGCCGGTATAGAAAAAGAGGCGTGCGACTCTGCCCTGCTGTTGATATCGCGAGCGGGAAGATATTGGGGATTGCTCATACTCCATAATATGCACCCCATGGAAAATAAAGTCAATTTCAAAATTGCATATTCTCCTGTTACGCAAAAAGCACAAAGGCCGCCAGATATATAATCTGGCGGCCTCAGAGCCGGATGTCAGGGTCGAACTGACGACCGTCCGATTACAAATCGGGTGCTCTACCACTGAGCTAATCCGGCGTGTTGCGGGGGCATTCTACACGAGTAGCTCGCCCCATGCAAGCTTTTTTTATCAGAAATTCAGTCCGCAGTCCACACCGACCGTAATCTGGAAATGGTCAATCGGGCCATAGCCATCCGTCACACGGTCAATTTTAGCCGCATTTGAACCGGACCAGGAGCACTGAACCCATGGTTTTACATATGCGCGGGCATCGCGGCCGAAGCCGCCGGTCTGGGTATAAGGAAGCAGAGCAGCCTTGATTCGATACGCATCTACACCCTCCACATCACTTCCCCAGTAGCCATGAGAAGGCGCCACGCCAAAGGAAAGCTCCAGATCTGCCCCCATATTGCCACGCACGATGACATCCGTAAAGCGGTAGCCGGCTTCTACATCAAAATACAAGCCGGTAAGTCCGTAGAATCCGGCGCCCATCTCAACCTTGCCGAAAAAGCCCTTCTGGTAGTCATTATAGGCCAGGGTCGCTGTTATTTCCTGGGTTGCACGGTGCGATGCACCGTCATAACAATGAGCCATGAGCCCCTCCAGCCCCCCATGGCGGAACGTATAACCGATCTCTGCCGTGAGATTCGGGAAAAGCTCCTTACCTATGGCATAACTGAGACGAGCCGGAGCCGCATCATTCAAACCGTGCGAAGCATCCCAGATGATACCATACTCGCCGCTGATGCGCTGGTGAAGCCCCCGGCCGAACAAATTACGATTGGGGAGGATATATGATGCGCTGAGGGAGGACGAACCGTATTTGCTGAGCATATTTCTTACCCCCATACCGCGAACCTCGTAATTGGAGCTGTATACATTCAGATTCACGTACCCCCTGCGGTCAGAGCTGGCTGCCGGCATAGGTGCCGGTGCAGCTGGTGCATAATTTGCAGAATCATAGGCATCATAACCGGCATAATCGGCATCATAATTCACATCAGTATACTCGATAGGCCCATCAGGAATAGGAGGCGGCAGCTCGGTAGCAAGAGCCGGAATCGAAGCAGCAAGCACAAGAAGGGTTCGTTTCATCATACGCACTCATTTTACCTGCTTCCATGGTAGTCTGCAAGTCCAAATATTGAATGTCCGTAAACATAACAGCCAGCAGGCGTGATGAGTCTTGAAACAGCCTCCGCTGCCCGTTTTTTTGATACCGTGGCAGTAATAGCATTGACTCTGATTATTAAAGCAGATAGAATTGTGACATGAAAGCATTTTCCCTGATACTTGCATTATGCGGTCTTGCATCCGCTCTCGCAGATCCGGTTCCCACAGAAGCGCCGTCCACACCCGCGGCCGACATCATGAGTATGAATCAAGATGCCCGCTGCGGCCAGGTGCTGGTCACATGCCTGATAAACGGAGTTCCCATGCGGATGATGCTGGACACCGGCGCCACTCACACCGTGCTGCACACAGAAAGCGCCTCGAGAGTTCCCGAGGCTCAGTGGCTGGACACCAGCAAAATGCAATTCCGGGGCAATTCCACACAACACCCGAAACTCTTTCTTGCATCCCTGCAGACCGGACCTGCCCAAAGCCCGGTTCACGCGTTCATGGTCATGGACCTGGGTGCCGTGCGCAGCATGATGGCTGAGAAGATAGATGGCATTCTCGGCATGGATATCCTCAAGTTCCTGCCCTTTACCTTTAATCTCCGGACGGGTGAATTCTACTGGGGAATGCCGGCAGATGCCGAGCTGGTTCCCCTGCACGCCGAACCCGACCACACAGGCCGGGTCATCGTACTGGGTAAAAGCGGAGAAAAAACCGCCCGCATGCTGCTGGACACCGGCAGCAGCGTCACCCGCATAGCAACCGGACAGTGGGCTCCCGGAGCCGGTGCAGAAATCCGGGCTCAGATTGGAGACATTGACCAGCGCTCCGGCATAATGGCTCTTGAAGGCGCCCCCGGCAATCTTGAACTGGCCCCCGGCGTCATCATCAGTGGGTTCACACCTCTGCTCTGCGAGGCAGATGAGAGCCCGATGCTGGGGATGGATGCCCTGAAAGGACAGATTCTGGTTCACATTCCCACAGAGGATTCACCCGCCGGTCTTTTTCTGCTGGCAAAATAAGCAGGCCATAGCCAAGACGCACCAAACAGGCTGATATGAGATTCGCGTTAAATAAATCCCGCCTCATGATTCTCATGCTGGCAGCTGGCATACTGTTGCCCGGCACCGGTTGTGCCTGGAGAAAAAAGTTCCGCAGTCAGCAGGAAACCGTTGATACACGCCCTGAACCCAGGCTGAAGAAAAGCCCATACACTGTCAACGGCAAACGCTACCGTCCCATGAATATCGAGCAGGCCCTGCAATACCACGAGGTAGGCGTGGCCTCTGTATACAATGATGGTGGCTCCATAGGCGCTATGGGTGAGCGTCTGCCCAAAGGCGGCAGATACGCGGCACACCGCACCCTGCCCCTGCCCAGCGTGGTGCGCGTTACCAGTATCAAAACCGGCAAAAGCTGCGAAGTGCGTGTGTGCGACCGCGGCCCCTTCCACCGCAGCCGCATCATTGATATCAGCCCCGCCGTAGCCCGAGCCATCGGTTGCGGCTGGGGGACGCACCAGGTTAAGGTCGAAACCATCTCCGTGGGCGACGGCCCCAACCAGCGCCGCAAGGAGGATTAAACCGTGCAACAAAACAGGCGGCACCCAGATACAGGTGCCGCCTTGGAAACTGCTCTATTCCCCCTTATCTCAGCGAGAAGAAATCGCGGATGCGGGCGTTCTCGCTGGCTGCAATGACGGTCGGCGGAGCATCCACCACCACCTTGCCATCGGCCAGGAACACGATGCGGTCTGCCAGTTCCATGGCAAAATCCGTATCATGGGAAACCACGAGCATGGTCATACCATCCTTGGCGAGCTCGCGCATCAGGTTCTCCACCTCGCCCACCATTTCGGGGTCCAGCGCAGAGGTCGGCTCGTCGAAAAGCAGCACCTCAGGATTCATGGCCAGAGCGCGCACAATGGCCACGCGCTGCTTCTGCCCGCCGGAAAGCTGGGAGGGATAGGCCTTGGCCTTATCACGAAGACCAATGCGGTGCAGCAGGTGCAGAGCCTGGGTTTCGGCCTCGGTGCGGGTCATGAGCCCGCATTTCACCGGAGCCAGGGTGATATTGTCGAGAATCGTGAGATTGGCAAAGAGATTGAAATGCTGGAACACCATACCCACCTTGGCGCGGTAGTGGTTCAGGCCATTCTCACTGCGATCCACCGGCTGGCCGTGGAAAAGCACCTCACCGCCCGTGGGGGTCTCCAGGAAATTCATGCAGCGCATCACCGTGCTCTTGCCGGCACCACTGGGGCCGAGCAGGAACACCACCTCGCCCTTCTTCACGCCCACGGAAACACCGTCAATCACGCGGTGTTCGCCGAATTCCTTCACCAGGTCGCGCACTTCCAATATATTATCAGCGTTCATTCTTCTTCAGAGAGTTTTCAAGTTTCTTAAGCAACTGGCTCAGGCACACCACCACCACCAGGTAAGTGAGCGCCACCGCGATGAGCGGCAGGAAGGCATCGTAGGTCTGGCTTCGGATGATATCACCACCCTTAGTCAGATCCTGCAGGGCAATATAACCACACACAGAAGTCTCCTTGAGCAGCACAATAAACTCATTGCCCAGCGCCGGCAGCACATTCTTGAAAGCCTGCGGCAGAATCACCGAGCGCATAGTCGTGCCATAGCTCATGCCCAGGCTGCGGCCGGCCTCCATCTGGCCACCATCCACAGCCATGATACCGGAGCGGATAATCTCGGCCACATAGGCACCGCTGTTCACACCGAAAGCCACTATAGCCACCAGCACCTTGCTCACATCCACCGAGCCGAAAATCACAAAGTAGATGATGAGCAGCTGCACCACCACCGGTGTGCCGCGCACCACCGTCAGGTAGATATGGCACAGGAAGTTCAGCACCTTGTAGCGGCCGGTCTGGTCGTGAGCACTGCGCACCACGGCCACCAGGAAACCGATGCACAAGCCCATGAGCACAGCACAGGCAGAAATCTCAATAGTCACCAGGAAACCATTGACGAGATATTTCCAGCGGTTATCCTTCACAAAATTGGTCTGGAAAGAATCACGCATGCGCTCCCAGAGTCCCTTCTCTTCGCTCGGCAGAGCAGGTACGGCGAGGGGCTTGCCATCCTTATCCAGATAGCGGGCCCAGATTTCAGCCATGGTGCCATCGGCTTTCATTTCAGCCATGGTCTTGTTGAACATAGCCAGCAGCTCAGGGCGATTCTTGCTGATAGCCATGGCGTACTCCTCCGAAGCCAGGGCAACCGGCAGAATCATAATACCTGAATTACGCGCCACATGCTCCTCTGAGGGGGCACTATCCAGCACCACGGCATCAATTTTCCCGGTCACCAGCGAAGCCACAGCCAGAGCGCCATCCTGGAACCGCTCCGGCTCCTGGATATTTTCGGTCACGTACATATCGCCAGTTGTACCGTGCTGCACACCGATACGGCGCCCCTTCAATGTGGCTGGTCCCACAATATCGGAATCCGTCCGCACGATGATAACCTGGTCAGCTTTCACATAGCTCGTCGTGAAATTAATCTGCTTCTTGCGGTCCTCTGTCACCGTGATACCGGAAGCGGCCACATCGCCCTTACCCGTCTGAACAGCGGCAATCACGGAATCGAAGGCCATATCCTCAATCACCAGCTCGTAGCCATTGCGGCGGGCAATCTCGCGCACCATATCGGCATCGACACCCACGATGCGATCCCCCTGGTAGAATTCATACGGGGGGAAGGTCGCATTGGTCACCATTATCAGCTTGCTGCGCTCCTCCTGTTTCTCGCCACAGGCCGTCAGAAACAGAGCCATGAACGCCAGCATCACTGCCAGCACTTTCTTATATAATATACCGGGCATGCGCGTGGAGATTAGCACAATGCACCCCAAATGAAAAGGTAAAAAACAAAAAATGCTCATTTTAAGCATGCGCGGGCATCCTCATTTTCACGTTTCACGCCGGATTGACAGGCCAGGCTCCTCATGCTAGAATCAGCCATGGACGCCTACACCCGGAAAGCCTTGACCATCATCATCGCCATCTGCGGAGTGTTCGCCTTCCTTTTCCACGAGCATGATACCCTGGCCCGCTTTGCCCGAATGAGCGGCTACGTGGGCGGCATTGTAGCATTAACCCTGGCGGTAGAGATCTACCTGAGCATGAAGGTACGAAAACAGAAGCCGGGAAGGAAGAAAGCTCCCGAGGCGGAAAATCACGTCCAGCGAGCCCTCAACATCATGTATGGGCTTGATGACGGTAGCCGGCACTACCGTGACCTGCCCCCCAAAATCAGGGAAAAGAGCCTCTTCGGCGGTAAAATGCTGAATAAGCGCCAGCCCGACTGTGAAGATCAATAAAGCGTTTGAGAACTTCTAAAAACTCACTAAATTGGAATTTGCCGGGCTGAAAGCCCGAGGAATTCTGAGCCCTCGGAGAGGGCGACACAATAATAGCCCTGGGTGGAGCTGCGTCAGCAGCGGAACCCAGGGTAAAATGAAAAACATATCAGAACCCCGGAGCGTAGCGGAGTGGGTGACAGAAGCTATGGCCTGGCGTTTTAGCTGCGCTTTCTGCCACCCGCTCACTTCGTTCGGGGTTCCGGTTATTTTTTATTCCAAACCCAGCGTTCGGGGCTTCGCGTCTCGCGTTGCTCGCTTGCTACGCCCTCGCAGGCCGCCGCGTTGCGGCTCCACGCTGGGCTATGATTCTGCCGCCCTGCGAGCTCCAAATTCCGCTATGCTGACGCTCCGCAAACTACTCTGCAAATTCCAATTTAGTGAGTTTTTAAATGTTCCCGTTTGATACTAATCGAGAGCCCCCTCAGCCGTCCATTTTTGCAGTTCATTCATTATCAATAGCAATTTGCAAAAGTGGGACGACTTTTTGCATTTTCAACCACATTTCGCGGACGACTTTTCAAAATTCA
>JAZLDD010000014.1:0-73768 GCA_045614585.1 Akkermansia sp. | reverse complement strand
ATTCAGAAACTGATTTTGAGAACCGGGATGCCTTTACCGACCCGGAAATCAAGCGCAGCGCACTGGCCGGTGTCATTCTGCGCATGGCCGATTTGAAGCTGCCGCCGCTGGGCGAGTTTCCGCTGCCGGACCCACCCAGTCCCCGCCTGGTGAATGAGGGCTACAAGACCCTGCGCGAAATCGGCGCCATCGACCGCCAGAAACATCTTACCTCCACCGGCCGCAGCCTGGCACGCCTGCCACTGGATCCACGACTGGGTCGCATGCTGCTGGAGGCAGAGCACGAAAAAGCCTTGGCTGAGGTTCTGGTCATTGTGGCCGGTCTCAGCATCATGGATCCGCGCGAACGCCCGGCCGAATACGCCACCCAGGCCGACCAGGCACACGCGCAGTGGAAAAATGAGGACAGCGATTTCCTCTCCATGCTCACCCTCTGGCGCGCCACGCTCGAGTTCAAGGAACGCAACAACCTGCGCCGCAACCAGCTGCGTAAGTGGTGCACCAAAAACTTCGTGAACTTCCTCCGCGTGGTCGAATGGCATAATCTGGTGCAGGACCTGGGCACTGCCTTGCAGGATACCATGCGCTGGCGCATCCCCGCCCTGCCGGAGGAAGCAAAACAGGCCACGCCCGACATGATTCACCGCGCCCTGCTGGCCGGTGCGCCCCTGCAAATCGGCTTCTGGCGCCCGGAGGACAAGGTGTACCGCGGTGCCGGCGGTCGCGATTTTGCCATTTTCCCCGGCTCCGGACTCTTCAAACGCAAAAAACGCGCCGAATGGCTCATGGGTGCGGAACTGGTGGAGACCACGCGTCTCTACATGCGCCGTGCTGCCGTGCTGGAACCCGAGTGGGTGGAGCAGATTGCCCCGCAGCTCTGCGCCCACCATGCCTACGATGCCACCTGGGATAAAGCCAGTGGCCAGGTGCATGCCAAGGAACGTGTAACCTGCGGAGGTCTCACCATCATTGATGGCCGCCGCGTGAGCTACGCCCGCTACAACCCTGCCGCCGCCCGCGAAATCATGATTCGCGATGGCATCATGGCGCAGGAGATGAAAGACCGGGCCCCCTACCTGAAGCATCTCGCCGACATGCGCGAGCGCGTGCGTCTGGTGGAATCCAAGCTGCGCCGCCGCGACCTCATCTGGTGCAGCGAAGGTGTATTCCGATTCTTCGATTCGGTCATTCCTGCCGAAATCTGCTCCGAAAAAGCCCTGCGCCGCTGGCGGGATAAAATGGAACCCCGTAACCCGAAACTCCTCTGCGTTCCCTATGAGGACTGCGTGTACCCCGGCGAGGACGAAGTGCGCGCCGACCTCTACCCGGATGAGCTCGACCACGCCGGGCAGAAATACGAGGTGTACTACCACCACGCCCCCGGCGAGGCAGATGACGGCGTAACCCTCGGGGTACACATTGACCAGCTGGCAGATTTCCCGGACTGGCTGCCGGAATGGGGTGTACCGGCGCACCTGGCAGACCGCGCCGAAATCCTGCTGCGCACCCTGCCCAAGGATGTGCGCATGTTCCTCATGCCCATCAGCTCCGCGGCCGATGACTTTGCGGAAGATTGGTTCGAGCGCGAACCGGACCGTCCGCTGGCCCAGGCGCTGGCCGAATTCGCCATGCGTCGCAGCAATAAGTTCTGCAATGCCTCCCAGGTGGATATGGGCAAACTGCCGCCGGAGTTCATCACCAAGATATGGGTGTGCGATGATAAGGAAAATGAGTTAGCCCTGGGCACCCACGCCGATGTGCTGCGCGAGAAGCTGGCGCAGTATCAGGAAAAGCGCTTTGCCAAGAAGGCAGCCCGCTCTTTCTCCTCCACCCCCATGACACGTTGGGACTGCGGCGACCTGCCCGCCACCGTGGAGGTAGGCAACGGCACCGGTTACCCCGCCCTGCGCGAGGATGGAGACCAGGTGAAGCAGCATGTGTTTCCCACGGCAGAGGAAGCTGCCCTGCACCACCGCCGCGCGGTGCGTCGTCTGGCGCTCATCAAGCATGGCGATTTCCTGAACAGCATCCGCAAGAAACTCCCCATCAAAAGCATGGAGGCAAAGCTTGCGCTCACCACCGTGGGCCAGATGCCGAAAACCAACCTGCACGATACCGTGTACGCCGCCATGGATGCCGCCCTGGCAGCCCCGCTGCCCCGCACGGCTGCGGAGTTCGATGCCGCATGCCTCCGCATGCGTGAGACGGTGTACGACCGCATCGCCGGCCCGCTCTCCAAACTCTGGGACCAGCTCGCCGCCACCGATGCCGCCGTGCGCCAGTATTGCCTGGTAGCCGGGCGCGATCGTTTCGGTGCCCAGATTGCTGAGGACGTGCAGCGCGAGTGGCAATGGCTCACCCGCCCCTGGTTCCTTTCCTCTGCGGAACCGGCCCAGCTGGCAGATTACTCCCGCTTCCTCCGTGGTCTGCAGGAACGCATCAAACGCATTGCCCAGCAACCCGCCGCAAAGGAACAGGAACGTATCGCCGCCCTCAACGCCGCTGTTTCCCCGCGTTTCTTTGCGGAATACGACCGCCACGCCGATTCCCCCGCCTGGCTTGCCTACGGGTTCATGGTGGCAGAGTTCCGGCTCTCCCTCTTTGCCCCCGCCCTCGCCGCCAAGGGCCGCGCCTCCGCCAAAAAGCTGGAGGCCGCAGCGGCTTCCTTATAGCGGCTCATTCACCCTGATACAGGGAGCGCGCTTCTACATTCGCAGAAGACTCAGATGATTGACTACATGTGACTGGTGAATTTACCATCTTCTCCGACTATCAGATAACACCCCGCATCTGTAAAACGTACCTGAACGGCACGGAAAGTCAATTTCTGAAGTGTATCTGACACCCTGGGCGGAACATGGTTATAATAAACACCTCGCGCACAGCATATCACTATACCTCTTTCACTCAGGCTTATGGAGTACATTTCACCAAACCATTCTCCAGCCTCCTTAATGGCTGTTTCAATCAGGCTGGTTTGGGTATGATATATCATTTTATCAGTCAGAATGGCATACTGTCCCTTCCTGTTAAAGCTCACGGATCTTATAGTCTCTCCGTTTTGGTTAATCGTCTTCAGCGCATTCGCCATTTGAACCGGTATACCAGAATACGCATACCCGTTCGTTCCGATTATGACCACCCATGCCTCCTTGCCATCCAGAAAACAAACATCGGTCAGCTTATCCCCGTTAGCCGCACTCTTCTTGACTGCTTCCGCAAGAGCTATCGGAAGCCCCCGGCTCCAGGCAGCTCTTTCCTCGTCAATGAACACTATCCCATATCCTGCTTCGGAAATACAACCAGCCTTGCATCTCCCACACGTTTCGAGCTCCTTACGTACGTACTCAAGGTGTGAAACCTGCGGTAAATATACCCCGCGGAGGGTTACTCCACCGCTACGATAATACCCCTCGCCCAGACCAAGGGCACTGCGCATATCGTCAAACATGCGCTTGAGTAATGAGGAAAAATCCCCCTTAACAGGGAACCATACATCCTCCACAACAATATGCGTTACCTTCTTATGCCTGAAACGGTCCTCGAAATAAGAAACGTACTGCGGCCCATCCAGCTGGCAGAATATCTCAGTCGCTATGGATTCCGCAGCACCCATCTCTGTCATGGTAGCTTTTTCTGGCTGGACCGAGGTTCCATCAGAAAAAACAAGCCAGAGAGAGATATCCTTTCTCTCGTACCCCTTTGTTGTGTGCTCGGCCTTCCATTTCGAAAGCTTGTCGTAAACCGGAGAAACTCCGTTTTCATACAACCCGAACAGTCTGATTCGGAGCAGAAGGGTCTTATCCAGGCTCTTCTTAGCCATGAGACTCAAGCCAATCAGCGTATCCCCACCATCCAGGTCAACTAAATCACTCGTCTCTATATCAACATATCCGCTCGTGCTATAATCTCGCTCTATCCTAACACTATCCATTTGTGCTGCCCGCACCTCACCTGCCAGAAGGCAGATTGTAGCCAGAAGCATCATAAATCTTGACACTAAATAATGAACATTCATAAAACCCAAGTGTTTATACATTAACAATAATTAGGGAAGAAACCTGAACGACACACCCGGAATTCTGGATATAAATAAGGCTCCTGCCCTTGCCCACAGTATCAATATAGCACTCAGCAGGCAAGATTGTCAAGGAAATCTGTTCATCTACAATAATATTACCAGCAAGGCACAACAAACATTGCAAAAGAGCTCCTGCCGCAGTTCTCATACTGCAGCAGGAGCTCCACCAAAATGCAGGTTCCCGAGGCCGGCGCCCTGTAATTATTTCTTCTTCTTAAATGTAGGCTCCGCTTCCTCGGCCTTGAAGTTATACAGGGGCTTGAAGATATCCACCACATCGACTGTGGGGCCGATATGTTTCAGGATGGCATCCATACCCTTGTAGGCCATGGGCGATTCATCCAGTGTGCGGGCGGTCACGGATGTGGTGTAGATGCCCTGCATCTGCGCTTCGAAATCAGAAAGCGAAAGCTGACGGAAGGCCTGGGAACGGCTCATGAGACGCCCGGCACCGTGCGGAGCAGACTGGTTCCAGTCGTCATTTCCCTTGCCTACGCCGTAGATGCAACCATCGCGCATGTTGATGGGGATGAGCAGTTTCTCACCCAGCCGGGCAGAGATGGCGCCCTTTCGCACAATATTGCTCTCGTGGTCAATATAGTTATGCGTGGTATGGAACATATCCTGCACCTCCAGCCCGAGGCGGCGCACAATGATATCGGCCATCACCTCGCGGTTACGCAGGGCAAACTGCTGGCAGATACGCATATCATGCAGGTAACGCTCGCGGGCCTCGCCTTCCAGGTAGCAGAGGTCGGCGGGGATATCAGGAGTCGCGGCATTCCATGCCGCCCGCTGAGCCATGATGGCCGCAGCTATTTCCTTCTGGCGACCCTGAGCCTTCAGGTCGGCTATGAGAGCTGCCTCGCGTTCCGCCCGGTCGGCGCAGCCGGCATGGCGGTCCACCGCCTCCTTCTGGTAGATATCGCACACCTGCTTACCCAGGTTTCGGGATCCAGAGTGGATAACCAGGTAGTAATTTCCTTGCGTATCGGCATCCACCTCCACAAAGTGGTTACCACCACCCAGTGTACCCAGGGAGCAGAGAAGTCGCTTCACACGCTCCAACTCAGGAAAGCAATGCAGAGCCTCCACGGCTTCAAACACCTCCACCGGCTCACCGTGCACATACATGCCGCTGGGAATATTGCGGTGCATAATATCATCCAGCGCTGCAAAATCAGGCTTCTGCTTACCAAGGTTCACCGTAAGCATACCACAGCCGATATCCACGCCCACGATATTCGGAATGACTTTATCGCCAAGGTCAGCGGTAAAGCCAATCACGCAGCCCTTGCCCGCATGCACATCGGGCATGATGCGTACCTTTGCATCAGCAAAGGCGGGTTGTTCCAATAGCTTGGCAATCTGTTTCTGTGCCAGCTCGTCCACCTCATCGGTGTATATTTTCAGGTTTTTCATAACAGTTTTATTCAGGTTTATCTTTTTTCTGTCTCTCGACAGAAGAGGGTATGTGTCACTAATTTCCACGATGCGCAGTGCAACGGATATCAACGTCAGGGTAGATTAAAATAACAAATACACCGGAAATACCGAATGCACAGAAGTGTAGCACAAGTCGCCCCATTGTCAAGAAGAGCTCCTCACTTCACCCTATTTTTCTTGACATTTAGACAATTTCAGCATACAACCAATAAAGATAACTTCTTCCCTTTCATGAAAGGAATCGTACTCGCAGGAGGGGCTGGCACTCGTCTCTACCCCATAACCAAAGGGGTCAGCAAGCAGTTGCTCCCTATCTTCGATAAGCCGATGGTGTATTACCCCATTTCGGTGCTTATGCTGGCGGGAATTCGCGATATTCTCATCATCTCAACGTCCGATGACTTACCCGGATTCAAGCGACTGCTGGGTAACGGCAGCGATTACGGAGTGAACTTCACATACGCTGAGCAACCCCGCCCCGATGGCCTGGCTCAGGCATTTATCATTGGCCGCGACTTCATCGGAGATGATGATGTATGCCTTGTATTGGGAGACAACATTTTCTACGGGAACGGCCTTGTCGGACTGCTACGCAAGGCTGTCTCGCGAGCAGAAACAGACGGCATCGCCACGACCTTTGCCTATTGGGTGCAGGATCCAGAGCGTTATGGAGTAGCCGAATTTGATACCGATGGCAACTGCCTCTCTATCGAGGAGAAACCGGAGCATCCTAAATCCAATTTTGCCGTAGTTGGCCTGTATTTCTACCCCAATGAAGTTATCAAGGTTGCTATGGGAGTCACCCCCTCGGCCCGAGGAGAATTGGAAATAACCAGCATCAACCAGAATTTCCTTTGCAGAAAGCGTCTCAAAGTGGAACCCATGGGCCACGGATTCGCCTGGCTGGATACCGGTACGCACGATTCACTGGCAGAAGCCTCCACCTTTGTTGAGGTGCTCCAGAAACGCCAGGGTTTCATTATATCCTGTCTGGAAGGCATCGGATACCGCAATGGCTGGCTCTCCAAGGAAAAATTAGAAGAACTGGTATCTCACATGCCGAATAATACATATAGTCAGCGTCTGCGCATGCTACTGACACGCGGCCCCGATTTTTGATATGAAAAATATTCTCATCACCGGCGGGGCCGGTTTCATCGGCTCTCATGTTGTACGACTGTTCGCCAACAAATATCCGGAGTATCATATCATCAATCTCGATGCCCTGACCTACGCCGGCAATCTCGCCAATCTGGTGGATATCGAGAAAAAGCCGAACTACACCTTCATCAAGGCCGATATCTGCGACTTTGACCGCATGTGCGCCATCATGCAGGAGTATGATATCGACGGCATTATTCACCTGGCAGCAGAAAGCCACGTAGACCGTTCCATCAAGGAGCCATTCATCTTTGCCCACACAAATGTGATGGGTACTCTCAGCTTGCTGCAAGCAGCTCGCCAGCACTGGAACGGCAACTGGAATAATAAGCGTTTCTACCACATCTCCACAGATGAGGTGTACGGAGCGCTGGAGTTGGATAAACCTGAAGGAGCAGCACCCTACGGCAGCAATTTCTTCCACGAAAACACAAAATACGCTCCGCATAGCCCCTATAGTGCCTCCAAGGCCGCCAGCGGCCACTTCGTGCGAGCCTACCACGATACCTACGGCATGCCCACTCTGGTCACCAACTGCTCAAACAACTACGGTCCCTACCAGTTCCCCGAAAAACTCATTCCTCTCATCATCAACAATATTCGACACGGCAAACCGCTTCCTATCTACGGTAAGGGAGAAAATGTGCGTGACTGGCTCTATGTAGAGGGTCATGCCCGGGCCATCGACCTCATTTTCCACCAGGGTAAAATAGGCGACACCTACAATATCAGTGGATTCAACGAATGGAAGAACCTCGACCTCGTGAAACTTGTCGTCAAAATCACAGACCGCATGCTCGGCAATCCCGAGGGCACCAGTGAAAATCTTATTACTTATGTGACAGACCGGGCCGGGCACGATTTACGCTATGCCATAGATGCGACCAAACTGAGAAGTGAGCTTGGCTGGAGGCCTAGTCTGGAATTCGACGAAGGTATAGAGAAAACGATACGCTGGTATCTCGATAATCAAGAGTGGATGAACAATGTCACTTCAGGAGAATACGAAAGATACTACCAGGAAACATACATGGAATGTCTCGAAAAGCAGGAAAACAATTCGTATTTCAAGCCAGTTTAGAACATCATTCCTGCTTGCGCGGCGTCGGCGGGATATGGTAACATAAGGTCATGAAGAGTTTCTCCCTGTTTGCCGCTGCAGTGGCTGTGATGAGTGTGTGCCAGGCTACCAGCGATGCCGCGACCTCCGCCCGTGAGGCTGCCCAGCAGTATGGCGCCGCCGTGCGCAACTGCGATATGCGCTGGGCGGTGGATTCCATGTATCCCCCGCTGCGCCGCACCTATGCCGACCAGCTCACTTCCCGCACCCGCGAGGCTGAAATTGCCCGCGCCCGCCGCGTGCAGGGGCTGGAGCGCGAGACCGTGGTGCAGGCCAAAGCCCGCATGGCCGCCAATGATAAGGCCCTGCGTGCCAAATATGCCCGCATGGGCGAGGAGATGAAGAAGAGCGGCCTCACGGTGGAGAGCTACACAGTGGGCGAAGCCACGGCAGAATATGTGGTTACCCCGCCCATGGCCACGGTGTCCCAGGTTCGCAAGGATACCGCCGGGCGCGTGCGGGCAGAGCAAATCGGCAACACACAGGAACGCAGCCGCGTGGTGGTTCTCCCCACCACTCTGGTTATCAGCGCCCCGGCAGCCAACGGCAAGCGCACCCGCATGGAACGCCGCAGCTATATCTACGCCGTGCGCGATGAGGTGATTACCGACAAGAGCCACCCCCGCGGCACAGAGCTGAACAAGTGGTATTTCATCGATGGCAACACCGACGTGAACACCCTGCGTACCTTTTTCCCGAATCTGCCGCTCTACCTGCGTCTACCCGGCACAGGTGACCGCATTCTGCCCTGATATAACACACTGCCACCATGGGCATTCTGAGCGAACAGACCCAGATTGATTTCTCAGAAACCGGGTTACTATCGCACGCCCGCGGGTTCGAGTTCCGACCGGAGCAGCAGCAGATGGCCGTGGCCGTGGCAGAAACACTGGAAAACGAAGGCGCTCTGCTGGCAGAAGCCGGCACCGGAGTGGGTAAGTCCCTGGCCTACCTCATTCCCTCCATAAGGCATGCGCTGGAGTGTGGTCGCAAGGCAGTCATCTCCACGCACACCATCAACCTGCAGGAGCAGCTTTTCCACAAAGATATACCCACGGTAGCCAAAGCGCTCAACTGCCATTTTGATGCAGCCCTGCTCAAAGGACGCGCGAATTATCTCTGCCGCACCCGCCTGCGCCGAGCCATAGAACAGGCAGATGACCTCTTCAACCAGGCTGAAACCAAACAGCTGTACGATTTGCTCGCCTGGTCGAAAAACTGCGGTGAGGGCTCGCTGGCCGAGCTTCCTCACGAGCTGAACATATCCCCCAAGGTCTGGGCACAGGTTTGCAGCGAAAACCACGTGTGTACCCCGCGCAACTGTGGCTACGACTGCCCGTACCAGGCAGCCCGCCGCCGGGTGCAGGAAGCTCAGGTGGTGGTGCTCAACCACACGCTCTTCTTCGGGCTGCTCTCCCTGGCAGATGAAATGATGACGGTGGAGCCCGAGGGGCCGCCCGGCTTCATTTTCCCGAATGACTTTGTGATTCTGGATGAAGCCCACACCATCGAAAACGTGGCAGCCAACCAGCTGGGGCTCTCGCTGAGCGAAGCAGAGATGAAATACGAGCTTCTGCGCCTTTACAACCCACACACCCATAAGGGAAGCCTGCGCCACAATGCCTCACCCACTGTGCTCCAGCTCATCGAGGAAGCACAGGCCGCCGTGGGCGAATTCTTTGCCAACGCCCGGTCAGACTGCCAGCTGGAAGCCCACCACGGCACCGTGCGGCTCCGCCAGCCGGAATGGACGGAGAACTTACTTTCGCCCGTACTTCGCCAGCTGTTTGCGGAAATCAAGGACATGGCGGCCACAGAGGAAAACGACCTCACCAAAGCCGAACTACTGGATACCGCCGCACGCATTCTGGCATATGATGAAGCCGCCACCGAAATGGTGAAGCTGAGCAAGGCCGATACCACGGTCTACTGGGTGGAAAGCCACGGTATAGACGGGCAGTTCACCACCATGCGAGGCGCGCTCATCAACGTAGCCCCGGTGCTGCGCGAAAAACTCTTCGAGGCAGGGCGCAGCTGCATCTGCACCAGCGCAACCCTCTCCACCGGCGAACGCGGCATGGGCTATTTTGCCGGGCGAGTTGGAGCAGAAAGCGCCCGCCCGCTGCAAATCGGCAGCCCCTTCGATTTTGAAAAGCAGATGCGAATCGTGGTTGCGCGCAGCATGCCCCCGCCACCACCTGCCAGTCTGGATGAAGAGTACCTGCCCGCACTGGCGGACTGGATTATGCGCTCGCTGGATGAGTCGCAGGGGCGGGCTTTCGTTCTTTTCACCAGTTATAAGCTCATGAGCGCCATGGCAGCCCTGCTCAAGCCCTTCTGCCTGGAGCGCGGCTGGCCGCTCCTGGTGCAGGGAGATGAGCTCAACCGCAGCCAGATGGTGCACAGCTTTCGTGAAAATATAGGCAGCGTCCTTTTCGGCACCGACAGCTTCTGGACGGGGGTCGATGTTCCCGGTGAGGCTCTGTCCCACGTCATCGTCACTAAAATTCCCTTTGAATCCCCCGGAAACCCGCTGGTGGAAGCCCGGATTGAAGATATCACCGCCCGTGGCGGAAATGCTTTCCGCGACTACTCCCTGCCCGAAGCCGTGCTCAAATTCCGCCAGGGCATCGGCCGGCTTATCCGCTCCAGAACCGATACCGGCATCGTCACCATCCTGGACTCTCGCGTCACCAGCAAATTCTACGGAGCACGCTTCATGCACGCCCTGCCCCCGGCAGCCCCGCGGAATTTCATATAAACACAGCATCGGCACAGGATTCGGAGCTCATTATTCCACCTTCCTGCCCTGAACAATGAGAAAAAATTTACCTCATTCAGCAATTTTCTTCAAAAAAAGGCTTGCATTGTCCTCATCCTATCTGTATAATGCGCCCGTTCCCGCTGCAAAGCGGTGAATCGGTAAATCCGACGGAGCGGTAGCTCAGTTTGGTTAGAGCGCAGCCCTGTCACGGCTGAGGTCGCGGGTTCGAGCCCCGTCCGCTTCGTTTAAAGAAAAGGCACATCATACACGATGTGCCTTTTCTCTTTCTTAAGGCTTGCATTTGCGCATACGAAACATTACAATGCTCGCTCCCAATCTTATGAAAACACACACCGATATTCACACCGGTCTAACCGCTGCCCAGGTGGTGGAAAGCCGCCAGCAACACGGCAGCAACGAAATGACCCCGCCCAGCCGTGACCCGTGGTGGGTGCAGCTGGCTCGCAAATTTGCAGATCCGCTCATCGTCATTCTCATAGCCGCCGCGGTCATCTCGTTTATCCCCGTACTTCTTTCGCCCGGTGAACACAGCCCGATAGAAAGCATCGGCATCATGTGCGCCGTACTTCTTGCCACCACCGTGGGTTTTGTGAATGAATACCGGGCCAACAAGGAATTCGATATTCTCAACAAAGTGAATGATGTGACCCCCGTGCGCGTGCTGCGTGATGGCAAGCACACCATGGTGCCCAAGAATGAACTGGTGGTAGGTGATATCGTCACCCTTGAAACCGGTGTGGAAGTGCCGGCAGACGGCATTGTGCTCGAATCCTCATCTCTGCGCATCAACCAATCCTCACTCACCGGTGAATCAGAGCCCGTGCTCAAGCTCCCTCTGGAGGGAGAAGAAACCCTGCCCGGAGCCTATCCACGCAATGTGGTGCTGCGCAGCACCCTCGTGACCGATGGACACGGCGTCATCTGCATCACCAAAGTGGGAGACCACACCGAAATCGGCAAAGTGGCCGAAGCCGCCACCAAGGAAACAGGTGCCAAGTCCCCCCTGAACCTGCAGCTCGAGGGCCTCTCCCAGGCCATCAACGTGGTAGGCACCTCGATTGCCATGATTCTTTTCATCTCCCTGGTGGCACATGATGCGCTGCTGGGCAAGTTTGTACTCACCTGCCCGCAGTGGTACTTCTTTGCAGCGCTGCTCGCCGGCATTGCCGCCGCCACGCTCAAGATCTGGTACCCCGTGCTGCGCGACCTGCTGGGCTACGCCAGGGTGCGCATCGGCTCCCCCGCCTGGGTGAAGGCAGAAGGCTTCCGCCCCTGGCTCAAGTGCCTCATCACCGGCGCTGTCATCTTCGGCATTGCTCTGGGGGGGCTCATCTGCAGTGGCATTCTGGCCGCCGACCCCGGCACCTGGATGCCCCAGGCCGCGGCAGATAAGATTCTGACCTACTTCATGATTGCCATCACGCTCATCGTGGTGTCTGTGCCCGAGGGGCTGCCCATGAGCGTGACCCTCAGCCTGGCCTACAGCATGCGCAAGATGGCCAAGCAGAACAACCTGGTTCGTGAGATGGATGCCTGCGAAACCATCGGCGCTGCCACTGTGGTCTGCTCCGACAAGACCGGTACGCTCACCATGAACCTCATGACCGTGCGTGAAGCCAACTTCCCCGGCGTGAATGAACAGGGCACCGCAGCCCCCATCTTCCCCCTGCTCACCGAAGCCGTGGCAGCCAACTCCACCGCCGACCTCGATGAAGCCGGCAAAGTGCTCGGCAACGTGACCGAGGGCGCCATGCTCATGTACCTGAATGACAAGGGGGTTTCCTATGCAGACGCCCGCAGCAAGTTCAAGCATATCTCGCAGCTGCCCTTCCACACGCAGAACAAATTCATGGTCACCTGCGGCAAGTCTGCCGTGCTCGGCAAAGACGTCATCTACCTCAAGGGTGCCCCCGAGGTTGTGCTCTCCAAGTGCTCCACCGCCTACGCCGGCGAGCTCACCGATGCCGCACGCGAGGAGGTGCTCACCATCATCCGCACCGCCCAGCGCAAAGCTATGCGCGTGCTCGGTCTGGCCTACAAGGAAGGCTCCGCCGATACCGCCGAGGGCGTGAAGGAAGCCTGCACCGGCCTCACCTGGCTCGGTTGCTTCGTCATCCAGGACCCCGTGCGCCCGGATGTACCCGCCGCTGTGGCCTCCTGCCACAAGGCCGGCGTGGGCATCAAGATTGTAACCGGAGATAATTTCGAAACAGCCTGCCAGATCGGCCGCGAAATCGGTCTGCTGCCGGAAGGCGAACTGCCCCAGGGTGCCGTGCTCACAGGCGACCAGTTCGGTCAGCTGACCGACCAGCAGCTGCTGGATGGTGTGAATGACCTCCGCGTGCTCTCCCGCGCCAAGCCCATGGACAAACTGCGCCTGGTGAACGCCCTGCAGGAGAAAGGCCACGTGGTCGCCGTGACCGGCGACGGCACCAATGATGCCCCTGCCCTGAACCACGCCGATGTGGGCCTTTCCATGGGCATCACCGGTACCTCCGTAGCGAAGGAAGCCTCCGATATCATCTTGCTCGATGACTCCTTTGCTTCCATCATCCGCGCCATCAAATGGGGACGCTCCCTCTACCGCAACATCCAGAAATTCATCGTCTTCCAGCTCACGGTGAACGTGGCCGCCTGCGGTATCGCCGCCATGGGGCCCTTCATCGGCTGCGAGCTGCCGCTCACCGTCACGCAGATGCTCTGGGTGAACCTCATCATGGACACCTTCGCCGCCCTGGCCCTGGCCTCCGAGCCCCCCAGCGACGACGTCATGGAGCAGAAGCCGCGCAACAAGTTTGCCTTCATCATCACCCCCACCATGTGGCGCTGGATTCTCTGCCTCGGCATTGGCTTCATCATCGCCCTGGTAAGCTATGTGAAGTGCATGCCCTCTCAGGAGATTGAGCCCGAGGCCTTCCGCCGTTCCGTCACCTTGCTCTTCACCGGCTTCGTGATGCTGCAGTTCTGGAACCTGTTCAACGCCCGTGTCTACGGCACCAACAACAGCTTCGTGAACGGCATCTTTGCCAACCGCAGCTTCCTCTTCATTCTGGCCATCATCCTCTTCGGCCAGGTGCTGGCCACCCAGTTCGGTGGTGATATCTTCCGCACCGTGCCCCTCAGCCTTTGCGAGTGGCTCACCATTGCCGCGGTGACCTGCCCGGTTCTCATCATTGGCGAAATTGTCCGCCTCATCGGCCGCAGCCGCGCCAAGTAAGAGATTCCGCAGATAATTTTCACACCCCGCTCTCACCGCAGAGCGGGGTGTTTTTTACTTTCCAGCTCACCGTCAATATGCTAGAATCCACCGCATCGATGCATGCACACATTACATAGTTTGAAGGAGTAGCCCTGCTGGTGGAGAAAAAGTTTCCCATCGGCCACGGGCCGTGGAAAATCGCCTATCTGATAGCCATCGTTGCGCTGCTGCCCAGTGTGCTGAATCTGGGTCTGGGTACAGGCATGGCAGCATGTGCCTATGCCACCGAGGGATTCTATGCCACACCCCCCTTTACCCCCGGGAAGACGCTTCTTATCAACCTAATCTGCACTCTGCTGGGCTGGTTTCTGAGCAGCTGGCTGGTGCTGGTCTGGCGCCTATTCCAATGCCACCGCAAAAGTGAGTCCTACACCTCACCATGCAACCTCTGGATTTCCGGCGCCATAGTTCTGCTCTACCAGGTTCTGGCCATGGTGGCCATTTTCCTGGCACGCAGCACCACCTTCGGCTCACTCATTCCGGTGCTGCTCATCCTCGTTCTCCACTACCTGCACAAAACACTCTGCCATTTTCGCTGGTAAAACATACATACAACAACATAGACACGAATAATTATTCCATCTTTTTTCTGTTCAACGCCATAATTGCATGCTAGAATACTGCAGCCATGAGTGCTGGTGACGGTAGAGAAGGTAAAATCCGCGTTGCCCTGGCCAAGGGGCAGCTGGGCGGAATACTGGCAGGCAAGAGCCTGCCCCGCCAGATTGTGTCCATTGCGCTATGGCCTCTGCTGGAGCAGATTATGAGCTTCATCTGCGCCTCCACCTCGCTGGTGCTGGCCACCCACATGGGCGACCACGGCGAAAAAACCGCTCAGATTGCCTCCGGTATCGGTGTAACCTCATTTGTCATGTGGCTGGGCTTTGTGATGCAGGGAGCCGTGGGCATGGGCGCTACGGCCATCGTGAGCCGCATGACGGGAGCCCGCAAATTTGAAGATGCGAACTATGCCGCAAATCAGTCAGCCGTGCTGGGTCTGCTTGCAGGTATTCTTTCAGCCCTGCTCATGTACGGCACAGCGGATTTTCTGGTGGTTCAAGTACTGAGCCTGAGCGAATTTGCGCGTGAGGTGGCACTGCGCTACATGTACACCGGCTGCTGGGTAGCAGTATTTTCCGGCGTGGTCTTTGCGGTGAATGCAGCTCTGCGCGGCGCGGGCGATACACGCACTCCCTTCATCATCATGCTGGTGGTGGATGGGCTCAACATCGTGTTCAGTCTTTTCCTGGTGCAGGTATGCGGCATGTTTGTGGAAGGTCTGGCACTGGGTATGATAGGCGGTATGGCTGCTGCAGCCGCAGTTCTTCTGAGCATCCTGTTCAAGCGCACACTGAGCATGAGACACGCCCTGAAAGGCCAGCCGCTGGATGATTTCTGCGCAGCACAAGGCCCGGCCTACGCCCCGCCTCTGTATCTGGACCGCAAGAGCCTGCGCATCGACTGGAGCATGATGTACCGCATCCTGAGCATCGGTGTGCCTCAGGCTATCGAAGTGGGCGGCATCTGGCTTATTCAGATTTTTGTTCTCCGCATTATCTCATCGCTGGGAGATGCTGCTGTGGGCGCGCACAATATCGCCATACGCATTGAATCCTTGAGCTTCCTGCCCGGCTTTGCTATCGGCATGGCAGGAGCCACGCTGGTAGGGCAGTATCTGGGCGCGCGCAGTGTAAGACTGGCGCTGGAAACGGCTCGTAAATGCATCCGCTACAGTGTATTCTTCATGGGGTGCATGGGGGTAGTCTTTGCGCTGTGGCCGGATATCTTCGTAGAAATCTTTGCCGCAGGTTCCCCCGAGCTCAGCGCTGCCACACGCCCGGTAGTGCAGGCATTCCTGATTATCGAGCCCTTCTATGCCGCCATGCTCATCTGCAAGATGTGCCTGCGAGGCGCGGGCGACACGCGGCGTGTGATGTGGGTTTCCTACGGCGGCATGGGGGTATTCCGCGTGCTCTGTCTGCTGATCTGGTACTGGTTGTGGCCGGAAACGCTGAGTCTCACCGGCATCTGGCTGCTGATTGCATGCGACATGCTGGTGGAATACTTGGTACTGAGGAAGATGCTGTTCGGGCTGCGCTGGGCCCGCAAGAAAGTGTAAACACATGAAGCAGGACTGGCTCATCCAATCACCAGGCAACCGGAATCTCATCCTCTTCATGCTGGGCTGGGGGGCCACACCGAATGCCGTACACCTGCTGCCCTTTCCAGCGGGGTACGATGTACTCTGCTGCTACGACCACCGCACCCTGAACCCGTTGAAAGCGCCTGATTTTGCCAGCTATGACCACATTTACCTCTTCGCCTGGTCCTTCGGCGTATGGGTGGCCGAGCAAATCTGCCAGGAGCTGCCACTGCACCGTGCCATTGCTATCAACGGCACGCCCTACCCGGCCAGTCCGCAATACGGTCTGAGGCTCAAAGTTCTGCTGCGCACCATCCGCTCCGTAGCAGCCATGGGTGGCAACCCGTTCAAGGATGAAGCCCATCCTGAGAAATACGCACCGGACGGTCCTTTTGAGGAACCCTCCCCCCAACAGCAGATGGAGGAGCTCGATTTCCTTTCTGATGCCTGCCAGACGCGGCCCGAGCAGCCGCACCTTCCCTGGAATCGTGCCTACATTGCCACAAAGGACGAGATTTTCCCCCACGCCCGCATGCAAGCCTACTGGGGTGAACTGGGAGTGGATTTCGAGAGTTGGCATTTTCCCTTCTACAACGAGTCGATTGTCATCGGCGAGTTGTAGAAAACGCCACGACCTTGCAAAGCGAGTTCATTTCAGCTGACGCAGGGTGAATTCGCAGGCAGATGCCAGTCAAGATAATAAACTTGCAAGAGCAAGTCTATTCTGATACACTCCCGCGCATACAAACACCATGGTCACGACAGTATACCCCTACGGCGAAGATTTTCCGATTCTCAAGATTGAAACAGCCCTGTGCACGGCTGAAATTTCCCTCTACGGCGGGCATGTGCTCAGCTGGGCTCCCACCGGCCATAAACCGGTCATCTACATGAGCCCCAAAGCCGTATTCAAAAAAGGCAAAGCCCTGCGCGGCGGCATTCCACTGTGCTGGCCGTGGTTCGGCAAGAACACGGAAGATGCCTCTCTGCCCGCCCATGGCGTGGCCCGCATTTCCACCTGGCAGGTGGGCCGCTGCGAGGAAGGCGAGGACGGCCGTGTGAACCTGCTGCTGGCGCTGCCGCCGGAAAACGACATGCTGCCGAGTGCCGCGCTGGGTATGGAGATTGGCAATGAGCTGATTATGAGCCTCATTACACTGGATGTGCCGCGCGCTATGCCCTACTCTGCCGCCATGCACACCTATTTTGCCGTAAGCGACTACGAACAGGTAGCCGTGACCGGTCTGGAGGAGCTCGCTTTCACCGAATTTGCAGATGACGCCATTCCCCACCCTGAGGACCCGCTCATCCCCCTGGGGCACATAGACCGCATTTACCACCCGGTGCCGGAGAACGCTGAAATCACCATCCACGACCCCGCCTGGGAACGCAGCATCCGCATCTGCCGAGCCGGCAGCGGCTCTGCCGTGGTGTGGAACCCGGGTGCGGCACTGGCCGCCGGCATGGGAGACCTCGGCGAAGGAAACGAACGCGGTTTCCTGGCCGTGGAAACCAGCGTAGTGCCTGCAGAAAATATCATGCTCCGCTGCGGTGAAACGCATGAACTCACCACCCGCATCCAGGTATTCGGAGTCTGATAATTATGCGCAAAGCACTTAAAGTCTGTTGTTTTTTCTGCAAGCTGCTCTGTTTCTTCGGTGTATCAATTCTGCTGATTATTGCCGGAGCAGATGCATACACCAACAGCAGGGCAAACAAATACTGCCACAATCAGGCCGCCGACTGCCGCGGTGGCGATGTGGGACTGGTGCTGGGCTGCAGCAAACGCTTCACCCGCTCAGAGCCAAGCCTTTATTTTAAAGGTCGCATGGAAACTGCTGCTGAACTATGGAAAAGCGGCAAGCTCCGCTGCATCATCGTTTCCGGCGATAATCGCGAAAAATATTACAACGAGCCGCGCGACATGAAAGAAGCCCTGGTGCAGCTCGGCGTGCCGGCAGAAAAGATAGTCTGCGACTTTGCCGGCCTGCGCACCTATGATTCTGTCATCCGGGCCAGCCGCGTCTTCGGAGCGCAGCAAATCACCATCATCAGCCAGGGATTCCACGTAAAACGAGCCGTAGCCACCGCCCGGCACCTGGGCATTGACGCCGAGGGATACTGCGCACCGCCCATTCCCTTCAATCGGGCGACTCTGCTGCGCCAGTTTGTGCGTGAGCGCGCCGCCCGTGTAGCCATGCTGTTTGATTTGCTTATCGGGGCAGAACCTCGGCACATGGGCACCCCGGTTGAGCTTCCGCAATAAAAAAGCCACTCCCAACCAACAACCAACCTCCACCAATATGTTCTCTCTCATCTCCTGCTCAGCCATGGCCGGCGTGGCCGAATGGGTATGCTGCCCCGGCGAGTTGAATGCACCGCTCTACCGGGCCCTGGCAGACTGCCCCATGCTGCACCGCTGGAGCGTGGCCGATGACCGCTCTGCCGCATTCTTTGCGCTGGGACGTGTACAGGCCACCGGGCATCCGGTCGTTGTTGTGGCTGGCAGTGGCTCCTCAGCCGCGGCCATGACCCCGGCTGTCATCAACGCCTATTACCAGCGCCGCCCCCTGGTGGTGCTGACCATGGATTCCACCAACACCTGCGGCGGCACGGGCGCCCCGCAGAGCGTGGAACAGGAAGCGCTTTTCGGCATGTATGCTCCCACCATGGAGCTCTGCCTCCCCTGCCCGGTTTCAGATTTGCCCAACCTGGTAGAAAACCTGAGCGAAGGATTCCCTCTGCATCTGCACATCCGTCTGGATGCGGATGCCGAACCGCCCTGCCCGGACTTCAGCGGCATCGAAGTAGCCGAAGCCCCGCCGCCCCCCCGTTTCCGCGGCTCGCTGGTAGAGGTTTCCCAGATGCTCCGCTTCCACTCCATGGAAGGTCTGGTGCTCATCATCGGCGCCCTTGATCCGGACGAACAGGAACCCGTGCTCTGGCTTGCCCAGACCCTCCGCGTGCCGGTACTGGCCGAAGCCGCCAGCGGTCTTCGCGAGGAACTGGGTGCCTACCTGCTGCACGGCGGCGATGACCTGCTGCGCCAGAATCCGCCTCGCCATGTGCTGCGCGTGGGTGATGTGCCCACCGGCCCCTTCTGGAAAGCCCTGGAGAACATGCCCCAGACTTCGGTCTACTCCCTCACCCGCACCGGATTCTCCGGTCTGAACCGCAAGAGCAATGTGGTGGAGGGCGAACTGGAGCAAATTATGAAGGCCCTGGGCGATGTGCCGCATGTGGGCGATACCGAGCGACTCTTCACCCGCAGCCGCCGCATTGCCAACCAGGTTGAGGAACTGCTGCTGGGTTACCCGGAATCTGCCGAGGCAATGGTGCGCGCTTTCTCGCGCCACGCCTGCCTTGCCAATGTCATCTGCGTAGGCAGCGCCACCACGGTGCGGCTATGGAACCGTTTTGCCCAACACCAGGTACCCACCCTCTACCTGCGCGACCTGCACAGCACCGGAGCAGATGGTGTACTGAGCGCTTTCCTGGGCAACACAGCCGATGCCTCCAGCGGATTCTGCCTTATTGGCGACCTCACCCTCCTGCGCGATATCAACGCCGCAGCTATCCTGCCCCAGCTTCCCCCCGGCAAGCGCGTGATTGCCGTGCTGAACAACGACGGCGCGGCTGCCGCCCTGCCCGATACCGCCGGCGATCCGGAGCTGGAGCGCCTTCTCGTGCAGCCCCAGCCTTTCCGCATGCAGGAAATCGCACGACTCTGGGGCGCTGAGTACTATGCCATCCACAACGAGGCCGACCTCGAAATCCTCGATTCCCTGGATGACGATGCGTTCGTTCTGCTGGAACTCATTCCTGACGGCTCCCTGTAACCCCACGCTTCCCCCAATTTTTCCCAGGCATGAATGTGAATCTGCATTCATGCCTGTTCTCATTCCGGGCCATCGGTAAGAGCAAGAATAAAGTGTAATCTTTTATTATTATCAGACCGGGACAGGGTAGGTCAAGCCCAAATCGTGTAGGTGCCGCATTTTACACTTGACAAATCATTAACAAAACTGTAACATGTCTCCGACATGAGAGTAACCATGACCATACTGACAGGCCTGATGATGGTGCTCACAGCGCATTCCGAGCTCGTGACTGCGCTGCGCCCCGCTATCAGGGAGGCCGCTGCCAAAAATGGTGTGGATCCCGTGCTGATGGAGGCAATCATCCGGCATGAGTCGGCCAACGCCACATCAAGTGCTGCCCGTCGCAAAAACAATCTGGCGGGTATCATGGGAAGCCGCGGACAGCGACGCTATGAAAGCAAGGAAGCCTGCGTGGAAGACCTGGCAGAACTGCTGGCGAAATATCGTGCCAAAGGGCGAGTGACGCTGGTGCAGATCAGCCGGGCCTACTGCTCCAGCCACCAGAAATGGGTGAGCCGGGTATCTTCTGCCATGAGCGCAATTCGCGCAGGCAAGTGGGGCAAGTACGAATAATAGAATCGCTCCTCTCGTACATCTTCAAAATAATTTCTCCGCTCCAGATGGGGCGGAGCTTTTTGTATACAGAGGCGATTAATCCCGGTGATACGGCGAACCCGCAAGGAGCGTATGCACCCGGTAAATCTGCTCCAGAAGCACCACGAGAGCCAGTTCGTGCTGCATGGTATGCCTCCCGAGACAAAGGACATGGTCACAGGCATCGCGCAGCGCCTGGGTATGGCCATCTGCCGCCCCGATAAGAAAGGCCACATGCTTGACAGAGCGAAGCTGCCAGCGGCGCACCCTCGCCTCCAATTCGCGGGTGGTCCAATTTTCACCACGTTCATCCATGGCGATACGAAGACACCCCTCACTGGCTTCAAGCAAACGGGCAGAAACGGATTCAGAATCCCCGGCCTTGACATAGCGCAGCTCCACCTTACCGAGCGGGCGAAGGCGCTCCTCAAAGAATTTCACACCATCGCGAGCATAAGCGATGGAGGGTCTGGCAGCAGCAATAATCCGGAAATCCATAGTCCGCACCACGTTACAACATATCCCCCGCTACGTCAACCCTTTTACTTGACAGAGCAAAGGAATGTGCATACAATGGCTGCGCTATGCTTTTCCCCATTCCCATCGGGTATTTTGTCTCCACATTTCTACTGATCAGCGGCACGCTGAACTGCCTGGAATATCTGGCACACAAACCCGAAAACTGCACCCGGGCCGTACTGCTGAACGGCCTTGCAGAAGCGGGGTGGCCCATCATCGCCAGCTCGGTAATCCTGCTGCTCATACAGCTCAACAAGCAGATGGAGCAACTGCGTTTACATGCATCTGTAGACCTTCCGCCCAGCAGTAGAAAGACCAGCAAGAAATCTGCAACAGACAGCAAGGAAACACCTGTATCCCACAAACAGGAACCCGCCCGGACAGTACCCCCTGTAAACCTGGCACATCTGGCAAAGCCAAACCCTAACGTCGAACCGCCTGTTCAACCAGCATCTCCCTCCGGCACACCGATGCACCCGGCACCACCGGTTCAGAGGCATCAGCCGCCGATGCCGCCCCGTGCCGAGCCCGCGCCATCCCAACAAGGCAGCAAACAAGCACCTGGCAAATCCGAATCTCTGAATTTTTTCAAGGTAGATTAAAACAGGACACGCCCATGGTTCCCGATTTTCAGGCGCGAAGCATTCTGGCCCGCATGATTCAACAGCACACCGGCTCACCGGTAAGTGCGGAATCCCTGCAGAGTGTAAGCGCTGGCGCAAGCGGCCGCAGCATCATGCGCGCGGGCGGAGCACTGGGCATACACTGGACAAATGAACGAGCCGACAACAACTCATTTCTGGCGGCGGCCCATGGTCTGGCTGAAGCAGGAATCCGTGTACCGGCTATTCTTGCAGAAGAGATTCTGCCCGAAGGATGCGGTGCATGCCTGGTTCAGGACTTAGGAGAAACTGACCTTCTCAGTCTGCGGGACACCCCGTGGGAAACACGCCGCCATGCATACACCCGGGCATTCAGCACATTGATTCCATTTTACCGGCTGAAACCGGAATGGCCCCTGCAGCCACCGTTCGACACCACCCTTTACCGCTGGGAACAGGAATATTTCGCAGAACATTTCATCGGGCGGCATCTGGGCGGCAACCCGGCAACTTTTCTTGCACAGGCAGAACTGAAGGATATGGCAGCCTGGCTGGCAGGGCTACCCAGAGTACCGGTGCACCGCGACTGCCAGAGCCAGAATATCATGCTGCATGAAGAAAGCGCATGGTTAATCGATTTTCAGGGCATGCGCTACGGGCGCAAGGAATATGACCTGGCCTCCCTGCTCTATGATCCCTACATGCAGCTGAGCGCAAAAGAACGCCATGAACTGCTGCAACTCTGGCAGAAGATGGACGCCGCCGAAATCTCTGCAGATATATTTGCAGCCTGTGCCATGCAGCGACTCATGCAGGCGCTGGGGGCATTCGCCAACATCGGATACAACCAGCAGCGCGACTGGTACCTCAATCTCATACCTGCCGGGGTGGCAGCCCTGCGCCATGCCGCTGCCAGCACGCCTGCAGGCTCACCCGCAACCCCTGTTGCCGCATGCATCCTAAAACTTCTCGACACGTAAGCTTTCTTGCCGTTCTGTTCTGGCTGGTCGTGCTGGCAGGCAGCTGGTACGGTCTGCAGCACACACTATACAGAACAGATCAATGGCTTTTCAACCATCTGGGGCACAGCCTGTGCCGCTGGGCACACACAGATTTTCCCCAGCTGCTGCACCCCGGCGAACAAATTGCCATGGAGCCGGTAATCAGCCAGACCCGGCTGCGCGAATGCCCCACCGTGGGCATGATTGAATTGAATGACGAAGCATGTGCACGCGCATTTGCCGCCCTGCCCCTGGGGCCACAAGATACCGCCGTTCTGCTCAACAAGCTCAAACAAGGCGGTGCAACCACCGTGGGACTTTCCTCCCCGCTCATCTGGCAAGGCGAACAGGGAGATATGGTGCGCGAAATGCTTTGCCGCGTGCTGGCGGCATTCCCCCAATCTGCAGTCGGGCTCCGTGGGCGCACGGCAGCACAGCCGGATTTCACCCCGGCCATGCTGCGGAACTCCTCCATTCCGCAGGAAAACATAGAAGGCAACCCGAATGGGCTACCAGTCGCCAACCGGCCACTGCCAAACGGGCTCACAGAAACCCCGGATGCTCTGGCCGTGGTCTGGGCTCCGGACTGGCTGGAAGGCGAACCTCACACGCAGAATCCCTCTGCGGTAGACAGCATTTCCTTCCCCCTGCTCATGCGGTGGAATGGAGAAACCATACCCACCCTGCCTTTCCGGCTGGCTCTGGCCCGGCTGGGACTGGATGGGAAGGATGTGAAAGTGAGACTTGGCAAAGACATCACCTACGGAGGATTCACCCTGCCCATAGATGACAATGCACGCACCAGGCTCACAGAAGCAAAGGTAATCCATCTGCCTCTGGAGGAGGTGGTCAGCGGTATCAATCTCGCAGAAAAACTGGGGAACAAGCCATGTGTCATGCTGGAGCAACCTGCGGAAAAGCAAAACACACCTCTCCGGATGGAACGCCTGGCCCGCACCCTGTCTCAACTCGCAGGCACGGAAAAAATCATCACTCACACCACAGAATACCCAGTGGGGCGGCAAGTGCTGCGCCAGATACCGATGCTGGAGAACTGGCAACAACAGACCACAGCCTGCGTAGTCCTGCTTTTTTTCCTGTGGATTATGCCTTTTGTCCCCGGATTCCTGCGCTGGCTCATTCTGCTGGCATTTCCCTGCACCGTGCTCTGGCATGCAGGCCAGCAGGTCCAGCTCGGGCATTGGTTCGAAGCCTCCTCCATGCTGGCATGGTGGCTCATCCTGGCCTTTGTTTTCTGCATACACCGCACCTACGATAAAGGGCTATTCGGAAAACGCCGCTGATACCGGGCCTATGGCATTTTCACCCGGCGCCGGGCAGTTTTACAGCTGAGTGCGTGTCTGCATACCCAAATACAGCTTGAAAAAGCGAATCGGGTCAGGTAGAATGCCCGGCGTGAAAGTCATAGCCATAGCGAACCAGAAAGGTGGCGTGGGTAAAACCACCACTACCGTGAACCTTGCCGCTGCACTTGCCGCACGAGGGAAACGTGTACTCATCATCGACATGGATTCGCAGGCAAATGCCAGCACCAACCTGGGCGTAGAGGTAGACAGCGATTCCAGTCTGTATCCTGCACTTATCGGCGAAACCCTGCTTGAAGACCTGGTGCGCAGCACCCGCCGCCGCAACCTCTCCATCATACCGGCACATATGGACCTTTCCGGTGTGGAAGTGGAACTTACACAGGATGATTCGCACCTCACCTGCATGTACGATGCCATGGCAGGGCTCCGCCAGCAGAATCATTTCGACTATGTGTTTCTGGATACCCCGCCCTCGCTCGGAGTACTCATGACCTCGGCACTCTGCGCCTGCGATGAGGTGATAACCCCCATGCAGTGCGAATTCCTGAGTCTGGAAGGACTTTCCAAGATTCTTTACGTGATGGACCAGATCCGCGAAAACGGCGTCAATCCCCGCCTGAAGCACGAAGGCATCATCATGACCATGTACAACAATACCAAGCTGGCCAATGAAGTCATTCGCCAGATACAGCAGGAACTGCCTGACAGACTGTACAAAACTTTCATTCCTCGCTCCGTGCGCGTGGCGGAATCGCCCAGTTTCGGCCGCACTATCATGGAGCATGACCGCTTTGGCGCCGCCTCCATGGCCTATCAGGCCGTGGCCCGCGAATTCATTTCGCGCCACCGCTAATTACCACCAGCGCCACCATGCTCAGCTGGCTTTTCCCCTGCACCTGCGAGCTCTGCGGCGAAAGCAGCAACCAGACGCTCTGCCCGGACTGCATATGCCAGCTGCCGCGCATTCCAACGCCGATATGCCTGCATTGCGGAGCGCCCACCGCAGGCCAACAGACAGCCCCGGACCGCTGTGAAAACTGCACAGGGCAACCGCGCTCATTCAGTCTGGCCCGCCAGGCATTGCGGCAGACGGACGAGGTCATGAAGCTCATCTATGCGCTGAAATACCACCACGCGCTGCATCTTGCTCAGCCGCTGGCCCAGATACTCAATGAACTCTGGGAGCAGACACCACGGCTTCGCGCGCATCATGACTGGGTGCTGGTTCCCGTGCCCGTAACCGCCGGGAAATTATACACCCGTGGTTTCAATCAGGCAGGTGAACTCGCTCATAATCTGGCAAAATTACGTAATCTGAAAGTGATGGAACTGCTTTCGCGCCGCGAAACCGGCGTGCTCAGCCAGACCAGACTCACCGCTAATGCGCGCAGAATGAACGCCATGCGCGCCTACCGATGCAAAGCGCCCTCCCTCTTTGCACGCAGGGCGCAATACCCTGCCCGCCTGGTGCTGGTGGATGATGTATTCACCACAGGCGCCACGGCGCGAGCCTGCTCCACCCAGCTCAAAAAACTCCCAGGTGTAAAGGAGGTAGCCTGCCTTTCTCTGGTTCGCATAGGTGCATAAAAAAGCCCCGGCGGAAATCGCTGGGGCCTGTAAATATATGATAGAAACCTGCAATCAGTTCAGGCGGAAAGTAATGCGAGCCTTTGTCATATCGTAGGGAGACACCTCGATACGAACCCGGTCACCCACCACCAGGCGGATAAAGCGCTTGCGCATCTTGCCGGAGATATGAGCCAGGAACTCATGGCCATTGGCCACCTTCACGCGGAACATCGTACCGGCCAGCACGGCGGAAACCACACCTTCAAGCTCAATCTCCCCCTCACCATCATCATCCACTTTTTTGGGTTTAGGGGCGGTATTGGCGGGGCGTGCTGCATTTCCGGCAGGACGCGGGCCATTCGGGCGCTGCTGCGGCTTGCCGCCGCGATTATTGGGGGGATTTGCCATTATGTCGTTCTTAGTTGGTTACTTTACAAAGCGCTATATGCGCCATGCGCGCGGCTAGTTTAATGCCGATATGCTCACAAGGCAAGCACTTTTTCGCGATTTCAGAAAAAAAGTTGCAGCAAGTCACAAAATGCGGTTGACATAAAAATCATGCTGTGCTACCCTCTGCGAGCTGACCTGTTTAGAGGTCGCTACGTGGCGAAAGCCAAAACTGGAATACGAAATAAGATAATATGAAAACCTTCTCTGCCAAGCCTCAGGAAATTGAGCGTAAGTGGTATGTGATCGATGCCGCCGGCAAGGTGCTCGGTCAGGTTGCAGTCGAAGCAGCTAACCTGCTTCGCGGTAAGAACAAGACCATTTTCACCCCCCACGTGGACTGCGGTGATTATGTAATCATCGTGAACGCTGACAAGGTCGTGCTCACCGGTAACAAGGAGCGCGCCAAAATCTACACCCGCTACACGGGCTATGTGGGCAATCAGGTGGTAACCACCCCCAGCAAGCTGCGCAAGACTCATCCCGAGATGATTGTGGAACTCGCCGTCAAGGGCATGATTCCTCACACCCGTCAGGGTCGCGCCCAGGGTGGCCGTCTCAAGGTATATGTTGGCGCTGAGCACCCCCACACCGCTCAGACTCCGGAAGCTGTAACCATCGCCTAATTTTATTCTGACTATGTCTACTACTCCCTACAACGCCACTGGCCGTCGCAAGGAAGCCATCGCTCACGCCTGGCTCACCCCCGCTGAGGAAGGCAAGTCCGGCAAGATCACCATCAACCGTCGTTCCTTCGAGGAATACCTCCCCACGGATGCCCTCCAGAACGCCGTTCTGCAGCCCTTCTATGCTACCAACACCATGAAGAAGTTCGACGTGCGCGTCGTGTGCCGTGGTGGTGGTGTGCACGGCCAGACGGGTGCTATCTCCCTGGCTATCGCCCGCTCCCTTGTCATGATTGACGAGGAGTACCGCTCCGCTCTGCGTGAGCAGGGTCTGCTTACCCGCGACTCCCGCATGAAGGAACGCAAGAAGGCTGGTCGCCCCGGCGCCCGCAAGCGCTTCCAGTTCTCCAAGCGCTAAAGCAACTACCAAGTTTTGGTTTTCAAAAAGTGCTTTTCCCACCAGGGAAAAGCACTTTTTTTCATCTATCAATTCAGGGAAACAAAAGGAGCCCCCAAGGCGCAGCTTAACAGCACAAGGGATATCGTGAAGCAGTGGATGCCGCCAATTTACTTCGTGAGCAGCATTCTTTGCCAGGACATAAGGGCAGCCAGTCCCTTATCTTCATTATTGGCAATAGATTCAATCTGGCTGCGGGTAGCAATGAGAGAAGGCTCAAGAGCGAGCTCGGCTGCCACTGAATTACGGCGTGCAGACCATCTTTCCACACGGGAATCAAAATGAGCATCCGTTTCGTGGTGTGTGCGCTTGAGCAGCTGGGGGTATTCCTCCTCATCGAGCAGCTGGAAACGCTCCACCGTCTTACGGAAGCGGGCTGCGCGATGCGTGTGCATGTTGTGGTGAGGGAACACAGAGCGGAACTCCTGCAGAGCCGTGCTCCAGCGGATGAGTTCATCATTACCACAGACCATGAAAGCCGGACGGTCAATCTGGGCGGCCTCATTATCACGCCAGAGCCAGAGAGCCCGCAGCGCAGCCAGACCACGGCGGGTAAGCTTACCGCTACCCTTGATACGCCAGGGATCCTGACCACTGCTTGCGTGGCGTTCGCGGCCATGGGCCAGATTGCAGGCGCAGCTTTCCAGGAACCATTCATACCGGCCCAGCTGCTTGAGCTCCGCTACCAGCTTATCTGCCATTTCGAGCATGTATTTCACATCCCCCTGGGCATATTCCTTCATGTCTTCCGGCATAGGGCGAAGCCCCCAGTTGGCACGCTGATTCTTTTTACTGAGCACCACACCGTAGTAATGCTCCACAAGAGCGGCAAGACCAAACTGCTGGAACCCAAGCAGACGGGCCGCAATCTGAGTATCCAGAATCATGTGCGGCAGTACACCAAAAGCATTCTGAAGCAGACTCATATCATAATCCGCCCCGTGCATCCACACATCCGCCTCCTGCAGCCAGAGCGTAAAAATACGCATATCTTCGATAGCCAGCGGGTCAATGATGACCACGCCTTCAGCATCTGCGTATTGAATCAGGCAGAGCTTCTCGCGGTGGCGGTGCAGGCTATCGGCCTCCAGGTCAAGTACAGTCCTCCCCTGCGGCTGAGCAGCAGCGCGCAGCTTCCATTGGAACAGTGCTTCGGAGTCGCTTATCATGGGTGCGCGGCATGCTACCATATAGAGCGCCTGATTGCAAGCCGATAATGAGTTACAATAACACCGCCGCCCTGCCCCCGATTTCCCCGGAACCCGCACTAATGCTTGATTCCGGCGTGATACACACGCATAATATTTTCCCATTTACTGACAAATAGCCCGGGCTCCGGCATGATTGAGCTTGCCCAGAAGGAGGAGAATGGGTATAATCTTCCGCGTTATGAAACAGTACGCCACTCAGCTTCTCCGTTACCCTGAAATGGGTATTTCTCTGGATCTTTCCAAGCTGCCGCTCACTCCTGAGTTCCTGGCAGAAATGAAGCCTCTCATTGACCGCGCCTACTCCGATATCGCCGCTCTGGAAAGCGGCGTGATTGCCAACCCGGATGAAAACCGCATGGTGGGGCACTACTGGCTGCGCAACAGCGCCATTGCCCCCACTGCCGAGCTCCGCGCCAAGATTGACGAGCCTCTGGCTGATCTGAAGGCCTTTGCTGCCGATGTGCTGGGGGGCCGGATTCTGGCTCCGAATGGCAAGAAGTTCTCCACCTGCCTGGTGATTGGTATCGGCGGTTCCGCCCTGGGGCCGGAGCTGGTGGCTGACGCCCTGCCCGCCGATGGCCTGAACATGGCTTTCCTTGACAACACCGACCCGGACGGCATGTACAAGGTGCTGGACACCCTTCCCCTCACAGAAACCCTGGCTGTGGTTATTTCCAAGAGCGGCGGCACCCCGGAAACCCGCAACGGCATGGTTTGCGCCCAGCAATACTTCACCGATAAAGGCCTGGACTTTGCCAAGCAGGCCGTGGCCGTTACCGGCGTAGGCTCCACGCTGGATAAAGTAGCCGTGGCAGAAGGCTGGGTAAAGCGCTTCCCCATGGAAGACTGGGTGGGCGGCCGTACCTCTGAAACCTCTGTAGTGGGTCTGGTTCCTGCTGCTCTGCAGGGCGTAGATATCGACAGCCTGCTGGCTGGCGCTGCGGCAATGGATGCCAAAACCCGCGTAGCAGACACGGCCACCAATATGGCCATGAAGCTTGCTCTGGCCTGGTATGAAGCCGGTGAGGGCAAGGGCAAGAAGGATATGGTGGTGCTGCCCTACAAAGACAGCCTCGTGCTCTTCTCCAAGTACCTGCAGCAGCTCATCATGGAGTCTCTCGGCAAGGAGCTTGACCTGGACGGAAACACCGTGAACCAGGGTATCTCCGTGTACGGTAACAAAGGCTCCACCGACCAGCATGCCTATGTACAGCAGCTGCGCGACGGTATCAACAATTTCTTCGTAACCTTCATTGAAGTGCGCCAGGCTCCCACTGATACGGTGAAGGTGGAAGACAACTTCACCGCCGGCGACTACCTGCAGGGCTTCCTGCGCGGCACCCGCAAGGCACTTTCCGAAAGCGGCCGCAAGAACATCACCATCTCCATTCCTGTGGTGAATGCCTACACGCTGGGCATGCTCATTGCCCTCTTTGAGCGCACGGTGAGCTTCTATGCCAGCCTCATCCACATCAACGCCTACCACCAGCCCGGTGTGCAGGCAGGTAAACTGGCAGCCAATGTATTCCTGAAGCTTCTGGCCGCAGCAGAAGGTGCACTCAGCACCACACCTGCCACCGCCGGTGACATTGCAGCCAAGCTTGGCACAGACGAGGAAGACACCTACCACGCCCTGGTTCACATTGCTGAATCCGGCAAGGCCACCTGGGCCATGGCAGAGTGCCCCTGCAAGGATACTTTTGCAGCTAAGGCCTGATGCGCAGGCATATCCGCCGGCAAAACGCCGCACGGATTTCACGAGAAGAGCCCGGAATATACTCCGGGCTCTTTTCGTGAGCGGAATTCAACACATCAGTGATTTGTTTTTGCAATCTGGCAGGGTATGTGGTATTGTTGGCGACATGCAGAGAGAAGAACTGATTCGCGCAGCAAAGGAATTGAGCCGCGAAGTGGGAGCACTGGAGTTTGCGACCCCTGTGGCATTCACCTACAACCCGCTCGATTATGCCTGGGATGGCCACGAGGCCTACATCCGCAAATTCGGAGCCGGGCAGAAAGATGTGCTCTATCTCGGCATGAATCCCGGGCCTTTCGGCATGGCGCAGACCGGCGTTCCCTTTGGTGAAATAGCCGCAGTAACGCTCTGGATGGGCATTATGGCTTCCATCGGACAGCCGCCACAGACCCACCCGAAACGCCCGGTTCAAGGATTCTCCTGTCCCCGCTCAGAAGTAAGCGGGCGCCGGCTCTGGGGGCTGTTCGAGGAAATGTACGGCACGGCAGAAGAATTCTTCAAACACGCCTATGTAGCCAATTACTGCCCGCTTATCTGGATGAGTGAAACCGGCTCCAACATCACCCCGACCCAACTTCCCAGAACCCAGGTAGAACAGGTAGATGCAGCTTGCCAGCGGCACCTCATCCGCCTGATTGAAATCCTGCGTCCCCGTGTCCTTATCGGTGTGGGCGGATACGCACTCAAGCAGCTCGAACTGGCTGCGGCGGCCCTTCCCGGTCAGGATTTTACACTCGGTACCATTCTGCACCCCTCACCGGCCAGCCCGGTTGCCAACAAATTCTGGCCGCAGCGTCCCAGAGAGCAGATTCTGCAGATTCTTTCAGAAGCCGGTCTATAATCCACCTTGACCGTTCCGCTTCTTAAAACAAGTTGTATACACCCAGGCCGATTAGCAACACACCGGCAGCACTCTCCAGCCAGCGTGTCGGCAGGTGGTGCAGCATGCGGGCACTGTGAAATGACAGCAGAGCACACGCAAACGTGATGCTCCCTATGATACTGACCGCCAGCCACAGCTGAAGTTGCGGCCCTCCTATATTTCCCAGTGCCATGCAGGTACCCACCGCCAGCGCATCAATACTTGTCGCGACTCCCACGAGCATGAGGCCGCAAAAGCCCATAGCCTGATTCCCGGGGCGTGCCTCTTCATCGCCACACCACGCCTTGTATATGATACTACCACCCAGCAGGCAGAATACGACCAGCACCAGCCATGGGGCCCAGTTGCTCACCACCCCGCGTAAAAATGCCCCGCCCCAATACCCGGGCAGCGGCATTCCGGCCTGAAATAATCCTACCGTAGCAGCCAGCATCAGAGCAGCCTTGCCCCGCCCCTGCCGTAGCACCAGACCATAGGAGAATGCATAAACTGTAGCATCCACCGCCAGAGCCAGTGCAATGAGTATGATTTCCAGATAATTCATGGCTGCGGCGCGCATCATACCAAAGCCCGGCGTCAGAGTCAAGTCCGCCCAGTCCCGACGGCCGCAGTCGCGATTCAGAGATGGCAGCCCTACACCACGCGTCACTGCATGGCGGAAAGGCAGTTTTAATTACCCCTTGACAGATGGGCTTTTAGCCGTTACAATGAGCGCAGATGAATCGCCTGCACCCCATATTGGGGCCTTGCCTGCTGAGCGCGCTGCCTGTAGTAGCAGCCCAGGCAGCCCCGGCACCGGCCGACACTGCAGTGGATGTATGCCGCAAGCTGGTACATGAAGCCAGAGAGGTCAACCGGCTGCTGCGCACTGTAAGCGATAAGGAAAGCGGAATATCTGCCGCCGGCGAATTACGCACCCGAATGGAGTACATGAGGCGGGCGACGGAGCAGCTCGGCACGCTGCCGCTGGAATCCGGCGAGGATATCCGGACCCTGGAACAGCTGATGAGGGATCTGACCCACATAACGCAGGGATATATACCAGTAGTGCAGCGTCTGGAAGAGGTGAATGCCTACGGAGCAGATGAATTGATTTCCCTTTTCCAGTACTACAAAATGAGCGCGCAGGTTTCCACAAGCCACGCTCAACCCATTGAAACACCCCTGGAACGCGCCTATTCTGATTGGTGCGATGCCATTGATGATATGCTTTACCAGCTGCGCCGCATTCAGAATCAGGCAACGGCATCACTGGTGGCGGGCGAATTACCAGCGGCACAGAAGAAAGCGGCAGAAAAAGCCGGTCATGTTGATTTTCTGCAAGCCGGCTTATCTCCGCAGCAGATAGAATCCGAGAGGACTCACGCAGAGAGACTTCAGCGACTCCGCAAGGAATTGCGCGAAGAAATCAACCGCATCAGCAATCAGGGATACTTCCAGTCTGAATCACTGCAAAAACAGCTCCCCGCTTGCGTGCAGGCGGCGCGGGCGTGATTCACTGCATCCCGTATTGGAGAATCAGACTCGCTTCGGACTCAATGGCCGAGCGCTCCTGGTTAAGCAGCTCCTTTTTCATGGAGTGGAGGGTATTCTCATTTTCCAGGAACTCTGCTGCATTGGCAGCAGGTGCCACGCTGAGATGCTCTATCCGTTTATTCATATATCCCCGCCATGCGTAGTATTCATCCATGCTGGTGCGCAAGGTCTGCAGGGTCTGTTTCAAATCCATGAGGCGGCTGGTGGTTTCCCTGCGCCGCAGTTCATACGACTCTTTACTGTCCCGGTAATTATTCCACGTGCGTAATTTGGTATCGAACGAGTAATTCAAGCTCGCGTTGAGCATGGTATCGTCCTTATCCAGGAATGTGCCGGAATATGTACCACCGGTTGAGGTAAACAGCGAAGGGCTGTACAAGCTCAGATTAATGGTGGGCAGATAATTCAATGCAACACTATACTGGCGCATGCGGGCCTGCTCCAACTCCAGCGCCAGTTTGCACACCACCAGCTGGTCAAGCTTGTAGGTCAGCCCTCTGTACCGGCTCCAGCGGAACTGAGGCACAGATTCCGGCAGAATACGCCAGCGGGCGGAATAATCTCCAAGCAAGGCAGCCAGCTCCATCCACGCGGCATTCTCATCTGCCTTGGATTTGAGGAGATAGTCCGGCTTCTTCTCCGGGCTCTGCTCATCCAGGGCCTGGATACGCGCGTTGAGATGATACAAACGCTGCTGGGTATATAGTTTTGAAATCAATTCGCGCTCCTTACCTTCCAGGGCTTTGATGGCGGCAAATGTAGAAGCTTTGCTGGCGTACACCCTGTAGGGAACCTGTGTGAGCGTGGGAAGGTAGAAGGTGACATTGACACTATGGGTCATGTCATTGCTGTTGATATTCTCTGTAATGTCTCCCAGGGATTTCGTAAAATAGCTGTAGTATGAAAGCCCCGGAATCATATCCGTGAAGACACTCAGCTCGCTACGTTCGGATTTTGCAATAGCATTCTGAGTCTGGATATACTCGACATTATTGCGTTTCATCATGGCTATCGCCTGATTCCACGATATCGTACGAACAGGGAGCTTCTCCCACGACTGCAGCCCTGCATATTGATTCTCAATATCTGCCGAGACCCGGTCGATGCGCTCCTGCAGACTACAGCTTTGCAGCACGAGGGCTATAACAGGAATCAACGGCAAAAATCTCATACGCGGTTTATGCTACCATATGGCGTGTGTCTTGACAAGCTGGAATCACGCTTTCGTATTGCGGTGAATAAAGATTGCCACAAGTGCGCTGCTCAAAGCCAGAATGGCGCATTGCCACTGGGGGGATATACCGGCAGCATTCATACCGCCCTGTATGCCCACGGCCAGCATTCCCAGGAAACAATCCACCAGGTTGCCGGCGGCTATCACATCCCCTCGCTTATCATTATCTGCGCGGTCCTGCAGCAGCGCATTCAGCGGAACCAGATAACCAGCAGCCATGAATCCGGTCAGCGTGAGCGCAGCAAAGAAACCGGGCGTTCCATATGGGAGAAGCGCCATGGCCACACAACCGAGAGTCATGCCAATACCGCCAACACTGGCCACCCAGGTGCGTATTTTCTTAGCGCAGATGATAGAAGCGCAGAGGCCGCCAGAAATAGAACCGCCACTGAGCCAGGCAAAAAGAAGAGCCGAGTCTTTCTGCTGCCCCAGCACCTGCAGAAAATCAGCCTTACTGGCCACGGGATGCGCCTCTGCTGCCATCTGCAGCACAATCAGCATCATCACACTGGCCAGAAACCAGAAATAACCGATACCGATTTCACTATTGCGAAGAACTTTGTTTTCCCACAGCATGCGGAGCTGCGAAAAGTGGCACCAGAGAAGGTTCCAGCGGAAAGGCTTCGAGCTCTGAGCTGGATACCGCGGCATAAACAGACTGAGCACAAACACCACCACGGCGCCCACTGTACAGCAGGCGCACGGCAGGGCTGCCGCCTGCCAACCGGAATCCGGTCCCCAGAGTCGGAGCAAGGTGTAAATAAGATAAAGCGCGCCAATCTGCCCCACCAGAAGCGCCAGCATGGTGGAAATTTCCATTACTCCGCTGGCAAAGCCGATATTCTCAGAGCCCACTATATCCTTGACCAGTCCCTTTTTAGCCGGGCTGAAAAACATAGCCTGCACGCAGAACACCCCGAAACTACACACGGCAAGCGGCAGATTCTCCACCCACAGTCCAAGCGTCATCCCCACCAGCACTACCACCTGCAGCAGCACCATGGCCTGCAGCAGGCGGGTTTTGCACCAGCGGTCTGCAAGCCACCCACCCAGCGGAGAAAACAGAACAAATGGCAGCACAATGAGCACGGAAAGCGGATATTGCAGCTCCATGGCCATCCATATTCCCAGGCCAATCAGCAGGAACTGCACCCCCTTTTCATTCAGGGCATTCATGGACTGAATCACCGTGAGGCTCCAGAATGAGCCCCACGGTGTCCGGTTCTTTGAGCATTCAACGGGCTGCATGGGCTCATTATACACCCGGCAGCATGTGCTGTAAAAGCTAAAAATCAGTTATTGCGGCATCTGCGGCGGCTGCGGCAATACCCACTGGTTATCAGCCATGAAGAGCATGGCATTCTTATGCTGCTGGGCTGCAGCCTGGCTCACCCACTGTTTTGCCTGTTCGTTATCCTGCGGCACGCCAAGGCCATGATAGTAGCAACGCCCCAGATTATACTGAGCATTGGCGTTGCCCAGCATGGCCGCGCGATGGAAACAGGCTGCAGCCTTGGCATCATCCTTGGCTGTACCCTCGCCATTGCGGTAGCAGAGGCCCAGATTATTCATGGCAGACGCATTACCAGCGTCGGCAGCCAGGCTGTACCAGTAAAAAGCCTTCATGAGGTCCTTTTCCACCCCGGTACCGGAGACATAGCAGGTACCCAGGTTATCCTGTGCATTCGTATCGCCGGCTTCCGCCGCCAGTGTATACCAGCGCACTGCCTCCTGCAGGTCCTGCTTCACGCCCTTGCCGAAATCATAACATTTGGCCAGCTGAAGCTGGGCCGTGGTATTCCCCGCAAGAGCAGCCTCATGGTACAAAGCCGCAGCCTCAGCCTCTTGCCCGGAGTTGAAGAGGAACGCAGCCCGGGCCACTTGTTCATCTGTGCTGGTGCATGCAGCCAGCATGGCCGCCAGCGGCAGGATAATGATTTTTTTCATACAATCTTATTCTCGTGTAAGTAGATAACGTTCGGCATCCATAGCGGCGCGGCATCCCATACCGGCGGCAGATATAGCCTGGCGGTAGGTGGGGTCTGCCACATCACCCGCGGCAAAAAGGCCGGGAGTCTTCGTGGCGGTGCCGGCGCCCGCGGTCACAACAAAGCCTGCGGCATCGCGCTCCACCAGGTCCCCTGCATAATTGCTGACCGGAGTATGCCCGATAGCCATGAACACGCATCTGACTTCCAGCTCACGGGTACTGCCGTCCACCGTGCTCTGCAGCGTAACACCGCAAACCTCGCCCTGAGCATCGGTCTTATAAGCAGCAATGGTGCTGTTCCACACGGGTTCCACCTTGGGATTCTCCAGGGTACGCTGCTGCATAGCCTTGCTGGCGCGCAACTGGTCGCGGCGGTGAATAAGATACACCCTGCTGGCAAAGCGGGTCAGGAAATTAGCCTCTTCGCAGGCGCTGTCGCCACCACCGACCACGCAGACCGGCACATCGCGATAGAAAGCACCATCGCAGGTAGCACATGCCGTCAGCCCGTGGCCGATAAGCGCGCTTTCGCCTTCAATTCCCAGATAGCGTGCTTTCGCGCCGGTAGCCATAATAACCGCCTCAGCCTTGTAGGCACCGCCAGATGTTGTAACCACGAACAATCCGGTGCAGGTTTCCTGAGTCACAGAAATCACCTCTTCATAGACAAATCGGGCTCCATGTTTCTCTGCCTGCTGACTCATGTTGAACATAAGCTCCGGACCCATGATTCCTTCCGGGAAGCCGGGAAAGTTCTCCACCTCGGTAGTCGTGGTAAGCTGGCCACCAATCTGACCACCAGTGAAAACGAGAGGGTGTAAATCTGCGCGGGCGGCGTAGATAGCTGCAGTGTAACCGGCAGGGCCGGTGCCGATAATAATCAGTTTTTCATCCATTTGTTCGCATTGTATCATGTTTTATAGACGGCGCAAGATGGAAATGTGTCAAAAGCATGACAAGGATTATTCATGGCAGCATTCGGACTTGCTTATATGCGCGGAATGTGTGATACTCTGCGGCCTGCATGAAACTGTTACGACGCAACCTGAGCCTGATGCTGGCGGTGAGATATCTCAACCCGCTGCGCACCATGTTTTCCGTCATCACCTTTATCTGCCTGGGGGGTGTAGCCCTGGGGGTCATGGTGCTTATCGTGGTACTCTCCGTCATGGAAGGTTTGCAGCGGGAGATGGAAAGCCGGGTGCTGGCATTTGCCCCGCACTATGTGGTGGCCCAGACAGACGGCATGCAGCGCATCAGCCTTACCGATGAATTGGTGGACTGGGGCGGACTGATGGATGATATACGAAAACTTCCGGAGGTTGTCAGCGTATACCCCCAGCTGGAGGGCGATGCCTTTGCCCAGAGCAACAGCGGACGCATGACGGTACAATTCACCGCCATCGAGCCCCACAACGAGCAGCAGATTGCCCCGCTGCAGCAAATGCTGCGCGCCGGCACTTTTGATTTCGGCGAAGGCCTGGACCAGGAATGCGTCATCTCTGCCCCTACCGCGGCCGCGCTGCACCTGCAGGTGGGTGATAGTCTGCACCTGACCCCCGTAGGCAGTCTGGATGAAGTGGCAGATATCTATGCCATGATTCAGAACCCACTGCAAACCCACGAAAACAAAGCCTTCATGGGGGCTATCGCCACCGTATTTGACGGGGCAGCCACTAGCGAGACCGGCACCACGGTGGAAGATACCCGGCTGGAGCAAGTGGTCAATCACATTCTGAAGTTCGATAGCAGCAAACTGCGCCGCAGCGAGCAGGAAGCCTGCGCCACACTCTATAATCTGGCACAGAACCACAGAAAAGCCGAACCTTTTACACCTGAGCAGGTGCAGGAGTGGCAGACCACAGCAGAGCGACTGGCTGCGCTGGACCGGGATAAGGAAGACGGCATAGCCGTCAAAAGCATCAACGAAATGGTGATGCCCATGGATTTACGCATTGCCGGCATCTACCAGACCCCCGAAAACATGCCCGGGCCGAATGTATACGTACCCCTGCAGATTGCCCAGGATGTACTCGGACTCTCTGCCGGTGGAACCAGCCAGATTCAGGGTATCTGCGTGCGGGTGAGAGATGCCAATAACCCGGGCGATGTAGAAACCGGCATACGGAACCTGCTGCCGCAGCTGCAAGCACCGGAAAGCCTCTACCCCACCGGGCTTGATTGGTTCATTGCACCATGGACCCGCAGTTTTGAACAATGGTACAAACTCATTGCCAACGAACGCGTCATGATGAGTTTTGTGCTTTCCATCATCTCCCTGATAGCGAGCTTCTGCATCATGGCGGTCATGTTCACCATGTCCATGCAGCGCAAGCGCGAAATCGCCGTGCTCCAGGCGCTGGGTGCCACGCCGGGCAAAATCATGGGCATCTTCGCCTGGCAGGGGGTCATCATCGGCACAGCCGGTGCGGTCTGCGGCGTGCTGCTCGCCCTGCTGGTGCTCTATTACCGACTGGAAATCCAGGCAGCCCTGGCCAGCATAGGCATGGATCCGTTCCCCATGCAGGCACATGGCATCACCCTGCCGGCGGTATACGACCCGGCCACCTTTGCGGCCCAGGCGCTCCAGGCATTCATCATGGTGACCATAGCAGCCATCATCCCCGCTTTCATCGTTTCACGCCAGGACCCCTCCAAGGCTCTGCGTTCCAATTAAATCAGAAGCACCATGGATATCTACTGGATAGCCGATAAGAAAAAGTGCGGCCCGGCTACCGTGCCGGATATACTTTCGCAGATTCAAACCGGAGAGCTGACTCCGGATACCAAAGGCTGGCACAGCGGGTGCCAGCAGTGGATGCCCCTGCGCGAACTCCCCGCTCTGGCAGATTTTCTGCAGTCTCCCCCGGCAGATGAAGCCGGTGAGATTCCGCAGGAGCAGCAGACCCCGGGAGACACTGATAACATACTGGCAGGATTACCGGAAAACGCGGTCCGGGTATACCTTCCCTCGCCGGCTTCACGTCTGCTGGCGCGCCTGGTGGACATGGCGCTGTATGTAGCCCTTATCTTCGGCGTCATCTGCGCGCGTGAAATCCCGTTTACCGCAGCGCTGCTACCTTCCAACCCGCTGGTATGGCTGGCATTCCTTGTTCTGGAAGCCTCACTGCTCAGCAGCCTGGGCACCACCCCCGGCAAAGCCTTGCTCGGCATTCACGTGCGCCGTGTGGGCGAAGGCCAGCTGACCTTCGGCCGGGCATTTTCCCGGGCATGCTTCGTCTTCATCGGCGGTATGGGGATGATGGTATCCATACTACCGCTGTTCATGATGGGATACTCATGGTGGGGATTGCGGTCCAGAGGAATCACCATGTGGGATGCACGCTGCAGCACACTGCCGCTCATGCTCAAACCGGCCTCGATACTGCGGCAATTCATGGCCGTGCTCCTCATCTTTGCCTGTATCAATATCACCTCATACTGCATGCAACCCTGGCTTGAGAGCATGGTAACCCTCATTGAGCAGGAATCTCCGGAAGCAGGCCGCCTGATGCGCGATATGATGCCGGCGCCCCCCTCTGCTCCGGAAAAATAATTACCGAATACCCAAAAAGCAAAGCATTGTCATATTGACAAAAGAGCCGCTTGCTGTATAATGGTTAGCATGTCAACAATCCGTCTATATGGGGCAGAGGAGCGCCCCTCTCAGCCGTCTTTTTACATCCTCAACCGCGCAGACGAAGCAACTCTCCCGGCCGTCATCAAGGCCCTGGGCGGGGAGGAGAATGTGGCTTTCATGGTGGAGGAGGTGCTGATTCCCTCGCCGGAGGTCATGAAATACATCAACGGCAGCGGCAACAAGGTTCTTACTTTCAATTTCCGCAAGAGCAACAGCCGCGCACTACGTGAGCAGCTCATGGAGCTCATGCAGGCCGGACTGGATGTCGTATATGTACCGGGCCGGCCGAACAGCATCATCGGCACCATATCGGATGTACCCATGCCGTTCATGATGCAACTGGGAGCCCTGCATATTGCGCCGGTTCCTGTCTTTGTAGGCGGATTCCGCAACAACCTGCGCCGAGCATTCACATCCGGCAAGGATTATGACTGGGCAACTATCGATTTCCTGCCCAAACTGCAGTCCGGTCCGCAGACGGGCACCCGCCTGCTGGAAGCCTGGATGGAAGCATGCTACACCCGCTACAACGAGAATCCCATGTTCACAAAATCCGTGGCACGCATGCTCGTTGAGGGCATGAAGAACAACCCCAACGTGGAACTTGTGGACGGGCTGGATGGCTCCAGCCTGCCCTATGGCAAGATGCTGGGCGTGGCCATGGCGCTTTCCCGCTGGATGAAGAAGAACATCAAAGAATCCCGCCTGGGTATCATTCTGCCTCCGGGCAAGGGCGGAGTCATTGCCAATATAGCCTGCTTCCTGGCCGGTATTGTGCCGGTGAATATCAACTACACCTCCTCTGAAGGAGCTTTCGACAGCATCGTACGCCAAAGCGGGCTCAAACACTTTGTGACAGCCCGCGCCTTCATGAGCAAACTGCCGCAATTCCCCTGGCCCAAGGGCGAAGCTATCATCCACCTGGATAAGACACTCAAATCCCTTGGCATGCCGGCCATTGCCGGCTGGGTGGCTTTTGCCAAATTCGCACCCATGGCAGTGATTGCCAGAACCTTTGAGCTGGATAAGCGCAACCTGCACGAAGAAGCGGCTCTCCTGTTCACCTCCGGCTCCTCCGGCGAGCCCAAGGGTGTTCCCCTGACCCACAAGATGATTCTTTCCAATGTGGCACAGCTGCTCAGCAAGGTATGGGTGCCGGAGGGCAGTCCCATTCTGTGCAGTCTGCCTATCTTCCACAGTCTCGGGCTTTCATTCACCACCCTCATGCCCCTGATTTATGGTTTCGGCATGGTGACTTACCCCTCACCGCTGGAGGCCAAGAACCTCAACGAACTCATCGAAAAGCACAAGTGCACCGTGGTGATTTCCACCCCCACATTTGCCCGCAGCATGCTGCGCCGCGCCAAGCCGGATACCTACGCCAGCGTGAAATACTTTGTGGTGGGTGCAGAGAAACTGCAGCAGGCGCTCTCCGATGAATTCATCGAGAAATGCGGCGTGCAGCTTCTTGAAGGTTATGGCTTAACAGAAACCACCCCGCTCTGCGGTGTGAATCTGGACAAAGTAGGCCCCACTGACGAACAGCCCTACTATGTACCCGGGGTCAAGATAGGCACCATCGGCCAGCTGGTTCCGGGGCTCGCGGTGCGTATCACAGACCCGGATGACGATAACCTGCAGCTCCCGATTTCCGAGCAGGGTATGATCTGGTTCAAGGGACCGAACGTTTTCAGCGGTTACATAGAACGCGAGGACCTGAACGCAGAAATCCTCCGCGATGGCTGGTTCAAGACCGGCGACCTGGGCCATGTTGACCTGAATGGTTTCCTGACCCTGGGAGGACGCCGCTCCCGATTCTCCAAGATTGGCGGTGAGATGGTACCGCATGAGGTGGTAGAAAACGCTATCGAAGCATTTGTAACCATACCGGAAGGCTTTACCGGCCGCGCCGTGGCAGTCATGGGCGTGCCCGATGCCGCAAAGGGTGAAGCTCTGGTTCTGCTTTCTGCTGTGCACTACGGCCACCTGAATCAGGCTCTGGAGGAAATCAAGAATCATCTGGTGGCAGAAGGCCTGCCGCGCCTGTGGTGCCCGCGTGAAATTATTCCCGTGGAGGCTATCCCCGCACTGCCCACCGGCAAGATGGACCTGAAGGGATGCCAGATTCTGGCATATGAGGCCCTGAATATCCCGCACTGATAAACAATGACCACAGGAAAAGTGAATCGGCCGGTGAATGTTCGCCGCCCCGAGGTGATGGCCCAGGTGGCAGAGGATCTCTCCCGCTTCCAGAGCCAGTTGGTGGATTGCATCCGCTCCCAGGGAAATGAGCTGGAGCTGCCCGGCGTGCGCCTGTATCTGGCGGAATCCTTCGGGTTCTGCGATGGCGTGAAACGCGCCATCGAAATAGCCTATGCGGCCTGCCGCCTGTTCAAGGGGCGCCAGATCTGGCTCATTGGAGAAATCATCCATAACCCGGAGGTAAACGCCCAGCTGGACGCGCTGGGGCTGCAGCACCTGCCCTGGAAGATGAATGACCCGGCGTACGATGCCCTGACCGCAGAGGATGTGGTCATCATGCCGGCGTTCGGTGTACCGGTGGAACTGCGCCGCAAACTGGAAAACCGGGGAGTAACCCTGGTAGACAGCACCTGCGGCAATGTCATCAAAGTATGGCAGCGGGTGCGGACCTACGCAGCCGCCGGTGTGACCAGCCTCATTCACGGCAAGGCCAGACACGAAGAAAGCATGGCGACCGCTTCTCAATCTCAAGGCGCGGATGGCAATGGGCATTTCCTGGTCATTTTCAATGCGGAAGAAGCCCGGCTTGTAGCCGATTACATGAACGGACGGGGCGATAAAGCAGCTTTCATGCAGCATTTTACGAGCTGCACCTCTCCCGGATTCGACCCGGATATTCACCTGAAAGAAATAGGTCTGGCCAATCAGACCACCATGCTCAAATCTGAGACAGCAGAGATTCAGGAGATGCTGCGCGCAGCCATCATTGAACGCGATGGGCATGACGAGCATTTCCACATGTTCGATACCATCTGCGGCGCTACCCAGGACCGCCAGAATGCCCTGTTTGCACTTCTGGAAAAACCGCTGGATGCCATGTTCATCATCGGTGGATACAACAGCTCCAACACCACGCACCTGGCACATATCGCCTCGCAGAAAGTGCCTACATTCTTTGTATCATCCGCCGATTGTCTGCTACGCCCCCAGCGCATCCGCTGCTTTGACCTGAAAGAAAAAAAGGAAGTAGTGCGACCGCTCCCCCCCTGGTTCAAACACCCGGAGCGGGAACTGCAGATCGGGGTGACCGCCGGCGCCTCCTGCCCGGCTAATGTCATCGAGGAAGTCATCTGCCGCATTGCAGAGCTCTGCGGCTGTGGTGAGCTCTGACATCTGCTGCCTTTCTCACCTTTCCCCCCGCCTATTCACCCTCTCCTATTAAGTAAAAGCCGCGTTCCGGTATTCGGAACGCGGCTTTCTATCATAATCAGACTGAGAAAAGCGCCATTACTTCTCGGGGCTGAGCACGAGGTAACCGTCTGCAGTGGAGCGGCCCTTCTTTGTTTCGGGGAAGAGGCTCTTACCAGAGGACATGATGTACTTGTCGCCATCGGAGGCTTCATCTTCCTCCAGGTCGCGCTCCAGGTCCTTCACAGAACCATCGCAGGAAAGAAGGAAAGCGTGGCCACGGAAAGAAGAACCATCGAAAGCCAGACCATCGCCCACGTAGGGAGTGGCAGAGGGGTAAATACCGCAGATAGCCAGAGGAGCATTGGACTTGCTTACACCATCCTTCAGGTTCTGGTCTTCGCCATTCTTGCGCATCACATAGGCCATGGCATTCTCACCGCGGGCAAGAGCCTGACCATTGGCCAGCTTCTCATCACCTTCCTGCACCACGGTAAGGCCATTGCAGGTCACCTTGGCAAAGAAAGGCTTCTCGGAGACGTTGGAGGGAGTGTAGTACACCTGGCGGAAATATGCATTGGAGTTATCACCGGTCAGGGCACCGAAGTTCAGATCCGGCTTTTCCTCCTGCAGACGCTCAGCAGTGGCATCACAGGGGTAGCTGCCATTATCCGTCTTGAAGCCCTGCAGCACCGTGTGCAGTGATTTCAGGTTCGAGCTGGCCTTCTGGCGGTCACCGTCGTTCATGTGGTCGAGAATGGGGCCATAACCGATGGAAGCCAGAGCGGCAAGAATGGCAATCACCACCATAAGTTCGATAAGGGTGAAGCCCTTGTTCTTCTTGAGTGCAGATACTTTCATAGTAATAAATGGTAGAATTTACTGACTCATTATATATAGCACGCCCTACCCGCCATGGCAAGCTGCAATTTCATTTTTACAAAAATTAGTAGCGCGCAGCGCGCCGTGCAGGGATACGGAGAGAGTGGGATTCGAACCCACGGTGACATCTCTGCCACGCTCGATTTCGAGTCGAGTGCCTTAGACCAACTCAGCCATCTCTCCTTTGAGTTGCAGCGCGCTTATTCTGCCCTTTCCCGTTTACTGTGTCAAGATTTATCTTAAATGCTGACGCGCCAGCGAGAGGAGAAAGCACAAAGCGAAAGCCCAGAGGCATAGCCCCCCCCTGCGGGTAATTTACCCTTGACAAAGAGACTCAGCTCACGCAGAATCAACGGGTCGCAGCCAGAGGTTGCGGCAGAATCCTCGTTTCCCCTTCATATCCTGCGTGAGCCGCGTTACCCGAGAAACAGCTGATGGCATGCGCTGGCTGCTGCTGCAGAAATGCACGCTGCAGCCAGTCACGCTGGCATACAGCATGGTGCTGGCCCGTCTGCTGAGCAAAGAGGAAATGGGGCTCATGGGGCTTACCGCCATTTTCTTCACCGCAGCAGGCACCCTGGCAGCCGGCGGATTCGGCAGCGCACTCATCCGCAAGCAGAATTATACGCGGAATGATGCATCCACCCTATTCTGGTTCAACCTGGGCATGGGGCTGATCATCGCCCTGTTCTTTTTCCTTTCAGCCCCATGGCTGGCAGCATTCTTCGAAGCACCGCCGCTCTGCAATCTGGTGAGGGCAAGCGCAGTCATTGTGCTGCTGAACAGCGCAGTAAATGTACACATGGCGCACTACATGGCGCGGCGGCAGTTCAAAGTGCCCGCCCTCATCTGCCTGGGTTCAGCGCTGGTAGCCATGCCGGTCTGCCTGCTGCTGGCCTGGCAGGGCTGGGGCGTGTGGGCCTACATGGCGCAGGGCATTGTCTCCGCCCTGCTCAGCGCGCTGCTTTTCTGGTTCGTCTGCCCATGGCGACCGGGCTGGATATTCTGCATGAACTCCTTCCGGGAACTTGCCCCGCTGAGCTGCCGGCTGGCCGCCACCGGGCTGCTGGATACGGCCTATATCCACGCCCGCGCATTCTTCATCGGCAAAGTATTCACCCCCGCCGCTCTGGCTGGTTACAAGAACGGAGCCCAGCTGGCCGCCATGTGCCCCACCGTGCTCTGCTACATGATTGAGCAGGTCACCTTCCCCATCCTGAGCAGTCTGCGGCACAGCCCGCAGAAAATGCTGGGCGTCTACCGGCGCTACATGCGCCTTTTCACCCTGCCCATCGCCTGGCTCTGCCTGTTCACCGCCGCATTTGCAGCGCCCATCGTGCGCCTGTGCTACGGCCCCGGCTGGGAGGAATGCGTACCCTACCTGCAGATTCTCAGCATCTCCTACGCCACCTGGCACCTGCAGCTCATCAACCTGAACCTGCTGAAAGCCGGTGGCCCGGAAAAACTCTTCCTGCGGCTGGAACTCATCAAGAAATGCCTGGGAATCGGTATCCTCATCGGCATGTTCTTCATCAGCGTGCAGGCCATCTGCTGGGGAGCACTGGCCACCTCAGTACTCTGCCTTGCCATCAACACCTGGGCCACCCGGCGCTGCATGGGGTTGCCCATCCTCCTGCAACTGCGCGACTGGCTGCCCGGCTTCGCCCTGGCCGCCGCCTGCACCTGGGCGCCTGCCCTGCTGCTTGGTACGCTCGCTCCCCTGCTGCAACTGGGCACAGGACTCATCGTTTCTCTGGTGCTCTACATGGGCATACTGCGCCTGGCCGCCCCGGCCGTTCTGCGTGACGCCTGGAACCTGACACGCAGTCTCAGGAACAGAACCGGCTTCGGAGCAAGGCCTTCAGAGCAGCCTTGAGAGAACGGCTCGGGTAATACTCCGGGTGAATATAAGGATTTCCCTCACTCAAGGACCCGGCTATGCAAAGCCATTTCAGCACCTTCTGCGCACGGGAGAACTGAAGCGCACCAGCCAGCATGGGCTTAAGGCAGCGGTTTTCAATCCAACGCAGCATCATCCTCTGCTTCCATGAACGAACCGTCCTCCGCTGGTCGCTCACATGGCGCAGCAGAATATCAGCATGGGAACCCGCCATACCAAATTCCTGCACCCACCGGAGCATGGAAGCAGTGTGATCAATCAGGGCATAAGTGATAAGCTCTGCATAGGCCGGCTCAGACACGCCGCGCTGCAGTACCTTATCCCAATGCAGGTTGCGCATGAACAAATACTCCGGCAGAAAACGATACCCGCACGACTCAGAAAAACCGCCGGTGGCATACACAGCCACGGGAGCCGTTGTTACATGAGGAGCCCCGCTTGCAGCATATGCCCGGTTCATGAAATCGGCATCTGCCAGGCAGCGGTAATGCTGCGTATCATAGCCCCCCAGTTCACGGTACAGGGCAGTTGTGGCAAAGAAGCCCTGGTGACACACCGGAGTCCCCAGATAAACATGCGCATACGAAGGAGAATCCACCTGCTCCTCCGTATCGCTCTTCATCATCACCGGAGCAGCCGCCGTTGCAACCTTTCCCTGCAGAAGGGGACTCACACAGTCCATCAGCGAAGCCCCGGTCAGCACATCACCCGCATTCAGGAAATAAAGTACCTTTCCCTTAGCCAGGCGAATCCCCTTGTTCATGGCATCATAAATACCGGCATCAGGCTCGGAGATATAGCTCTCAATCTTCCCGGCAGCCTGCAACTCCGCCAACCATTCCGGAGTACCATCAGTCGAAGCACCATCAATAATCAGATGCTCAATACTCAGGGCCTCCTTTGCTTTCTGCGCTACTACAGACTCCAGCGTAGGCAGAAGCAGATTGCGTGCATTACGGCACACAGTGACAATCGTCAGGTTCATCTCGTGAGCTGGCATCATATCAGCATTTGATTCCAAGTTTCCACCCGATAAAGCGCAACAGCATAAACCGCTGCTGGAAAAACACACCATCGCGATACTCCACCTCCCACACCGGCACGCCAAGGAAACGCCACAGTTCCGAATTCAGATAGCGACTCAGGAAACGGCGTCGCCAGCCCGTCACCGGTTTCATGCAACGGAAACGATAATCTGAATCCAAGCGGGGCACAAACCCATGTTCCCGGGCCATATCATAGAAGATGGCACTGGTTTCCGCACGCTGCTCAGGGGGCAGCGCCGCATAGCGCTCTGCGTGCAGACGCGTCAGGAATGTTCTGCACCACACACATTCCACCGGATCCGCGCCGGATTTTCGCACAAAGTCGCACACATAGCGGAATACTTTTTCATAAATACGCGCCGTCTCCGCCGGCGTGTGACCGGAATTCATGAATGATGTACCACGCTGCAGGTAATGGTACCCCACCGCCGGGCAAAGCGCAATCTTGCGGCAATGCCGCATGAAGAAATAGAAAAACGCATCATCCTCATGCCGCAGTCCCACGGGAGAATGCACCCCATGCTCCATAATGACACTGCGTCTCCAGAGCTTGCCCCACACAGCACGGTTCAGGTGCGCAGAAGATTCAGGCGTACACGGCAGTACAACCGCTTCCTCATGCCGCGTAAAATCAGGATTCGTTCCCGGGGCGGGGGCGGCTCCATCTTCCCATTCCATGACTACGCTGTGTGAGACCACATCCACCTCCGGCTCTATCAGTGCCACTACCTTCTCCAGAATATCCGGTTCCAGCCAGTCATCCGAATCCACATAAAAAATCCACTCTCCTCTGGCCTGAGATGTCGCATTATTCCGCGCTGCAGAAACACCGGCATTCTGCTGAGAAATCACACGAATCCGGGAATCCCGGGATGCATACTCTGCCAATATGGCAGGTGTAGCATCCGTAGAGCCGTCATCCACACATATAATCTCCAGATTAGTGTATGTCTGTCCACACACACTGTCCAGGCAACGAGCCATGTAACCGGCCGTGTTGAATACCGGTATGATAACACTTACTAACGCGTTCATCGCTTACCGCTTCCGAACAGTTTATCATTCCCCCACATGGCCAGCCATGCCAGCGCCACCGTAACCACGAGACACAGGATAAAATAGGCGTAACCATGGCTGGCAGCCATTCCATAATAATCCCCGACCAGCATGGGAAGACGCTGAAAAATATACAAGTAAAACAAAGCAGGTCCGCCACACCAGACCAGCAGCTTACCCATTCGGGCGGGCATGAACCCAGCCACCGACAACCAACCTGTCAGCAACGCGATGCCGCCGGCAAAAAGGACAGCCCCGGTATTACTCAGCGTAGTCCCCAGGCAGGAAGCGATATAGGGATGGATAAGCCCCTCGCACCACCAGTATGATTGCACATGCAATTCTCGCCCCACAACAACCAACGGCAGTACAATAAATAACACGCGCCACCCCATGCGCACCTGCCAACGGCATGCCGCATCACGGAACAACGCCAGGAGCATTCCCATAGGCACGCACATAATGGTGTTAAACCAATAATACTCCTTAAAAAAGCAAATGGTAAACGTCCAGAAAAGCGTAACGCAAGCAGTAGCCAACACGGGAGCACCCCGGCCGTAGCGAGAAAAAGCAGCATAGCATACTGCAATAATCAGATACTCCACCAGAGTCATGAAGATGAACCAGTTACTATTTCCCACACTGGACCACGCCACCAACGACAATGCAACACGCTGCACAGAAAAGACATTTCCAAGGGCATACTGCACCGCCACGTAGATGAGCACAGCCATGGCAAAATTTCTCAACAAGCCAAGAAAACGCTTCCGCACGAGGTCTTTCACATAGGCCCTCCCCTTATTTTGAAGCGATAACTGAATGCCGTAACCGGAAAAAAAGAGGAAAGTACTGACAAGAAGCTGCCCCATGATGTGCCCCTCCAGTTCAAAAAACATGGCATCCATGCTCGACAGCCGGATATTGTACTCAGAAATATGCCTCAAAAACACATAGATAATAAAAAAACCGTTGATGAAGCAGGTATGGTGGCGAGACAAATATGCACAACCAGCGCCCACCTCGGTTTTCGACATGGAAAACAGGCACACCAAAGCAAAAAGTAACAGCAGGAATGTCATATTCGGAAATCAGCTTCACAGGTAATAACACACAAGCACTTCCATGTCCAGACTAAATCGCCTCCGGGGATTCCCAAAAAAAGCTTGGCAATAACACGTTCTGCATGTTACAATCCACGGGGCTTACCTGGTTCAACCGATGCGCTACATTATCACCCATCCCATATTGTCCAACTACGGTGGAATTCTCCAGGCGTATGCGCTGCGTGCCGCACTCAGCACGGTGGGTATACAGGCGCAGAGCGTTCATTACATTCCCCGTTATGCTCTCTCCCGCCCCGGCGTTGCGGGACTGAGATCCGCATGGCGATACTGGGCACCATTGCTCAAAATCATTGCAGCTCCTCAGACTTCCCTGCCCCAGTATGAGCAATACCCATTCCTCCACGCCTCCTTCCGCAGGAAATTCATGTCCCCATGGGTTCTGGATAACAAGCGCGAAAACTTATCCCAGCTGACGCAGCGGGATTCCTTCATCGTAGGGAGCGACCAGGTGTGGCGCGCCTTATATGCCAACAGTCTGGAGCGTCTGCCCTACTTTTTCCTCGACTTTGCCACCCCGGAGCAGCGCCGAAACAGCATTGCTTATGCGGCATCGTTCGGGTCCGATACCTGGGAAGGCACCCCGGAGGAAACGGCCGGATGTGCCCGTCTGCTCAAGGAATTCAAAGCCGTATCCGTGCGTGAGCACAGCGGCATTCGCATCTGCCGGGAAAAACTGGATACGGAAGCTGTGCAAATGCCCGACCCCACCCTGCTTCTCAACGCAGAGGACTACAGCACCATCATCCGCAAATCCCGGACCCGGCGTTCCTGCAGCCCGTTCAACGCCGTCTACCTGCTGGACGAGACAGCGGAAAAGCAAGGTCTGCTTGCAGAACTTGCCACCCAGTTGCCGCAACAGATGCAGCACCTGACCCCGCACTGCCAGGCCCGGAAACTCCGAGACCGTCTGCCACTTTCAATCCCCCAATGGTTACGCTACATCCGCGATGCCGAATTCGTCATCACCGACTCATTCCACGGCTGCGTATTTGCCCTCATCTTCAACAAACCCTTTGTCTGCCTGGGGAATGCAGCGAGAGGCACCGCCAGATTTGATTCCCTGCTGGGCACCTTCGGCTTGCAGGAACGCCTGCTCACCAACCCGACTGCCGAACGGGTATCAGAATGCATGCGCACACCCATCGACTGGGAACGAGTCAACGCCATCCGCCACGGCGAGCAGCAGCGCGCCTTCGATTTCCTGAAGCAGAACCTGGAGAAAGACTGATTCATGGCGAACATCAAACAGGAAACCATCAGCGGTGCCAAATGGGGCTTTCTGCAGCGCATCACCATGCAGCCGCTCCAGCTGGTGTACGGCATGGTGCTCGCTCGCCTCATCACACCAGCGGAAATGGGTATCGTAGGGCTTACCTCCATCTTCTTCGCCATTGCCTCACAACTGGCGAATGCCGGTTTCGGCTCAGCCCTGGTGCGCAAGCTTGACCGCACCGAGGAGGACTGCAGCACCATGTTCTGGTTCAACGTGGGCATGAATTTCATGATGAGCCTGGCGCTTTTTCTCCTGGCGCCCTGGTTCACCCGGTTCTATAACCAGCCGGAGCTGCTGTGGCTCACCCGCGTAGCCGCGCTCAACATGTTCCTCAACAGCACGGCCAGTGTACACTGGTCACTTTACCAATGCCGCCGCGATTTCAAAATCCCGGCCATTGTCGGTTGTGTCTCATCCCTCGCCGGCATGCCGGTGTGCCTCACACTGGCCTGGCTGGGCTGGGGTGTCTGGGCGCTCATGTGGCAGAGTATCGTCACCACCCTGCTTTCGCTTACTATCGTCTGGTTCATTTCGCCGTGGAAGCCCCGTTTCCTCTTCTCCAAGGTATCCTTCCTCAACCTGTTCGGCTTCGGCAGCAAAATGGCGCTCTCCGGCATCCTGCATGTGCTCTACATGGAAGCCCGTACCTTCATCATCGGCAAGTTCTACAACCCCACCCAGCTGGGGCTGTATAACCGCGGTGCCTCCATGGCCCACCTCGCGCCCGACACTATCTGCGGCATTCTGGGCAATGTCATATACCCCGTGCTCGCCACAGCGCAGAATGATGATGCGCGACTCACCTCAGCCTACCGGAAATATATACGTATCGTCACCCTGGTCATCGCCTGGTGCACCATGGTGCTCATCGCCCTGGCCCCCCCTGTGGTGGAGCTTATGTACGGCCCCACCTGGTTGCCCTGCGTCCCCTTCTTGCAGATTGTCGCCCTGGGGCATGCGGCGAACCATATGAACTCTATCAACCTGAACCTTCTCATGGTCAAGGGAAGGTCTGACCTCTTCCTCCGTCTCGAAGTCATCAAGAAAACCATTTCCATTGCCATGCTGATATACGCCGCCACTATCAGCGTGGAGGCCATATGCTGGGCAGCTACCCTGTACGCCCACCTGGCAGTGGCCATCAATGCCTACTACACAGGCAAACTCATCGGCCTCACCTGGTGGGAACAGCAGAAGGATTACCTGCCCTATCTCCTGTTTGCGGCAGCCGCCTGCATTCCCGGCTATCTCCTCACCTGCACCGCACTTCCCGTCATCGTACAGCTCATCATCGGTGGTTTCTCCTCCCTTCTACTGTATTTCGCCCCCCTGCATTTCCGCAAGGATAGTGCCTATGTTGAATTATTCAATACCTTTAAAAAATCCAAATTAGGAAGATTCATTCCACTCCGTCCTATTTCCATTCAGTAACCTCCTTTGTTGCCATATGTACACTAACCATAAAAGTGCGCTCTACGTAATCACCATGCTCAAGCAGCGTGGTATCAGCAACATCATCGTCTCCCCCGGCAACAGCCACAACCCCCTGGTCCGCTCGGTAGATGAAGACCCGTTCTTCAAGACATACTGCATCACCGACGAGCGCAGCGCAGCTTTCTTTGCCATTGGCGTGGCTCAATCCATCCAGGCACCGGTCGCCATCATGTGTACCTCCGGTACCGCCGCTTGCAATTACATCAGCGGGGTCACAGAGGCCTACCGCCGCAACATTCCCCTGGTTGTCATCACGGCAGATAAACACCCCTATTTCCTCAACCAGCTGGAAGACCAGATGATAAACCAGCCGTCCCTGTTCACGGATATCACCAAATATGCCGTCACCCTCCCCGAAATAGCCGATGAGAAAGACGACTGGTACTGCCGCCGGTTGCTCAACGAAGCATTCCTGGAAATGAACCACCACGGCACCGGCCCCATTCACATCAACGTACCCATCAGCTACGGTATGTTTGCCATCGGCAGTGATTTCACCACCCCGGAACTGCCGGTTCTCAACCGCATCGACCGCCTGGATGCCCAGACCGCCTCCAGCACATGGGACCAGCTCTTCGCCACCCTGAAGGGCAAGCGCATCCTCTTCCTCTGCGGGCAGGACATCACCTTCAACCAGGAGGAGCTCGAACTCCTCGACACCGTATCCAAGGGTTTTAACTGCATTCTGGGCAAGGATCCGCTTTCCAACCTGCACCTCGAGCGCAGCATTGCGCTTGAACGTGTACTGCACAAGGCCCATCAAATCAAACCGGATGTGGTCATCACCCTCAACGGCAGCACCGCCGCCAGTATCAAATATCAGTTCAAGATCACCGGCTACACATTCGAGCACTGGCTTGTCCATGAACAAGGCACCGTGGCAGACCCCTACCGCAAGCTCCGCTATGTCATCGAGTCCGACACGGTGGGCTTCCTGCGTATCATGGCCCGCTATGCGCAACCGGACACAACACCTGACTATTTTAAATGCTGCAAGGAAATCGAAAACGAATTCCAGCTGCCCGAGCTGCCCTACAGCCAGGCCTTCGCTATGCAGCAATTCCTCAAACAGGTTCCTGCCGACTGCATCCTCCACCTGGGCAACAGCAGCACCATCCGCCTGGCGCAGTTCTTCCCCTTCCACCCTCAGACCCGGATTTTCTGCAACCGCGGGGTCAACGGCATCGATGGCTGCATGTCATCCTTCATCGGCCATGCTGCCAGCACAGAGAAACTCTGTTTCCTGCTCATTGGCGACCTCACCTTCTTCTATGATATGAACGCTCTCTGGAACCGCTATGTAGGCAAGAACGTGCGTATCATCCTCTTCAACAACGGCGGGGCTGCTCTCTTCCACTACAACCAAGGGGTGAAAAACTTCCCCACCATCAATGAGAACGTGGCGGCGGAACACTCTGCCACAGCCAGGGGATGGGTCGAATCCGCAGGCTGCAAATACCTCTCCGCCACCAGTGAACAAGAGCTGCTTGCAGCCTTGGATTCCTTTGTCTCCCCTGATTCTGAGCAACCCATCGTCCTCGAAGTCTTCACCCAGAAGGACAATGACGCCGTCATCTGGCATTCCATTCCGGATGCTCAGCATAAAGAGCAGGCCCAGCCGCACAGAGGTTTCGGCATCAAATCCAAAATCAAGAATTTAATTACGCACACACTGAACAACTAAACACCCATGAAGAACCTCATCAAAAGAGGCCTCCGCTGGCTGCTGCGCAAAGTAGGAATAGCGCCGGTTTACGTACCGGTAAAAATGTACAACAACGAGAGCAGCTATACCCTCCCGACTCTGACCGGCGCCAGACAGCTCGAAGGCATGGTAGCGGTAGTAACGGGTGCAAGTGGTTCATTGGGAAGAGCCATCACCGCCAGACTCATCAGCGAGGGAGCCCACGTTTACGCGGCGGGCAGAAGCAAGGAACGCCTTGCCCCCATTGTTGATGAAATGAACAAGCTTACTCCTGGAAGCTGCTCGGCACTGGTGCTCTGCATGGATGATGATCAGGCTGTAACAGATGCACTGGAGGACACATTAGGGGGGGGAAAGCTGGATATATGGGTCAACTGTGCAGGAGGCTCTGCACGCAGCAAGGCTGTTCCGGTTCACCTGCAGAACATGGAGGTGATTGATGACGTAATGCATTCAAATCTTCGGCTTTGCATTATTGGCTCGAAAGCAGCAGCCGCACGCATGGTGAAACAAGGCAGCGGCCACATCGTCAATATATCCTCCGTCATAGCAGACCGGGGAAAAGCCTGTTTCAGCGAGTACGCAGCAGCAAAAGCCGGCATCAATGGCTTTTCCCGCAGCCTTGCTCTTGAGGTGGGGCCACACGGGGTCACGGTGAACTGCGTATCCCCTGGTTTCATTCAGCGTGGTGAGTATTCCGAACACCAGGTTGATTACCTGCAACGCTCCAACTGCATGCGCGCCATAGGAAAACCGGAGGATATAGCCCATGCCGTTGCTTTCCTCGCATCACCGCAGGCTGGCTTCATCACAGGCCAGAATCTGCAGGTTGATGGCGGGCGCAGCCTGGGGCTCATGGGGGATATCTAAAGTACCCAGCGTCAATTTCCAAGAAACCGACAAACGGTATTCCGGTCGCAAGCCATATTTCCCTTTTCAAGCACCCTCAAATTCTCGCAGGACTAATTCTGAACAAAGCCATTTTGTAAAGCTTCAGCTTTGAATATAAGGTGGATTGGCAATATATGAACGGACATAGGCCTCTCCCCAACACATCAATTTCTGAATAAGCAAATTTGCCACATGTGAACAAAGCAGAACAACCAGCTTCCCATAATGCTCTGCTCTAGTCCATAGCCGCTTGAAATATTTGCAATTTTTCGCACGAGCTTCCGGAGTTATACATAACAGGTAGAGGAAACGCAACACCGATGGTCGAGTGTTATACAACAACCTTTTCTCTATCACCTCCTTATACCATTCGGTATTAAAATCCATGGCAAATTCGGCGTATGTCATCTGATATTGGCGTGGCAGGAATTTGGCTTCAGATGCATTAACTGCCGTTCGCATCATAAGACGCAATCGGCGTTCGCGAACTGCTGATAATTGAAGGAATTTTGCGTATGTAGACATAAGTACTGTTGAATACAAAAAATGCCAAACAACAGGTATGGTAAGCAATATAAGGAATGATATCCTGGCAATGCTAACATCTGCCCGTGTAATCGAAAGGGTCAATGTGTGAAACAGAGCGTACTCATCTAACACACCACCCGACATCAAACATTTACTCACAACTAAAGCAGATAAAACAACCAACAAAAAACTGCTCCGTCGATAGAATAGATAACTCAACATAAAGGAGAAAACAGACACGCTGGATAAAGCGACCAATACTTCCTTGTATGGTATACCATAGTGTAACATTTGGTCTTTTGTAACCGACACAAACACCACCATAACACACATACCAAACATAATTTTGCCACGCAACCGTGACATTGCCTTGGCGCGTTTTAATCCTTGTTTTGCTGTTTTCAGCACCAATGTACGTTGTTTTTTCTCCACCCAGGACGAAAATATTGCGGCATGCCTTCGAATCTCTCTAAAATAATCAATCTCCCAGATTGGCCGCATAAAAAGGTTATCAATAACCATCGAAAAATAAAGAGCAGACAACAACTCAACGTAGGGACTACATGTTACCAACATAGAAAACAAACACAAGATTCTTCATTCCTGAACAAAGCATTCCCATATAGCGGGTTGCCTAAAATGCGGGTCTTCCCACATCCCTAACCACTACATGTTCTGCAGGCTGAACTCCTGTTTCTTCTTTGTGTTCAGAAGGAACAACTATAACGCGTTTACCCTTCAGTTCAAACAACATATCACAAGGAGAATTCTTAATGACCATTTGCGGTGCCAGTTTAGCCAGCAGACGCTGCAGCCCCGAAACTTGACTTGCCCTGACCCTTGCTCTGTATTGATTATGTTCCCCTGCTTCCAATACAATGTTAGCGATATTTATTGCTCTGTGTTCTGTCCGCCTGAAGGTTGATTCAGCATCATGCCGAGTTTCCAGGCGCTCTACTCCCCACCCAAAAGGTGAATCCGGGTTATTAAAATCCTGTTTCCGTATCCATGCACCGCGGGAATCCATTCGATAGTCATCTAATCCTAAATCTTTAACATGAATAGCCTTAGCCCATGCTACATCTCTCAGTCTTTTGTCACGCATTTTACCCATAGCTCACAAAGGTTGAGACAAAACCTTATTTTACAGATTCATCAACGGTTATCTATCACATAATAAGTCCGATGCCCATATTTTCAATATATGACAACTTCCTATTCGGGCACATTTACCACCATATCCACTTCATCTTCTGGTTGCGCGCTATAGTGGATTTTAGCATTCTCTGCATTCAACAAACATTCAAACGAGCGAACAAACTGCTGGCACGCTGCCAAATATCTTTTGTGTGGCACCTCAGTAACCTTGCGTGAAAAAAACACATACGCAAGTTTTATCTCAGAAGCATCCTGCATATGAACATGAAAACAGTCTCTCATTGACGCATCCCTAACCTCTGCTATCGGTGGACAAATCCACAACCAGTTCTCCCCTATCTGGTTGTATTCCCATGCTGTTACCTTACCTTCATAACACCGTGATTTCATTGAGGAAATCTCATCTATTCCTTTTTCATATTCTATAACAACAGACATTTTTGTTTTTGAATATTTACCCACAATGAGAGTCTACTCCTCAACAGAGTATCAAAATAGCGGTAAAAATCAAGACTTTTCAAAAAAAGGACGATAAATTACGCTCTAAGAACAGCACGTTTTCAAAATATTCATTCTATTTCCCGCAAATAAAATTTACCTGCACCAACGCCAGACTTCCACCATATCGCCCAGGATATAACGATGCATACGAAGTCATTCCTGAACCGTCTGAGAATAGAGGGAAAGCCCCCAATACCCCAAAGCAGCATCCAGCGAAGGGAAACAGGTATAGCCCACATTCACCCCGTTTCGGGAGCGCACACGGCGCACAGCTTCCACCGAGCAGCGCACTCCCTCTCGGGTTATATACTCGCCCTGGGAGTCTTCCAGAATTTTGCAATAAAGGCTCATATTTCAATCAAGATATCTTGTTCAATATCGTAAACAGCCATATCAGCTCCAGGGGATTTCATGGGAATGGCGCACCACTTCACCCCATATTCACCGACTGAAATCCAGAAGCGAACATCAGCCGACCAGCGCACCAGCACACGGATTTCACCGCCAGCGCCCTCAACTGCTCCAATGCAGTCCTTGATGAGACGCGTCTGGGGGCATCGCATCTGGCCGGCCTCAATATAAACCTCGATTTCCGGATAGGGAATCCTCACTGTCTCTGTAATGGCCGAGCTCTGAGACTGCAATGCCATCTCTTCAGAAGAAGAATAGAGGTTGGCAATATGCCACGCAGCATCAACATTGCGCACAACGCCATATGACACAGAACTGGTTTTGCTGCTACCCAGGTGCTGTCGTTTTGTGTACAAGTGAAGTTCCGAGAGCGCCGGACAGGACGGCACCGATAGTATATACAGGCGAATCGTGGGGGTCGCAGCCGGGATCTCCACGTATTCTGCCGGCCAGTAGGTATCAACACAAGCGGCTTGTTCATTCTGAGCGAAGCAGCCCCCCATCATACATAACCCAGCAGCAATCATTGCGGCAAAGAATACGCGAGGTTAGCAAGAATCACAGCAGAATCTATCTGCTGCAAGGCGATGACATAGGTATATCCCTGCACCATGGTGGGTTCGCCATAAAGCCAGGTTACACCAGCTAACTCTACAGGAACTGCCGTTTTCAGATAGCAGGTCATCACCTCATTCTTCCACGCACCAGGAAGCACGGCGATAGTGGCCTGCGTTTCATTGGCAAACCAGGTAGCGTGCCTGATAGTAAGCTCTGCAGATGAAAGAGCCGCCACAGGCTCGCCCGTGGCAGAAAGAGCCGCGCCACCTCCGCCGCAGCCGGAATCAACCGGAGCACTGCTTCCATTTGCGGGCAGCAGCGTAGCGGAATCGGAGGAAAGAGTCACCGGCCGACCATCGGCCACGAATTGCTCCGGGGTGCCGGGCCAGGCGGCAAGGATAAGGCGACCGGCAGAATCGGTCACCTGGCATTCATCCGGCGATGTCACTTCATATCGCCACTGATTGATTGTATTGAATTGCTGGGGCATAGTATTTTTTCTACGGGGCTGCCCGGCAGTAAACATAAGCCAGGCAGCCCCCGTTGCATCATAATCGGGTAGTTTCAGGCACCGCATCGCGTGGTGACTTACGGGGCGCATTATAGCCGGTATTTGCGGGCATGCAACAAAATCAGACAAGGGGTTACCGCGTTGCATGATTCCTGCGCGCGCATTTCGCGGCAGGAGAACGCAAATCCCGCTTGCACTCAGTCGGTGGCTCAGGTAGAATACACGGCAGATTACCATGCAGCGTCTACTCCCCATACTTGCACTCTCAGTGTTTCCCGCCACAGCCGGTCAGGCAGATGATGATGCGGCCTTTTCAGCCGCGATAAAAAGCTTTCTGCCGGCACCGGCCACCAGCATGCCCGCCCCGAAACCGAAGGAGCTCAGCTTCACCCCGGATACACCGCGGGCCGCAGACAGCGCCCCCGCCGCCCACCCGGAGGCCTATGCCCGCTTTGCGGAGCACCTGAACCAGCAGCTCAAGGATAACACCTACGATTTCTGCCTGGCTCTGCGCGAGATTCTGGAGGCCACGAATGACGAATTCGCCGTCATGAGCTGGATGGAGAAAGCCGCTGCCGAAGGCCATGCCGCCGCCTGCCAGTTTGTGGGCGACCGCAGGCTCACCCGCGTGGCGCGGGATAAGGTGCAATCCCCCGAAATCAAGGAAGCCTACGCGCTGGTACGCAAAGCGGCGGATGCCGGCTACGATGCCGCAAAAATCAATGTGTGCATGTGCATGAAGATGGGTATCGGCACCGAGAAGGACGAGGAGTCCGCCGATAAATACATATTCGATGCCTGCCGGAGCGGTAATATGATACCACGCTTCAAATGGCTGCAGATGAATGGGCGCCTGAAATCATGGGAAGACAAGGAGCGCCCGGAGGTGGCCGCTGAAATCAACCGGGGAAATCACCATGTGCTCTACTACCTGGCCGGCACCGCCCCCACCGCGGCAGAGCAGATAGGCATGCTGCGCCAGGCTGCAGAAAAAGGCAACCCGGAAGCCCTGTATGCGCTCTCGGCGCTCAGCTCCGGCAAGGCACCGAAAGAAAGCTATGCCCTGCTCAAGGAAGCAGTGCGACTGCACAGCGCTGATGCGCTTTTTGCCATGGGCTCCGCCATGACAGATGGCAACCCCGATAATCCGGTGCTGAAAGAAGCCGGGGTGGAGCACAATGATACCGCGGGCCGCGCTTTCATCAAACTGGCCGCCATGATGGGCAATACCTCTGCCAGTTTCTGGCTGGGCAGTGTGAATTATCACGGCAAATGCGGAATCCCCCAGGACAAGGAGCGCGCGTTCCGGCATTTTGACAACGGAGCACTGGCCGACAACCCCACCTGCGGCACGGCCGCCGGTATCATGCTGCTGCGCGGGCTCGGGATTCCGCAGGACACCCGCAAGGGGCTTTTCTACCTGAATGTGGCAGCCAATGCCGGAGTGCCGCACGCTGTCATCATGCTGGCCTATGCCCAGCACGAAGGCCTGGGGATGCCGGGCGATACAAAAGCCGCCTGCAAACTGCTGCAGGAAGCCGCAGCACTAGGGCAGAAGCGCGCGTATGTATACCTGGCTTATCTCACCGCCAAGGGGGGCAATAAGCAGACCGCCGATCCCGCTCTGGCCGAGCGCTACGTGCGCATGGCTGCTCTGGATTTGAAAGATGAAGCCCGGAAGCTTTACGACAAGCTCATGGCCGAGGGCTGGGCACCTGAACCCTGATTCCCCTTCCATCACCCTTCCCGCACAACCGGGCAGCTCATGCCCGGCGGCGGCGAAGCGCCAGACCAGCCAGGGCCAGCAGCCCCAGAGCGCTGGTGGCGGGCTCCGGAATATGGAAATACACAAAGCCGACCTGCGCGGGATTGTAGTAGCCCACGGCTGTACCGCCGGCATAAACGCCCTGAATTGTCATGGATTCCGGGGAATCAAAACTGACGGACTCGCCGAAGTGGAAACGCACGAGTCCCCCCAGCGGTTCCGAAAGCTCCGAGAAATCCAGCACCAGAAGGCTACCGGTCAGGCGCACCTTGCCGTCAATGGAGGTGGACTCAATGTCCAGCACAGCAGTACCGGCTGCCACGAGAAGCTGGGGCTCTGAGGCCCCGTACATATTCAGCGTGAGGGCAGATTCCAGACTTCCGCGAGTCAGGACTGAGTTGCCGGCATCTACCGCCACGGTCGTATCCTGCATATCCACAAAAGCCTGACCGGAATTGATAGCAATGCTGCTGCCGGACGCCAGATACAGCTCGCAAAGCTCCAGGCTTACCCCGTCCTGCAGGGAGAGCAGAGCAGCAGAAATGCGCCCCGGCTCATCCTTGGCCGCAGCCAGTTTCAGCTGAGTCCCGGAGCTGATGGTGGATTCTATGCCGGCCATGGTGCCGCCATCTGCAGAATTGCCTCGCAGCGAGGCAACCTCACTACTGCCGAACTGCCAGGAAAGCGTGGCGGTCTCTGCCAGCTTCACGTCGCCCTTGTGGCCGTAGTAGGCTGAAATGGCCGCTGTTGATTCCAGTTTTTCGCCACCCTCGATATACTCCATGGCGTTCTGCACGCCTTCGTGCATGATGTACTTACCACCGCTCTCCACCGTCACTGTTCCGGTGAGGCGGGCGTGGCTTTCCAGCTCAAATGTGGCACCAGCATTCACTTTTACATTCATGGTGGCATCTGCATAGTGCCAGTCATTCGCGCGAGTGTCAAAATCTGCGGTGGTTTGGGTATACTGTGCGCCATAGCCATGCGCGGTGAGCGTGCCGGCCAGCTTCACAGTGCCGGTAGCCACGGTCAGAGAACTGTCTTTGTGAGTCAGGCTGGTGCGGATACTGTTGAGCACCCAGGTACCGCCACCAGCGTAGACAATGCCCAGTGAACTATCCTCTGAATCAATAAAGGAGCCGGCAAAACTTGTGGTTTCCCCCTGTTTATAGGTGAGCACCGCCTGCTGCGCCGAAGAGTTGGAAATGACCGCCTCCTCCGTAAGCGCCCGGATGGTGAAAACCCCTTCGCGAGGCTCGCCGCCGGTGGCATACCAATCCATGCTGTTGCCGTTCATATCCAGCACACCGCCGCCATTACCGAAAGTCAGGTCACGGGCAATCTGACCGGTATTTGCAATCTTCAGGGTTGAGCCGGTATTCACCAGCACATTGTAAGCAGCATAGCCATCCCGCTGGTTGAGCAGCGTGGTTCCCTTGCCGCCCACATTCAGGAAAATCTCATTCTTGCCCTCGCCGCAGATATGGAGTGTACCCTCGCCCACCTTGCGCCACTCTCGCATATAGCCGGCATCAGCATTGCGCAGCTGCACATTGACCTGCACGCCGGCATCCACCACATAACCGGCAGAATGAATCTGTGTACCATTATCGGAACTGAGCGTGAACTGAACACCACGCTCTTTATCTGAGGTGAAATGCAGATACCCCACCCCCATGTCCGTATCCTTTGTCACTTTAATGGCATAGGAAGCATTATCCGTATCGGATTCAAACACCAGATTCTGAGTCTGATACAGCTTGGCATAAGTCAGACCGGTCGCAACGTTGACGTTCTTATCGCCATCCACCCACACACTTTCTGTGGCATTCAGGTACTCATTGCCATAGGTATACCAGGCATCATTGTTTTTCAATCCGGAAAGAGATTTCCAGGTATACATGCCTTCCGGCACCCCGGTGTAGGATACGGCATTTCCGCCGGCATCGGTCACGGTTGTGTCATTTCCCTGATACAGATACCCCCGGCCGGACGCCACCTCTATGGTGGTGCCGTTTATCACGTCGGAGCTGGTTTCGCCTTTACCCTCCGGCTCACCCACACCGCATATCTGCACAGTGCCATCCGTGTGTTTCATATTCACGCGCACATTGAACTGCTCCATGGTGTTCAGGGTCCACTCCGGTGCAGCCTCGGCGACCATAGTTTCACCGGAATAGTAGCTCCCGGAATGCGCCATGAGCAGTTCAAAACCGGAGGTCGCATTATTCCACACAAAATAGGGGCTGCCGGAATCGCCCCCCACGGAACCGAAAGGCAAGGGAGTTTCGGCAGAAAAACCGTTCTGCCCCCATGATTCCTTACCTTTGACATAGGCATATTTGTAGTCCTCTGCCGCACCGGCAGCGGTTTTATCCTCCCAGTAAGTCACCGTGCCCACGCCACCAATACAATAGCCGCCGCCGGAGCTGATGACGGTGTGATTTCCCTGATAGTCCTTCAACCAGTGTTCACCACCACCAACGCGGTAGACCAGGTGATACAGCATATTGGTCTTGCCGTCAATGTACTCTGGTCTGTACATAGCAGCCGATTCGGCATCTGTGACCAGTTTGCTCAGGCGCACCAGTTTATAATCCGCCTGTGGGGCATCGAGCACGAAAGTCTTGTATACACCATCCTCCTCTATACCTTTGTAGATGATGGCATTCTGCGCACCAACCCCGTATTTATTAGCGCCGAAAGTAGGATTCAAGGTGGCATTGTGTTTCACGGTGACCAGATAATTGTGATTAATCAGGGTACCGTTGCCCATATCCACTACGCTATCAAACCCGGGCATACCATGGGGCAGCACACGGGCCTCAGCCCCGCTGGTGTACTCTATCTTCACCCCGCCATCGCGCTGGCGAATGTAATCCAGCAGCTCATTAGTCGCGCCGGTGGCATAGCGACCGGCATTCGATGCAAAATCCACATAAGTGAGATGCGAGACATCCTGGTGCTGAATAGCTGCCTGGGAGGTAGCCAGACCAGCCATGACTACCAGGGGGCGCAGCAAATGATGGGGGAGACGCAGTTTCATAATCCATCCAGCAGACTACCATATTATCAGTGCAGGCTCAACAAAAAAAACGAAACACCTTTTCTTTTGCCTTGCATCGGCATACAGATACAGGTAAAATCACCTCATGAGCAGCAGGATTTTCATACACTGCTGGCTGACATCTTAAATAAGACATTGCATATGAAGACACTCATCACGAACGCCCATATCATTTCCCCCGGCATTGATCTTCCCGGAGGCTCCGTTCTCGTGGAAGGCAGCAAGATTATCGCTGTACTGCAGCCTGGAGAAACCGCAGAAGCCGATAAAACCATTGATGCCGGCGGCAACATGCTCATGCCCGGCTTCATTGATATCCACTCCCACGGTGCCGGCGGCTGCGACACCTGCGACTGCACGGTGGAAAGTATCCGCACGATTGCCGACTGCAAGATGAAGGAAGGCGTGACCACCTGGCTGCCCACCACCCTGACCCTGGGTACCAAAACCCTGGCAGATGTGTGCACCGTTGTGAAGGAATATGCCGCCAGCCCGAATGGTTCCAAGACCCCGGGTGTGCATCTGGAGGGGCCCTACATCAACCCGAAGCAGTGCGGCGCCCAGAATCCGGCTTTCGTGCGCCCTGCAGATTATGATGAAGTGGCCATGCTGAATGATATCTACCCGGTGCTGCTCATCTCCATGGCTCCGGAAATGCCCGGTTCCATTGATTTCATCAACAAGGCCACAGCAGCCGGTATCACCTGCTCCGCCGGTCACTCCGCAGCCTCGTACGCAGATTTCAAGAAAGCCAAGGCTGCCGGTCTGAAGCACCTCACCCACTTCTGCAACCAGATGAGCCCCCAGCACCACCGCGAAATCGGCCTCGTGGGCTCCGGCATGCTGGATAAGGATGTGAAAATCGAAATCATCTGCGATAAGATTCACCTTTGCGAGGATATGCTCAAGCTGACTTTCACCAACAAGAGCATCGACCAGATGATTATGATTACCGACTCCCTGGCCTGCTCCTGGATGCCTGACGGCCCCGGCCAGCTGGGTGGTCTTCCCATCATCGTGAAGGGCGGCGTGGCTCGCCTGGTAAGCGGCAACCTGGCCGGTTCCACCCTGCGCTATGCCAAGGGACTCAAGAACGTGCAGGAGCTCACCGGCAAGCCGCTCTGCGAGCTGGTGAAAGCCACCTCCTGGAACCAGGCTCAGAGCCTCGGGCTGCATGATCTCGGCAAGATTGCCCCCGGCTACACGGCAGACATGGTCGTGCTGAATGCAGAGTACGATACCGTCATGACCATTATTGACGGCGAGCTCCGCTACCAGGCCTGATAAACATCACTATTCAGCGGGGTGCTTCGGCACCCCGCACCATTTTCAATACCCACCAGCCACATCACCACCATGCTTATATCCCCCCTCGCCCGGAAACTGTGCCAGAAACAGGGAATCGACCCGGCCAGATTGCAAGGCAGCGGACCGCGAGGCCGCATCATGGCGGCGGATGTGGTTCCCCCTGCCACCACACTCAGCAGCCGCGGCAAAACTGTGGTAAATGATTTTGCCATGTCGCCCACACGCCCGGAAATAGACGGCTACTACGTGTATGACCAGGAGGTGAATATGGCCGCGCTGGCCCGTATCAGCCTTCCTATAGCCGTTCAATGCGAAAAACTGCTGGAGCAGCGATACTCGCTCTTTGACTACCTGGTACGAGCCGTAGTGAAAGCCTGCACCAGCTCACCGGCGTGGATAAGCCCCGACGGCAAGGTGGATGTGCTCCTGTTTGCAGAAGTCGGCAACAAGGTAGTAGCCATCAACGATGCTGCCGGCAAAAGCATATACCGCCTGGCTCGCGAAGCCCAGCGCGCCAGCGTCGGGATACCGGAAAATTTCACCCCTCATATTGCCGTGTGCGATTCCGCCACCACGCGGAAACAGGTGGCCGACTTCCTTGCCAGCGGCAAACGCCCCGCATTCGGATTCGTGGCCCGCGGCAGAAGCCCGAAATTAGACATCCGCGCAGGGGGTGAGGCACCCAGCAACTTTGACCTTCCCTATACGCTGTACATATCCACCACGATTCCCGCAGCGGAAGCAAACCGGATTGCAGCGCGTCTGGGCGAGCTGCTGTACAACCCGGTGAGCCTGCTTCTGCCCACCTGAACCACATGGTGACCACAGCCTGTCGCAGCAGAATGAAGTCTTGCATTTCTGCGGCGCATCATGTATCATCCGGCTCAGCATTTCTATGTCCAGTTCATTCGGTTCCATTTTCAAAATAAGCACCTGGGGTGAATCTCACGGTGCAGGTGTCGGCGTGGTTATTGATGGCTGCCCGGCGCGCATTCCGCTCACCCGCGAAGACATTCAGGCAGAACTGGATCGCCGGCGTCCTGGTCAGAGTGACATCGTGACCCCACGCAACGAAGCCGACAGTGTGGAAATTCTTTCCGGTGTGCTGGACGGACTCACCCTGGGCACGCCCATTGCGCTCTCTGTACGCAACAAGGACCACCGTTCCTCCGCATACGATGAGATGCAGCATACCTACCGGCCGTCTCACGCAGACTACTGCTATGATGCCAAATACGGCATCCGCGCCTGGGCCGGCGGTGGCCGCGCCAGCGCCCGCGAAACCATAGGACGGGTGGCAGCCGGAGCCGTGGCACGGGCCGTGGCTCGCACTCTCTGTCCCCAGCTGGAAGTCATAGCCTGGGTGCAGCAGGTTCACACCATAATTTGCCCCACACCGGCGGCAGAAGTCAATGCTGCCACCGTAGAAAGCAACATTGTGCGCACGGCAGATGCCGCCACCGCTGAACAGATGGCAGCAGCCATCCGCGAAGCAAGAAATGCCGGGGATTCGCTAGGCGGCATAGTGGCCTGTACGATACGCAATGCCCCGGCCGGGCTGGGCGATCCCGTTTTTGACAAACTGGAAGCCACCCTGGGACACGCCATGCTCAGCATTCCGGCATGCAAGGGTTTTGAAGTCGGCAGCGGCTTTGCTGCCCCCCTGCTCCGCGGCAGCGAGCACAACGATCCCTTCTTCATGGAGGGGGACCGGGTCCGCACCCGCACCAACAACTCCGGCGGCATTCAGGGAGGCATTTCCAACGGCGAACACATCAACCTGCGCCTCGCGTTCAAGCCCACGGCCACGCTCATGCTGGAGCAGGAAACGGTGAATGATGCTCACCAGGCCGCCACGCTCCGCGGCAAAGGCCGCCACGATGCCTGCGTACTTCCCCGGGCTGTGCCCGTGGTGGAAGCCATGGCCTGGCTCGTGCTCTGCGACCACCTCCTGCGCCAGCGCTCTGTGCAGCTCTGAAAGCAAGGCGCACGCCGCCACTACACCTGCCCCTCTTTTTTTACATTTCCGCCCCCCGCTGCAATTTGCAAAACTCACTCACCGGGGCGGCAAAAGCTATTTTGGGATTGACTCTGGAGGCTATACAGGGTAGAGTATCAGCGTGGCAATGAAAAGTCGAACATTTTTAAACATCCTTTCGCTGGCACTGGCTCTGCCGCTGTGCCTGAGCTCATTCTGCAACGCTCAGGAAGAGGAGGAAAGCACCCCCCAGGCTGAAGCGAAAGAGGAAAAAGCTGAAGCGCCAAAGAAAAAGGCTGGTAAGTCTGGTAAAAAGGACGATAAAAAGAAAGCCGAAAACGATGGCAACTACATTTCCCAGAATATACCGGGGTGGGGAAATCCCGAGGCTGCCCAGCGCACGCTGGCCAGCGGCATCATGAATGCTCTCAAGGGTACCACGCCGGAACATGTGCTCAAATTCATCGAAAGTCCGAAACACCGGCTCATGGTGGCACAATTCATGCTGGCCCAATATGACCGCATGACCCCGCCGGATATGGCACAAAACAGCCGTAAGAAGCTCGAAGATGCTATCAACCGGATTCCGGAGGAACTCGAGAGAGACAATGAAAAGCTGAAGACCTTGCGAGGGAAGGAACGCGTAGCCTTTGCGGCCGCTATCAGAGCAAAAAAAGCCAGCATCAAGACACTGGAAGCGACGCTCAAGAACATGCCCTGGACGCTCAAGGAACTCAGCCAGCACCGGGATGGGCGCACCGTGCTCAAGCAGGTGACCAGCAATCTGGAATGGATGGAGAATATCTGCTTCTCCGGGCCCTGCGTTGCCCCCGGGCGTGCGCTTCACATCATTGCCACCATTGCCAAGAAGCACCCCGATGTCTACAAAGACAAAACAGTGCGCGATATTGCAACGGCTGTGGGCATAGAGTTTGCCAGATACAACTGGGATTTTGATAAAGCGCTCATCCGCGCGGATTACTACATCGAAAAATGGAAGGAAGGGCGTCTCAACGTACTTTTCGACACAATGCCCATGTATCTGCGCCGTATAGTCTGCGGCTGCAAGGGTGACCATATTGCAGGTGAACGAAAGAGCCTGGAATGGGCACTGGACAACGTGCACGTGTCTGCCGAGCGCTACATGGGAGCCCCGCACCGCAACGGCTACCGCCTTTATAACCTGTATGGCGACAGTATTCACGGGGCAGATTACTACAGACCCTGGGATCATGTGTACGGTGATAACTTCTTCACCAAATCACTCTACGTAGGTTGCGTATGCGGCGGCATTTCGCACTTCGGCGCATTTTCCGCCGTTGCAAATGGCGTGCCGGCACTGACCTGCGGTGAGCCCGGGCACTGCGCCTATGTGCTCTGGCTGAACGGAAGATGGGTACCCGGCAACACGGTAAGCTGGGAACGCGGGCTGCACTGGCAACCGGTGCTCAACATGTGGAGTGCTTTCTCCTCCCTGCACCTGGGCTCAGAGCTGTACACCAAGCTGGATGACGATACTCATGCCTCCAACGTCTATCGTGTGCTGGCACACCATGCTGCCAACACCAAGAAAGACAAACAGGCCGTTGCCTTTTTCCAGGATGCCACCAGCGCTCAGCCTATCAACATCGCAGCCTGGCAGGAATACAACAACTACCTTTCCGCCAGTTCGGCAAAAGACATGAAGCGGCTGAGCAACCTGCAGGACAACATGTGCTACACCCTGGCCACGCGGTACCCCGAAGTGGTTTCAGAATTCCTGGCTTCCTGGGTGTATCCCAAGATGATGGCAGCCAAAATGCCTGTCAAAGACCTCATGACCCGGTTCCACGTATTCTGGAACAACGTAGACAAGATGGGACCGGAGCGCTGGCGCATCGAAAAATTCGCTCGTCGTCAGATTGAGCTGCTGGCCTACCAGCCGCCCCCAGACGGCAAGGAGATTCCCCCGCCCGCACCGGAGCGCGCTATTCCCGTATTCCAGATGATGATGCACAACCTGGCTGCGAAGGCAGACTATGTACCGGTCATGATGGGCTGGGCAGACGAAATGGGCAAAGGCATAGGAGGTTCACAAGGCAAGACAATCACTGAACTGAGCAAGACAATAGCCAAAACCGGCGTGGGAGCCATGGGCGGCAGCGGCAACGCAGGTGCTACAGGCGCCATGATTCTGGCTGCAGCCAAGGCTAAGGACATTGCTACATTCCAGCGTCTGGGTTCAAACGCTTCCGACTCCGCAGATAAAATTAACATGCCGGAATTCGAAGCACTGCCGGGCAAGCTTCTTTCTGAAGAAGGGCTGCTCATGACCAGTTCCACCTGTAACCACGATTCGCCAGTATCTCACTGGGGTGTGCTGAGACCCTCCGGCGGTCGTTTCCATACCGGTAACGATGAGGACGCATGGGCTACGGTCATGCTGCCCAAACCCAGCTATGTAAATGGCGTGATTATTGTGACCAGTGGCGGTAATCACCAGCGACTCCACAACATGATAGTGCAAGTATCCAGCGATGGCCTGACCTGGCAGAACGCCAGCAAAGACCTGGGTGAGTGCACCCAGCAGGTCAACAAGGTCGAATTCCCCGAAATGCCGGCACGATTTGTGCGTATTCTGCGCAAGGGCGGGCCTGATTTCTTCCACTTGTACGGCATATACTGCTACGGACGCGATGGCGCATAACCTCTGATTTTACGCATAATAGATATGAAGAAAACACTTTTCATGATGATGGTGGCATTGTGCGCGGTGGCCCCGCTCCCGGGGAAGGCCGGCACAGTGTACGCCACCCAGCAGGAAGCCGCAAAAGCAGCCACTGACGATGGCTACATGCTGGTGGTCTACGCCAAAGGATGGGACCGCTTCAGCGAACCTTTCTGCAAAAAGGTCATTGAATCCCCTGAAATCCAGAAAGCGGCAGGCAACGCAGGATTAATCCTGGCACCGTTTTACCAGTACGCCACGGGTGAGGAGCGCTCAGCCCAATCGGCTGTATGGGGAAGCCTGTCCGAACCGAGCGCCAGCTCCATGGAGACATACCCGTGCATTCTCATGTACGACAAAAGCGGCTACCTCTATGCCCGGGTGCAGGGAACAAGCTTCCTGAAAGGCACCATGGCTGAAATAGCGGCTGAAATCAAAACCAAGCTCGATGCCAAGAAAGCGCAGGAAGAAATCATGGCCAAAGCGGCGAATGCTTCTGGCGCAGAAAAGGCCAAATTAATAGCAGAAGCCTGCGAGGTCAAAGGAATCGAGCACCCCAGAGGCGCACGGGACATGATAAGAGCTGCAGACCCACAAGATGAATCCGGTATGGTGAGACGCATGAATTTCGATTATTACGGCTTCTCTCAGAAGTACTGCGGCAAAGCAAGCGATGGCGGATTGGAGCTTAGCACGGATAAAACAATCCGGGAAATGCAGGCTATGCTGAAAGATCAGGCGTATACGCCGGAACAGAAACAGGTGATTCATGCCGTCATCATCGGCACGCTGCGCCGCAGCGGAGCCAGCGACACCCAGCTGAAGAGCGCTGTCATGGAAATGAAACGCCTGGCACCGGATTCCCACATGGGCATTTCCGCAGATCAATACATCAAGGTTTACGCCTCCGGCAGCGGCAAAAAGAGATAACAAAGCTGAAACAGTTCCCTTTTTTCAAGCTCCGTCCGCGCTGCGGTCGGAGCTTTCTTCATCACCGGCAGAGAGCCAGCCATCTCATGGCTCCCGGGAACAGACGGCGCAGCAGGAAAAACACCCCGCAGCATATGGCCAGGATAAGCAGTGGCATGTACAGGCACTGCGTTTCAGTGAATGCGCCGCCATACGAACCGGTGAGGGCAAGGCGAAGTGCATGCAACACGATGTAGTGCGTCACATAAATGAAAAAGGCAGCGGGAGCCAGAGAGACGACCGCCGCGCAGAAACGAGGCAGATACTGCTCACACAGCGCGCCGATACCCATGGTGCAGCTCACCCCCAGCAGCACCAGTGCACTGCTCTGCACGGGCGGATAAAAGCCAAATAAATATACTGCAGGCAGCAAGAGCAATGCAGCCAGCACTGGAGCCCAGGCATAACTGCGCACGAAGGCCGTAAACCGGGTAAAATCCGCATAGCGCCGAATCCACAACCCAAGCGAATAGAACCCCAGCGCCAGAATACTCTCATAGAGGCGGAAAGGCAGCCACCCTACTTTCCAGGACTTATGACTGGCCGCCGTCTCAGCATCGCGGGCGCAGAACACATCACTGCAGGCAAAACTGAGCAGCACCAGCACCAGCAGCACCTTGGAGGGCAAGCGCTGCAGCAGCGGGCTGAACAACGCCAGCAGAATCAGCGTGCGCAGGAACCACAGCGGTACGTTGTCAAAATCCCAGTAACACCAGTTAAGCAGTCCCATTTCCCGGGGTACCAGCTCCCACTTGAACCAGCTGAAATCTCCTGCCAGAGTCTGGTTCCAATGCATCATGGGTTGCAGCAGCAGAATAGATGCCACCGCCGTCCAGAAAATGAATGGCACCAGCAGGGTGCGGGCGCGTTTCCAGTCCAGCCACTGCCCCGCTGCAGCCTTATGCGTGAAATAACCCGCGGCCAGAAAGAAAAAGAAAATCAGACTGCGGTAGTTAAATAAATCGATGATGTAGTTGAAGCTGCCATACGGGCGGTCCACATGGCGCAGCACCACGAAAAATGCCGTCCACACGCGGCAGAAATCAATCCATTGAATGCGTGCAGACGGCATATTTCTGATTTTTAAGATTTACACCTGGTCGTCATCATCAGCAACCTCGAGCACACGGCGCATACGGCGGGTCAGAAACGGCCGCACCACCAGTCCATATCCCAGATAGCACACAAACACAAAGGCGGGCGCAATCCAGGGGAAGAAGATGAACGCGCAGATGACGATAACAGCCATCAGGATAGCCATGGCCGTGCCGCGCTTTTCAAAATTCACATGTTTGAAGCTGGGGTAGATGACGCGGCTCATCATCAGCACCGCCACCACCGCCATGACGGCAGCCATCACATACTGCCACACCGGGGGAATGACGAGACCGCGATTAGCCGTCAGATCAATCACCAGGTACATGGTGCTCACCACGGCACCAGCCGCCATGGGAACGGGAAGCCCCACGAAATCCATGCTCTGGTTCGGCTTCTTGGGAGCGGCAGCCATGCAGTTGAAACGAGCCAGACGCAGAGCTGCGCACAGAAGATAAAGCACCGCAATACCCCAACCCAGGTAGGGTATCTCCAGGTTGAACAGCACAGCCTGAGCCAGCAACATGGAGGGAGCAATGCCGAAGGAAACCACATCGGCGATGGAGTCAAACTCACGGCCAAAGGGGCCATCACTCTTGCACATGCGGGCTACGCGACCATCCAGCAGGTCGAATATGCACGCAGCAAAGATGAGATACGTGGCATTCTGATAATGCACAAACGCCTCTTCTGTGCCGGACGGAAACTTCATACCCTCAAAGATGGTAAGGATAGCGAAGAAGCCGCACAGCAGGTTACCGGCTGTCAGCAGATTAGGCAGCACCGGAATCTTTGGTTCATCCGGATACACCGGGGGCTGGGGAGTAGACATATATTTAGTTTCTATTGGTTAAGTAAGTTTGTATTCAGGAAAGAGCTTCGGCAGCCTTGGCCAGCAGTTCAGCCTTGGCAGCGAGTTCCTTGCCGGAGCCGCGTGCCATATCGGCCTTGCCGCCGCCCTTACCACCCACGATGGGGGCCAGAGTGCGGATGAGGTCACCGGCCTTCAGACCAGCAGCCTGCGCAGCATCGCCACAGTAGGCTCCCAGGGAGAGACTGGCACCGTCATCGCACACCAGGAAAGCAGCTGCAGCATAATGGCGCTTCTTGAGGCCGTTGAAGAGCTCGGTGAGCAATTCGTTACCCCCTTCGGCGCAAATCACCACATTACCGCCAGTCAGCTGCTCTGCCAGCAATGCGTCTGCAGCACCGGCCGCGGCTGCCACCTGAGCCTTCTTCAGCTGTTTCTCAGCTTCGATAGCGGCTTCCTTCAGTTTATCACAGTAGGCGTTGTAGTCATCCAGCAGGGCGTTGATGGTGGCGATATCCTTGGCCTCGCGCAGCTTCTGGGCGGGCTTGGCATCATTGGAGGGAACGGGCACAATAGCCTGACCCAGGTCGGCCAGCTTGCTATTAGCCTCGTTGAGCTTGTCGAGCATTTCCTTGCTCTCGGGCAGACGGGAGGAGACCATATCCTGCACCACGGCGTAGGCAGCGGCACCGGTAGCTGCTTCGATACGACGCACACCGCTGGCGATGGCGCCTTCGCTCTTGATTTTGAAGAAACCAAGCTGACCAGTGGTGGCGGCATGCGTACCACCGCAGAGTTCCATGGAGACACCATTGAAAGCATCGGCTTCACCACCCATCTGCACCAGGCGCACCACATCACCGTATTTATCGCCGAAGAACTGGCAGATTTCCGGATGCTTCTTAATTTCGGTCATCGGGTACTCGTTGCAGACCACGGGCATGTTCTCGCCAATCCACTGATTCACCAGCACCTCCACGCGGCGAAGGTCAGCCTTGGAAATAGCGCCACTGTTCACGTCGAAACGCAGGCGGTCGGCATCCACCAGAGAGCCCTGCTGGGCGATATCCTCGCTCACCAGCGTGCGCAGTGCCTTGTGCAGCAAGTGCGTGGCGCTGTGGTGGGATTCCAGGGCGCGGCGGCGCTCCACATCCAGCTGCAGCTCCACGGTATCACCTACGGCGGGGGTCACACCATCAGCCACGGAGATGAGGTGGGCGCGGGCCTGGCCAATCTGCTGCACACCAATCACGGGGCAGCTGTCGCCACCCACAGAGAGGGTGCCGCCATCGCTCATCTGACCACCCATTTCGGCGTAGAAGGGAGTCTTGTCGGTAATGACGAAGAGGATGCCATCGGCCTCGTGCACCTCAGTCACAGTGGCAGTGGTGGAGTCCTCGGTGTAGCCGGTGAACTCAGTCACCTGCTCTGTCTTGAGGTCCAGAGCACGCACCACCTGCTTCTTCTGGGCAGCCTTGGCGCGCTGGCGCTGCTCCTCCATGAGGGCATCGAAGCGCTCTGTGTCCACCTCGAGCCCACGCTCGCGGGCCATGAGGGCGGTCAGGTCAATCGGGAAACCGTAGGTATCGTACAGCTTGAAGGCGAAATCGCCGGAAACCTTGCCGCTGGCAGCCACTTCCTTATCGAAAAGCTCCAGACCGCGGTCCAGCGTCTCGTTGAAGCTGGTTTCCTCACGCAGCAGCACTTCCTTGATGGTGTTCTTGCGGCCCACCAGCTCGGGGAAAACGCGCCCCATCTCACCGGCCAGTGTGTCCACCAGCTCAGAGAGGAAAGGCTTTTCGAGACCCAGGGTGCGGCCATAGCGCACGGCGCGGCGCAGAATGCGGCGCAGCACATAGTTGCGACCGTTGTTGCCGGGCAGAATGCCGTCGGCAATAGAGAAGCTCAGCGTGCGGATGTGGTCGGCAATCACGCGGAAAGCCACGCTCTCACGCAGCGTTTCCTTCTGCTCGGGGGTGGCATCCTGCGGGTAGGTGTCCACATACTTGCGGCCGGAAATCTCCTCGGTGCGGCTGAAAATCGGGCGGAAGACGTCCGTGCTGGAGTTGGAGGCGCGGCGGGAGAAATCGGTGGAGCCCTTGGTGCACTGGATCATGGCGCAGGCGCGTTCGAAGCCCATGCCGGTGTCCACATGGCAGGCCGGCAGCGGGCGGAAAGTGCCATCGCTCTCGGCGTTGTACTGAATGAACACGAGGTTCCAGATTTCAATGCACTTGTCGCTGTCGCCATTCACCAGGCGGCCCTGGGTGTCGCCCTCGGGGGTCAGGTCCACGTGCAGCTCCGAGCAGGGGCCGCAGGGGCCGGTCTCGCCCATCATCCAGAAGTTGTCCTTCACGCCGCCGTTCACCAC
>JAZLDD010000013.1:0-45492 GCA_045614585.1 Akkermansia sp. | reverse complement strand
CGGGCAGGCGACCCTTTCCCTGTTTGTCTTGCATCGCGCGGGGTTTTCCGTGCCTCCGTCGTTACCTTCGGAGCGGTGGGCTCTTACCCCACCTTTTCACCCTTACCCTTGCGGGCGGTTTGTTTTCTGTGGCACTTTCCGGCCACCCGGCATTGGCTCCGGGTGTCTCCTGCTTTCACAGGACACGCTGCCTTGTGATGTCCGGACTTTCCTCTACAGGATTGGTTACCTGCAGCGACCACCCGGACCCGGACGGCACAGCGAGAGTACACCCAAGCCAGCCGATTGGCAAGCTAAATCGCCCCATTTGGCTTGATTTTGTGAGAATGAGAGAGTAGAATACTGCTCGTTATGAAGAAACGCGTGGTTATTCTCGGCTCTACCGGCAGTATCGGCACCAGCGCACTCAAGGTGGCGCGTGATATTCCGGAGCGCATGGAAGTGGTGGCACTGGCCGCTCACAGCAATGTGCATAAACTGGCTGAGCAGGCACGCGAGTTCGGCGTGCAGCATGTGTGTATCTACGACAGCGCCAGGGTTGCCGAGCTGCAGCGGCTTCTTCCTGCCGGTGTGCAGGTGTATGCCGGGCTGGACGGCCTTTGCCAGTTGGCTACTTTGGATTGTGCCGATATGGTGCTGGTTTCCATCATCGGAACGGATGGCCTGAAACCCACGCTGGAGGCTATTGAAGCAGGCAAGGACCTCGCGATTGCCTCGAAGGAGATTCTGGTGATGGCCGGAGAAGTCGTGATGAACCGCGCCAAGGCGAAGGGTATCAACGTGCTGCCGGTGGATAGCGAACACAATGCCATTTACCAGTGCTTGCAGGGCAACCACGGTGGTGCAGGACAGATCAGCCGCCTGATTCTGACGGCCAGCGGCGGCCCATTCCGCAACACGCCGCGAGAACAACTGGCTGCGGTAACCCTGGAACAGGCGCTCAAGCACCCCACCTGGCAGATGGGGCGCAAGATTACCATCGACAGCGCCACGATGTTCAATAAGGGGCTGGAGATGATTGAGGCCCGCTGGCTCTTTGATATTCCCATGGAGCGGGTGGATGTCATTGTACACCCTCAGAGCATTGTGCATTCACTGGTTGAATTCGTGGATGGCTCTATCCTGGCCCAGCTGAGCAGCAGCGATATGTGTTTCCCCATCCAGTATGCGGTGACATGGCCGGAGAGACTGCCGAATTCTCTGCCGCACCTGAATCTGGCGCAGATTGGCAGCCTGAAGTTTGAAGCACCGCGCTGGGATGATTTCCCCGCGCTCACACTTGCCCGGCAGGCCGGCCTCACGGGCGGCACCATGCCAGCCATGTACAACGCCGCCAACGAAGTCGCTGTGCAGGCTTTTGTGGATGGAAAACTCACATTCCCCGGCATCTGGGAAACGGTGGAGAAAGTGCTTTCCAACGCCCGCCCCCGCGATTACCAGGGCCAGCTTCCCATCATCCTGGAAGACGACGCCTGGGCTCGCGAGGAAGCTATGCGACTCTTGTCATAAGAATCAGACATCAGGCTTCGAGGACGCTCGTATACAGTTCCTTGATTCCGCGAAGCATTGTTGCCTGAGAAATTGCATCGCGGCAGCGAGCTCGGTCAAACTCACCCATTTCCATGCTCCGCTGGACACTTTGTGTCACACTCAGTACGGCCTTAGCAAGGGCTTCATCATCATTCGGCTTAACCACAAAGCCGGATTTACCATCAATTACGTACTGCTTGGCACCGCAGTCATGCGTAACAATGGCCGGAATTCCCATCACCCTGGCTTCTTTTACTATGTTGGGGCATGAATCTGCCAGACTGGGATGAACCAGGCACCAGGAAGTAGATAACTTCTGAGCCATTTCTTCGTGTGGAATGAAGCCGAGAGGAATAATATTGTCAGGAAGCCCTGCATAATCCCCTGGCTTTACTCCTGCAATATACAGCTTGACATGAGATACCTCCGGCCGGCTGAAAGCTCGGATTGCGCAGGAAACATTCTTTACCGGAGTATTGCTGCCAGCCATAATACAGCTGGGTTCTGTTGAAGGCTGTCGCTCCACCTCATAAAAAGAGTCCGGGATGGCATATTCCCAGCACCTGACATGAGCAAGAGGATTTAGTTCCCGAACGCGATCTGCCGCCCACGGCGATTCTGTGGTAATATGAGTAAAACGCCTTAAGGTATATGCCTCGTAGAACGCTCCCTGGTGCCGCTCGAAGCGCGCAAGCCTGGCTCGCTGCGCATAAGCAACAAGTAGGCCCTGTATGGAAAGTATCTTTTTCCCGGAAAACGAGCTTGCAGCCAGACCATAACAATCTTCTGTCCCCCAGGCATGCAGCAAATCCGGTTGCAGTTTCTGTAGGACCTTCCGAATCTGCCATCGGTCATAAGCATAGGCTGTGTAGAGCCCAACCGTGGAACGAGCCTTTGGTATTAGATGAAAGGTCTGGTTACTGAATTTGACAACGCGGGCGGTCTGAATGCCCTTGTCTGGTACAATCCAATGAAAATCGTAGTCTGGAATCGAGCGTAGCAGGTGGTGAAGTACAATCAGCCAGACACAGTGATACCCTTTTGGCTCCGAACCCTCTGATTGAAGGTACGATAAGGGAAAATGAGCCAGTATTGCAATTCTGGGGCGATTCATCAGGACGGAGAGTGGTTGTGCTTATCCTTAATCTTTCTGATAAGGGAAAGGAGCCGGGCGAACACCGGCATCGGCAGACAGCGTAATAATCCATATATATTCAGGCTGGAATATTTACGACTGACTCTGAACCTGTTCAGAACTCCTTTTCGCCAGAATGAAGAGTAGTCCTCGTGTTTTTTTACGAACAAGTCAATCTCCTGAAAAAGCTGCTCCATCGTTCCTGGTGCAACATAATCCTGCAACATCTGCTGAGTCTGCTTCAATGGCGATAGAACTATGTTATAGTATTTATCATGGAACTGCTCCAGTTTCATGATATCTTTATAGCCGCGACCACCTGTATCATTCCCTTTGCTCATATTGCTGCTGGCGGTACGTATATAAGCAGTGGTGATATCGAGATTTACACCGGATCCCAGCGTCATGGCACGGTAGTGACTGATGACATCATCGACATAATAACCGTCTATGGGTAACGCACCGAAAATACGGTATATATCAGCATGCCATGCCTGGTGTAAACAATCGGTCTGAGCGAAGGTTGCTGTTGAATCTGCGCAGCCTGTTCCGTAGCTGAACTCGCGGGTCTGAAAGTCTACAGGTAAAGGCCTCATGCTGTCTGCATGTATCTGCGCGTCCTCTTTATCGGTAAATAATTGCATCCTGGTAAAAATATAACGGCACCCGGGATGCGCTGCTATGGCTTTACCTATAACACTACAACGGCTCACATGAGAAATATCATCATCATCTGCGCGGATTACCCAATCGGACTCCACAAATTGCACCGCATGGTTGGTGTTGCCGGCGAGATGGAGATTTTTGGGTGTCTGGGTGACGACTACACGGCGGTTGCCTTTATAGGCAGCAACGCATTCCTTGATGATTTCAAAGGTGCGGTCGGTGGAGCAATCATCGGAGAAGATGTACTCCAGCTCCCCTTCATAATCCTGAGCAAAGGCACTTTCGATAGCGGCCCGGATATATTTCTCCCGGTTGTGAGAGAGCAATACGTAAGAAAGCTTGGGAAGTGAAGAGGGCATAAATACATGAAGAAAGAGCCGCCCCGCTTGGCGAGGCGGCTCCCATGTTTATAAGTTTAGCCGTTGACGCGGGCGAACTGCTTGAGTCGCAGACCATTCAGGTGAATGAAGCCGCTGGCGTCATCCTGATTGTAATCCTCCTCGGTGTAATCAGCTTCCATGGTGGCCATGGCGTAGCTGTAGAGGCTGTTCGGGCTGCGGCGACCGGCGTACATCACATTGCCCTTATAGAGCTTGAGGCGCACCTCGCCGTTTACTGTTTCCTGAGTCTTGGTCACAAGAGCCTGGATGGCCTCACGTTCGGGAGCGAACCAGAAACCGTTGTACACCATGGCGGCATAGTCCGGAATCAGGGAATCGCGCACCTTCTGAGCTTCGCGATCCATGGTGATGGTTTCGATATCGCGGTGAGCTGCCAGCAGGATGGTGCCACCGGGGGTCTCGTAGATGCCGCGGCTCTTCATGCCCACAAAGCGGTTTTCGATGATATCCACGCGGCCGATACCGTGCTTACCACCCAGGTAGTTGAGCACAAGCATCACGCCCAGCGGGTCGAGCAGGGTGTAACCATCTTTTTCGCCCTGAGCAGAGGTGCCGACCTCAGCCATGATATCAGCCAGACCTTCAGTCTGAAGGCCAATGATGTTGCCCTTCTCGAAGAGGCACTGCAGGTACTGGGGTGCATCAGGAGCATCCTCCGGAGCCGTGGAAAGCACATACATACCGCGGTCTTCTTCCTTGGTAGCGTCATACCAGGTATCCTCAAGAATGCCGGCTTCGTAGGAGATGTGCAGCAGGTTGCGGTCCATGGAGTAGGGCTTCTTCATGCTCTGGCGAATCGGGATGCCGTGTTCCTCTGCATACTTGATCATCTCGGCACGGCCGGGGAACTGGTCACGCCATTCCTTCATGCGCCAGGGGGCAATCACCTTGAGCTGGGGGGCCAGGGCATTAATGGAAAGCTCGAAACGGACCTGGTCGTTGCCCTTGCCGGTAGCACCGTGGGCAATGGCGTCTGCACCTTCTGCGATGGCGACATCCACCATGGCCTTGGAAATGCAGGGACGGGCAATGGAAGTGCCCAGCAGGTAGCGGCCTTCGTACACGGCGTTGGCCTGGAACATGGGGAAAATGTAGTTAGCTGCAAAATCAGCCTTCAGGTCGCCGATAATGCACTTGGAAGCGCCCGTTGCCAAGGCTTTCTCGATAACGCCATCGAGCTCTTCTGCCTGGCCTACGTCTGCGCAGTAAGCAATAATTTCAGCATTGTACTTCTCCTTGAGCCACACCAGAAGCACGGATGTGTCAAGACCACCGGAGTATGCAAGAACGATTTTCATTTTCTTATCACAGTGTGCGGCTGTTGCATCTGCGCACGCGCGGATTATATAACGATTTTATCCGTGATAAAAGTAAAATGTGCAGGATTGACACAGATAAGTTATCTTATTTTCCCCTGCAAATGCGCCGCAGCCCCCATCCTGCCAGCAGAATAGGAATGATTCCCATGATAAAGAGGTAAACAGCATTTCGCGCCACCGTGGAAATCGAGTCTTTATCTGTCTCGTGATCCAGCGTGGAAAAAGTACGGGCCTGGCGAGGCGCGAGGAAAAAGCCTCTCGATTCATTCGTACGCCCGTCTTTACGCGCCGTCTTGACGCCTTCGGTGAGAGCAGTGAGTTTTCTGTTGGAGAAATAGAACTCAGCCGGCTGATCATATAGGGTCTGAGTGCGTTCATCCTGGTCGGTAAGAACATCTTCAAGTATATCTTCATCTCGCTTGAACACGGATTTGCATACACGTCTCAGGATTTCTTTCGCCTCGGTCACATCGGCGGCAATGCCATTGAAGGCAAGCGCAGCCCGCTGTATAAAACGCAGTTCCTCTATGGAGCCACTGTCTTTCAACTGTTCGCGCAAGCGGTTTACCCGCCCGGTCTGCCTTTCCCACAGATTATCTGTTGTCTGCACGACGAACATCATTTCAAAGGCATAACGTAAGGGGCAGAATTCGGCAATAAGGGGTACCGGTTTACTGGTGATATTATGCGTGATTTCATCCTGATATGCCACGCGATGCCGGAGATTCGAAAGTCGCTTATCAATCTTAGCCGGTATGATGCCGTCAGGAATCTTCGGGCTGAATTCATTCATCTCCTCAAAACGAATCAAGGCTCCGGCCAGGAGAATCTGCGGTACAAGCAGCAGCGGTACGATATTAAGAGCCACGCGATCCGTTCGCACAAAGGCAGAAACCATGAGCGAAAGCGCTATGCCTACAAACGCCGTGAGAATCATAACGGCAAAATGCGCCCAGAACATGTAATGAATACCCAGAATCGCATTGCCTACCAGCAGATATAGAGCACACTGAAGCCCGGCAATGGCTGTGAGCACCATCACTTTGGCTGTCAGATATCCGGTGGTGAAGAGTTTGTAGTTACTCTCACGGCGAAGCAGGGGCCTGTCTCTCAGTATTTCGCATGCGGCGTCTGTTAAACCGAAAAACATAGCCAGTACAAGAGAAAGGAACAGGTACTCTGATACATGAAGTGACTTATAAAATGTATAAGGCGCTTCCGACGATGCCCGTAGCGTTCCTGCAATCAACGCAGCAAGTACCGGCCCCTCCATAAGCATGGCATAGAGCCCGAGTCTGCTTCGGATACGCGCAAGCAGGGTCCTTGCAACCCATAATTTGAATAAACGCCATAATTCAACCGGTGTGCGTGGCTTTATTTTGGGAATGGCTCGTCTGGGTGAATCTGCTTCGGCGCTGGCACTTTCTTCTTTTTTAGCAGAGTAGGAATACTTTTCGAAGCGCTCCTGCCATAGATTCGGGTTTTCCCGATAGCGGCTTCCCACTCGGCGGAATGGGGCATCCAGCACTTCAAACACATAATCTGCGCCGCCTGCAGCCATGGCTTCCCGTGGAATACGCAAGCGCAATTCTCTTGCTGCATTGCGGAAATAATTCACCATTTCCGATGGACTGCCCCAGAAGGCCATCTGCCCGTGGGTATCCAGCACCATCACTTTCTTAAATCGATTGAGAAGCACTTGCGCCGGGCGGTGAAGAGTGCAGATAAGGATTCTTCCTTCTGCCATATTCTCCAGAGTTTCAATCACGCGCTCGGCATCTGCAGAAGACAAGCCGCTGATGGGTTCATCAATCAGGAATACCTCAGAAGTGCCTGTCAAATCAAGCCCCAGATTTAAGCGAGTGCGTTCACCATCGGATATAGTGCGTTCACCAGCCCGGCCAACAGAACGATCTGCCAGGTGCCCGATACCCACAAAGTTCAGCACAGTGGAAACGCGGCGCATTCTATCATTGTGCGCCAGACGAGGGCGCCGCGCCACAGAGGCCTGATACACATGCTCATGCACAGTCATAGCTTCATCCAGTATATCTTCTCTGGGGATGAAGGCAATATGACGTCGGAGGTTTGCAGATTGTGGCGTCAAGCGTTCATTGTTGTAAAAGATGCTGCCAAAAGAGGGTTCCATGTGCCCGGCAAGCATGGCAAGCAAGGTGCTTTTGCCCGATCCGCTCGGGCCCAGAATGCAGGCCATTTCTCCTCTTTTAAGCGTGAAATCAATATTATCTACTACTCGACCGGCTCGCACAAAATCCCGAGTGAGGCCTCGTACTCGCAATGAGGAAATCAGATTGGATTCTTCTTCTAAAACACCGGCAGAGAATCGGCAGCGGAGAAATTGAACCTGACTGAGCGCAATCAGATCACCATCACGCAGTGATACATCCGCTCGAACCGGAATATCGCCAACGGTGACAGAATGAGAGCTTCCTTCGAGAACTCGTACGGTTCCTGTATTGGTAGTCCGGGAATAACTGACCTCAAGCACCACCCCCGGAGCAAGCCCCGGGGTAAGTCGCAAGACATCTGGGCGGATGATGTATGGCAGATTGGTGACCAGAACGGTGCGTTCACCAGGGTCGAGCTGGAAACTATTTCCCGGGGTGTCTACATCTGTCAGATCAACAAATGTAAATGGCCCCTGACCGTGAACATGGAATGCATTGAAATAGGAGGTTTCAACGCTTTCTCCAACGGTAATCGGCTGCCCTTCCAGAAGAAATTCAGCATCCTGACGCAATACTTCGATTTCCACTTGCAGGCCAAAAGCAACTCTGGCCACACAATTACGGGGACGCTGGCGGCTCAACGAAAGCTGATCACCATCCAGCGAGAGATAATTAATCATCTTGACCCCGGTAGAGCGGAATTGCAGCAATGAGACGATGGTCTTATAACTGAAATAACAGGATGATAATTCAATGGTCTGGCGAGCGGATAAGGGCAGAACTCCACCCTTTCCAAGAGTCTGACCACGCACGGATATAGGAGCATCTGCATCATTGACGATGAGCAGAAAGTTGACGCAACGAATCGCGCGGAAACGGATATCTGACTCGCTTTCCGGCAGAAGTACGGTGTTTTTTCCGGGAACTGTTGAGAATACAATGCTTTCTATGGGATGCGCTGCTTCCGCCCCGGGGGTGGACATCAGATTTTCCAGCATGGCTGCCGCCCCGGGGAGATTCAAGCCGAAAGTAACATCCTCGAACAGCATGGGCGTAGTCAGATCACCGCCGATGCGCAGCAGAAGGGCATAGATTTCCAGTGCAAGGGAGATGCGTTCTTCTTCAGTGCGCCCGGCTGCTGCAAGTGCCAGGGTGGCGGGCAGGGGGTATGCCGCCTCGTATGCGGTCTGGAATCGCTCCGCAAGCCATATGTGCTCCACATTCGGGAAATCATGGCGGAGTATATCCATGGCCGTATCGAGTTTATCCACGCCGATATCCACCACCTGGCACATGATGGAGGCAAATAAATCGGCAATAATGCCGGCATGGGCGCGTCTGCTTTCATCGCGTGCTGCAATACGGTGAGGCGCGGTGTTCAACCGGGCTGCAAGCGCGCTACGCCCGCGAAGAATTCGGCGGCGTCCGGAACGCACGAGATACGTGACATATTTGCGAATGCGTGAGGCTTTCATGCTTCAGTGGTCCCGTTCTTACCGAATCCGGGGCAGCGTTTTTCCCACCCCGGGAAATTCCACTTATGAGGAAAATCCCGGCATTGCTGAGGCTTGACCGGCTGAATCCGGCATGTGTTATCGGGGTTCAGCATAATGCACGCCCCATCTGGAGCATCGATGAGAGACAGACCACGGCGATTGCGCTGCAAGTGGCAGAGTTCATTGATAAAGTCGACCTCGTCCATACCAAGATAGGCTGCTATGGCCGTGATATCGTCATCAGTCAGACACACATTGCCTTCCCAACGGCAGCATGCGCCACAGCGCTGGCACGAGTGGATGATTGATTCCGTCGGGTTGTTCATATCTCCCATGGTTTGCGAATAGGTGCGGTTATGTGTGGCGGCCGCACATAAATAGGTTCAGCGGGCTTTGCTGCGGATTCTGCTCGTTCCTCTGGGGAAAGAGCCAACCATGTCTTTACGAGCCCTTCTGCTGTCGGAATCAGGGCTTCTTTCTGCAATTGCTTCAGCTGCAGGTGCCCCAGTTTTCCGGCAGCCTCCGTTGAATAGATCGGGCAGGGGAGCGCTTTCAGTTCTTCTGGCGTCAGGATTGCAATATTACCCTGCGGATAGCGAACCGTCCAGCCTCCGCGTCGGGCATCGGCTACGATGCAGCCCTGACCATCTGCAAGTTGAGCCCACGATTCCACTGCGACGAGCTGTGCTCCCGTCACCGCGGCTATTCCTACTCCTGCTGCTAAGGCGACCCTGACCCCTCCATAACTTCCAGGTCCTGCACCAATCAGGATGTAATCCAGCCGGGGCGTCTGCCCCAGCACATCCATGGCTTGCTGCAGCGCCGGAAATAAATGAGCATCGTGGTTGCGCTCGGCTTCCCAGTTGGTGCAGAAGCCTATATCGCCACCGGCAAAAAGGCAGAGAGAAGCCTGCGGAACGGAGGTTTCTATTGCAAGGATATTCATGCCCGCATCAGTTTTGCGGTTGCCCACTTACCACGTGTCACGGTTTTGATGACGCGCAACCCGGCAGATTCAGCGGCTTCAAGCGTTTCTGAGGCCTGCGTATTCAGAATACCGGAAATAATCAGTATGCCATCCGGTTTCATGGCTGCGATTAATCTGGGAAATGCCTTCTGCAGCACTGTTGAGAAAAGATTCGCCAGCACCACATCGGCCTGCTGCCCGGGGCCGGGACTCCATTCGAATACATCTGCCTGGAACAGGTCTAGATTTTCTGCGCCTCCGTTACGGACGATATTGCGCTGCGCTACTTCGACGGCAATGGGGTCAAAATCAAAACTGATGGCATGAGCAGCGCCGAGCCGCAGACCGGCAAGCGCCAGAACCCCGGTGCCGCAGCCGATATCCGCCAGCGTCCAGCTTCCCGGTTTCAGGTGTTTCACGTGGTCGCAGAGCATGCGCAGGCATGTGGAAGTTGTGGCATGATTTCCCGTGCCGAATGCTCGCTCCGCCGGGAATGAAAGAATGATGCGGCTGGGATATTTTTCCCTTAACCCGTCTAATACGGATGCATCTGCAGAGGCGGAAATGACCATTCTATCACGAATAATCAGAGGCGGGGTGTTTTCAGGTGCTGTGGCTGCGACCCAGTCCATCGTAACCATTTCCTCTACGGTTCCCCCATAGCAGGCCTTCAGAACCAGCGCTTCCTCTGCTGTTTCCGTGTAAACATCTACCGATATTCTGCTGGCGTGAAATCCGGCCGAAATGACGCAGCCAGGTAGATTGCCAACGCGCTCCTGCCATGAATTTTCCTGCTCAGCAGGTGCTGTTTTATGCCATTGCCACATATGATAAGTTACTTTTTCTTGTTTTTCTTACCCTTCTTTTTCTTGCCTTTCTTGGCTTTTTTGCCCTTTTTCTTCTTGTCAGAAAGAGAGTTCTTGTCGTTTGCCGATTCCTCTACCGGGAACATGCTGATTTCCGCCACGCTGGAAGCCTTGCCATCCAGAGCACGGCGTGAGGTAAACCGGAAATAACGGGCATCCTGGGGTTCGATATTGACTTTCAATTCTACAGGATTTGCCCGGAGATTGGAGAATTCGCCTTCTGCAACTTCAGTCCATTTTTTACCATCGTCGCTCAGTTCCAGCTTGTATTGATCCGTCATTCCCACCGTTTGTCCATCCTGACGAGGCAGATAGGAGAATGAAGCAATTTGTCTGGATTCCTTCATGTCGACCACAAATGAAGCAGGTACGGAACCTTTTTCCCAATGGGTCTGCGGATTATCATCGTGGGCAGCGGGAGCATCAGATTCCCACTTTGCCTTGGAATAGCCGGGGTTGATGGTGGCCACAGGGCCTACACTTCCATCTGCTGTGTTGACGTATACTGCTTTTATGGCTTCGTGTCCATCATACGTAAACTCTCCGTGGTACTTTTCTGAATCTGCAGTTGGAGCGCTGCCGTCGGTTGTGTAATGAATGGCGTATGAACCATTTGCTGTAATGGTCACCTTATCGCCCACTCGGGAAATGGAGGGTCTGGGTAACATGGAAGGCATGCGAAGCACTGAGAACTCAGAAATGCACGGGCAGGCCTTGGCAGAGGTAATAGTCAGACGAAGATGATCCGTAGTGACAGGGGCCGGCAACCAGCGCAGAACCTGAGTCCCGATGGTGGCACCCTTGCCTCCGCGTACATTCAAATCGGTCTCTTCACCGGAGCTCCAGGGTTCTATGATAGTAGTCCATTTTCCGTCTACCTTTGCTTCAACCTTGAAACTTTCAACTCGCTGGCCGAGACGAATCTGTTCGCGGAGACGAATGACATCAAATGTCGAAACCTTTTTAAGTTTGATTTCTACTTCTCCAGTCTTTGTGCCATCTTTGGGACACCAGAACGATTCAATATCGCCGTCAGTGAGCTTTGAGCCGTTGAATTCCTTGCCGCGGGATTCAGAGGTGCGAGTTTTTGCTCCGAGCGCGTAGTCATTTGCAAGCAATTGTTGACGAGCTGCGCCAAAGGTCAGCAGTGATTCCACATCTGCAGCATCGAGCACACCATTGCGGTTCGGGGCCACGTTGAGAATCAGCGTAGCTCCGCGGCCTACACTGCTCAGATAAACTTTCATAAGATCATCCGGAGACTTGACACGGCCATCCTGACCAGGGTGCCAGAACCACCCGGCGTGGTTAATCGGTGTATCACCTTCCAATGATATCCATTTATTCCCTTTGTTATTCCAGAGCGGATATTTTACGAATCCTTTTTCTGAACCGCCCCAGACAGCATCGCCGCGTTGGGAGGCTCCCCAGATGATGCAATCAGGCTGCAGGCGTCGGATATTCTTTACTACCTGTGCGTAGTCATAGTATGTGTCCGCATTTCCGATATTACGATTTTCGCGAGCGCCTCCATAATAGCCGTCGCCACCGTTTGCTCCGTCAAACCAGATTTCAAATATCGGGCCGTAATTCTTCAGTAGCTCTTCGATTTGCTTGTAGTATACCTTGCGGTAGCCGGCGCGACCGTATTCCGCGCAATTGCGATCCCAGGGGGAGAGATAGGTGCCGAATTTAATGCCGGCTTTCTGACATGCCTCGGCGAATTCCTTCACCACATCACCTTTGCCATTTTTCCACGGCGATTTTTTGATGCTGTGATCAGTAGAACGGGTCGGCCATGCGCACCACCCATCATGGTGTTTTGCCGTATAAATCATGCCGGTCATCCCGGCTTGCTTGAAAGTATCGGCAATGGCCTGCGCATTGAACTGCGTGGGATTGAACAGCGAAGGGGATTCATCACCGTAGCCCCATTCTTTGTTAGTATAAGTATTCAGACTGAAATGCACGAACGCGTACCATTCCATACGGAGCCAGTCTACTTGCTGTTTGGTAGGTACGGGGCCATAGGGCGCGGGCTGATCGGCAAGTGTACAGCCAAGCCCTAACGCAGACAGAGCTAAAACGTGAATAAAACGGGGCAGGTTCATAGTGTTGTAATTTCAGAGGATGAGTAAGCTAAATAGAGAAAAATTGTTACATGTCGAGGAAATCGCCCGCCAGCGATTGCGCATCTTCAAAGGGCAGAATGAATAACTGCCCGGTTTCCACAAGTCTTCCGTAAAAGAAAGGCTTATCGGTATCATATGAGGCCGGAGTAATCTGCAATGTGCGAATCACAGAATGCGTTTTGCGTTCCATTGTTGCCAGCGATCTCAGGATTTCAGCATCGGAGCCCTCTTCCTTGAGCATGTCTTCCGGTTTATTTGAAGAAAGCTCTGCGGCATCAGCCTGGTCAATCACGGTGCTTTCGGCATCAGAATAATCGGTCATCTCCAATTCCAGTTTAACACTGAATGCGGGGGCCTTTAATGCGGCTGCAGCATCTTCATCTGCCGGGTCAAGCCATTGAGATACTTTCAGTTTCTGCAACCTGCGCAGATAATAGGCTGCTCTGTGCGGGTTAATCTGCGGGGTGATATCCTCGCCCTTTAAGGTGCCGGACCACGTTTCTCCCATATACTCGTAATCCAGGACGAGTGGCGCCTGCTGGAAATTGAGAGTAAGCCGGCGAACAGCGGACATCGGGAAATCATACAGCTTCCTATCTTTCCATTTTTCCTCACGAAGAGAAAGCATGCGGGTAAACTTTGTGCTCAGTCTGCAAATGGAATTGGAGCCGGTTTCAGCCCCGAACCAAGCTCTTTTACCTGTAGATTTATCCGTAAACCTACGTAAAAGGAACGAGCGGGGGTTACGGTCTTTTACCATCGGCAGGTCGTGACCGAAAATGGTGGCTCTGACCATGCAAGGGCGAGGCAAGATGGAAAGAATGTAATCAGGCGCATCCAGACCGTATTCTTTCAGCAGCTGGGTCATGTTTTCACCAGGCGCTGCATCTGCAACCACTTCCTCAACCGGTATGTTGACCAGACCGCCCAGGAAACGGGAAATCTGTTCGGATTCTGCTTTCTGATAACGGGTGCGATTGGTCGCAAACATCCAGACATCTTCCACCTTGCTTTCTTCATCGCCTGGTATCAGCATCATTCGAACAGCACCGTTTCCTTGTGTGGAGCGAAGTGAAAAACGAGCTATATCGTTCACATCAATATCTGCAAATTTCATGGAGCGCAGAGCCGGCAGACTTGTCGGAATCTCCGAAACCGGCACGCGCTGGTTTGACATGCGCACCTTAGCCAGCGCTTTTTCTGGCAGGACGGGCAATTCGCATACTGCTTTTATCAAGCGTGCATAACTGCCGTTTTTACTAATCCTCGGTTCAGCGAGCAGGGTAAACACAACGGGGCGGTCGTCCACGGTAGCGTGGCAATATTTCTGGTCGTCTCCCTCTTGCGTGAACGTGTCATATATATTCAGCTGCTTCGGTTTTTCGCCCCAGGCACCGTGCAATTGAATTGAAAGAGTCGGTTCTGCGGGTAAATTGATTTCGACTGCATCTTCTACGCGAATGGCGCGCAGATTCAGAATATTCATGACCAGTTTGGATACTTTATCGTCATCTGCTCCGGTGATGATAGGAGAGGTGATGGTCCATGCTGATTCTGCGCTGAGACGATGCAGCTTCAGTGGTGGTGCTGCCGTGCCGGAATGCGTAATGGTGATATCGCGCACATCGGCTAAATCAAGCTGCAGGGGAGACGGGTCGCGCAGGGATTCCAGACCGTCTTTAAAGATGTGCAGAATATTTCCGCTGACTACATGAATGCGCTTGTCTCGACCATAAAAGTTGGTGCGCAGATAGGTCGTCGGGTATAGCGTTTCTCCATCACCGGCTTCGGCAAACCAGGGGGATGCGCTGCCCAGTGTGTATCTGGCCACAGTAGTCAGCTTATCACCACCATCTGGTTTCTTTAGCGTAATCTTGTGAGGCGAAGTTTCAACGCCGAACTCACGCATATTGCCGCGTGTTATATTGTTCAACGGCAGTGTATCTACGAGTCTGGCATTTGCTGTGAATGAAAAAATAGCTTCTGCCGCCGCAGGTGATAATCTGTCCCGGAACGGTTTGATGATCCACCAGATACCTTCATTGTCTTTTGCACAGACTATCTCATCGTGCAAATCTTCTATTCGCATCCAGCATACTTCATCAAGATGATCAGTATTCTCTTTGGAAAACAGCGGCATACCCGGCTCGAAAAGATACCAGCCGGTGATTCTGGCCAGATTACCATCCAATGCCAGGAAAGTGGCCATGGTGACTGCACCGGCAGCCACGAGCGAGAGAAGTACAGTGGGAAGAAGTCTCATATCTGTTCTTTAGTGGCGGCGGGTATTCCAGATAAAGATAGCGATGAGGAACGCGCACAGGGGCATGATGAGAAGCGTCAGGTTTTCAAGAGCACTTCGCGTGTGTCGGTTCAAATCAATCTTCATGGTCAGGTCCTGGTTGGCGCTCTTACCGCCGTATTCGGGGCGGCTGCACATCCAGGCCCACAGGGTGTGTAAATAGTCACGCTGCTCGGTTTTGGCGTTTTCCTGTGCAAGCATGTCGATATTTCCCAGAACTATCATGGTCGAGAGATTATTCGGGTCGCGGGGATTTCCGCGGGTTACTGCGGCTTCCAGACAAAGCGGTCCCTCGCGGTCTTCAGCCGGGGTAAAGGAGGGCTCCAGGTCTTTACGGGTTTCTCCGTAATAGGCATCCGTTGTCATGAGAAGTGGGTACGTGGCCAGTTTGCGGAGGGCAGCAGCGTTTTCATCCCCGTGCTCCAGGGTAAGCGACATGCTCTGACCTTCTACCAGTGTAGTGCCATTCCAGAAAGGCTTCGTGCAATTCAATCCTTTCGGGAAAACGGCGTTGATATCATAATAGGCGCGCTTACGGTCACGCAGGAGTACCCGGTCGCAGTTCGGGCGGATTCCTTGCTCGCGAAGGAACCGGTATAGTCTGGGTAATTTCTGATCCAGAGTGGGATTGAGCGCAACAAAGAACGCATTGCGGCCTTCGCGTTCCCAGTATTCGCTCAGTACCCCCATTTCTTTCTCGGTGAAATCAGTCTGCGGAGATACGATTACCAGGCCTTCTGCGTTGTCGGGTAATTTTTCTGTGTTTGCTATATCAACCCAGGATAACTGAATATTCAGAGCATTGGTGATACGACCGATGGACTCCAGGAGTGTCTGGTCATCTCGTGAGACACCGCCTTTGCCTTCAACTACATACATGTGCCGCATCTCGCCTTCAACTGCTTCTGTGATGGCGCTGCAGACCACCTCGTCCATCATGAGCGCTACTGCGCGGCGGCTTTCGTCCGGCAGAGTTTCATACTTGATGAAGGACGTGCCTGGGCGGATGCGCACGTGCTGGCGATCGCTGTGTCGTTCTTCGAATGTCTTAATGGGCGCATTGGGGTCTTTTCTGGCATCGATGATGCAAAGGTCCTGCTTGAATTCCACGCCGTATATCTGAGAGATTTCACGAGCGCGGTTTGGTTGGCGCATAGGATCAAAACGTTCTATTTGGATTTTTCCGTTGCCGATACGCTCATATTCCTCGAGGAGGGAATACATGCGGTTATAATTAGGCGTGGAACGTTTGAAAGCAAAGATGACCCGCACGGGGGTCTCACGTTTCTGAATACGCTCGCTGCTCAGCACATTAATAGTGCGTTCAGAAATAGTGTACCGTTGGTCCTGCGAGAGGTCATGGCGGGCATACTCGTGGCAGCCGATATAATTGCAGGCTATGACAATGATAGCCAGCAACACAAGGTTAATCCAGGCAAGTGGATTATATTTTGTTTTGCGTGCATCCGGGTGACCAGTATATGTCTTTTTACGCATGATTAGGAAAGTGGAAAACTCGTGTATATAAAAAGGAGGTTAACGATGCCAGCGTCGATAATCGACAACACGTTTAGTCAGAGCAAGTGTAAGCACTGCCAGTGTAGAGTATAGAACCAGTGGCCGTGTATCAACAAGTCCGCGGGAAAATGCGCTGATTTGTTCCGATATGGAAAGGTAATGGAAAGCCGGTGCTGCTGGGAATTCTCCCCAGAGCTCGGGGACTCTCCCCATGAAGTAATAGATGATGATGGAGCAGGTGCACACAATACCTGCAATAATCTGGCTTCTGGTAAGAGAGGAGCAGAATATGCCCAGCGCAATGAAAAAGCTTCCGGAAATCGATAAGATGCTGATGGCTCCGTACCAGTCTGCCGGTGTATAGTTGATGCGGCCTTCCGGTTGCACACCGTATCTTATGCTGGTATAAAGATTGCCGAGGTCACTCATCCAGGGATATAACAGCATGGGCACCCAGAGCAGAATGTAAAAGAGCAGGGCGGCTAAGTATTTACCCAGAATGATTTGTGTTGTAGTGACCGGTGCGGTCAGAAGGCCTTCCAATGTGCCGTGGCTTTCTTCCTCTGCCAATGTCCGCATGGTTATGAGAGGGAAGATAAAGATAAAGAAAAACCAGAAGTTTACATTATCCAGCATGTAATACATCACACTTTCGCCCGAGGCTTTACTCATGGTCTGCAGAACCGCCTGAAGCCAGAATCCCTGCAACCCCATGGCGCAGGCCAATATAACCCAACCGAACGGAGTTCCCAGGTAACTTTTGAGTTCCCGTGCAAAAATCGTCTTTACGGTGTAGAACCAGCTGCGCGTGCGCGTGATTCCATTGTTTATTTCGTCTGCCATTGTGGTTTGGAAGTTAGTCTTTTCTAGTCATTTCAACGAACACATCTTCGAGACTGGGTATGTGTCTGTATATATGGCGCATCGGGAAATGGTGCGCTGCTATGATTGCTGCTGCTTTTTCACGTGTGTCTGTGCCGGGTTCGGCTCGAACGATAACCCGGTGCCAGCCGCCGGGCAGGGTGGCTTCCACTATCACTTTCTTGACTGGTGCAAAGTCTTCCAGTTCTTTTACAACGATATCCAAATCTCCCTTGAACTCGATTGAGACGCGTCCGGCGGCTCGCAGGTTCCGAGTCAGGTTCCCGGGTGTGTCATTGGCCTTAATTTGTCCCTGATCAATGATAATTACCTTATTACAAATCATTTCCACCTCACTCAGTATATGAGTGGACAGGATGACAGTGTGTTCTTCTGCCAGAGAGCGTACAAGTTCGCGAATCTGTCGAATCTGATTCGGGTCAAGGCCATTTGTCGGTTCATCAAGTATCAGCAACGACGGATTTCCCAGCAGTGCATCTGCTAAACCTACGCGTTGGCGATATCCCTTGGATAGCGTGCTGATCAGATTTTTGCGTTTCGGTTCCAACCCACAACGATCAATCGCCCAGCCGACTTGCTGGCGTACGGATTTGCCGCAGATGCCTTTCAATTTTGCTCGGTATTCCAGAAATTCGGAAACTCGTAAATCGTTGTAGAGGGGTACATTTTCAGGCATGTATCCGAGATGGCGGCGAGCTTCCATCGGCTTATCTATGATATCGTATCCGGCTATGCTGGCGGTTCCGGCGCTTGGCGGTAAATATCCCGTCAGCATCTTCATTGTCGTTGTTTTTCCTGCGCCATTCGGCCCGAGAAAACCAACGATTTCGCCTTTCTCAATCGTAAATGATGCATCTTTAACCGCCGTAAATCGACCAAAGACTTTATGCAAGTGCTCAACTGTCACCATACTCATAAGCGCCAGACATTTTAACAGCTTTTTTCCTCAATTCAAGTTCATTCTTGATTACTGCCAAATACGAATCTTTAAATTCAGCATTACGCATATTATGCGCAGTTGTAAAAATATAAATTTCCCTCGTGTGTTGGCGGGATAATCACTTGACTATGCACCGGTGATTGCTGTAGTATGCAGTTCTATGGTGAAATGCACGATAAAATATGAGAGCAATTTGCACTGCACATTGCAACATGGGCCTTCTGGAGCAAGTGTATCTACAGATGCACCGGTAGATAATCGAGGTAAAGGCGAATCATTCTCACCAACAGACTTAATGTGCTCGGCCGTGGCTGCATGCATGGAAACAATCATGGGAATATATGCTGAGGATAACGGTTTGAATCTGAGCGGAACCGAGATTACCGTAGGAAAAGTAATGAGCGCAAATCCCCGCCGCATAGCACGCATCGAAACAGAAATCACCGTACCCCTGCCCGCAGACAATCCGCATAAGGAAGCGCTGTTGCAATGCATTCTCGGCAGCCCGGCTATGCGTAGTCTGCATCCTGATATAGAAGTGCCGATTTCATGGAACTGGGTAGGCTGATTATATGAAACGCCTGACATTCATCTATCTTGCTGCGCCGCTGAACGTAGCCTTGAACACGATACCTGGCATGCTGGGTGGTACGTGGCAGATGATATCGGCTATCATGCTTGGCCTTGTTCTGTGGTCAGTTGTCTGGCTGCGGGTATATGCAAATGGCAAGATTCGTCCGGAGTTTGCCGTGCTGTCCGTGCTGCCCGCTGTGAGTTGTCAGATTATACAATCTGCTGGTGAAGAATATATAACGATGTTTAACACGGTTGGCTGGCAGAACTTAAACTTCTTTTTATGGCTTGCAGCAATATTCGTAAATATACGAGCTCTGCTGCCTACTCCGGCGGAATATCGCGGTCGACTGGCAGCTGATTCCGTGCTCATCTTCATGAGTATTATTACAACTGTTTACTGCTTAAGCTGCTGGGCTACTACACATATCAATTTATAACAACAACAACAATCTACTGTAAAACAATGAAAAAGAATCTGTATCTGCTTTCGATAGGCATGCTGGTGTGCTCCTGTTCTGAACCCGGGGATGTCGTGACCGGCCATGCTCGCGTGCTTTTCAAAAACGCCCCTGCCCCTGTGGTATCATCACCGGGCCCCGGAGCTCGCCTGACAATAGCACCGAAACACGTGGCTCCTGAACCGGAAGTAGTGGCACCGAAGCCAGTGGCAGAGAAACCAGCACCGGAACCGGCCCGTGTAGTGGCACAGAAACAGCCTGTGACAACAGAACCGACTCCTGCACCGGAGCTTAAACCCACACCTGCTCCTGAAGCCGAAAAGAAGACAGAAGCCCCGTCGCTGCCAGCGTTGCGTCAAAATCAGCCGGCAACAACACCTGCCAGGATTGCACCGTCCCAGCCGGAAGTTCCCACGCCAGCCGAAATCACGCCGGCTCCCGTTCAGGTCAGCACCCCAGCTGTTGCTGAAGCTAAACCTGCCCCTGCCCCTGAAGTCAGCAAGCCACGCGTAGCCCGGCCCCGCATCAGTCAGAAACAGCCCCGCACTACTTCGCCCTCCAGAGCGAATAACTATACGCCACAGGCAACTCAGCCGGCTAAGCGCCGTTATCCCACCATGCCTGGTCAGAATCGAGGCCTGAGGACCTCTCGTCGGCCCCAGAATTAATCGATAAAACAATGGCTAAGCAACGGTTAGACGTACTGGTGGCTCAGCTCGGTCTGAGCGATTCACGGGAACAGGCCCAACGCCTCATTCTTGCGGGTGAGGTTAGTGTAAAAGGTCAGGTTATCACGAAGCCGGGCACCAAGGTGGATGATACCCTGCCCATTACTGTGAAGAACAAGCCCAGGTACGTCAGCCGTGGCGGGCTGAAACTCGAGGGAGCCCTTAAGGCCTTTCCTGTCAAGGCAGAAGGAAAAATCTGCCTTGACATAGGCTCATCCACTGGAGGATTTACTGATTGTCTGCTTCAAAATGGCGCCATCCGCGTGCATGCTGTGGATGTGGGCACTAATCAGCTTGTATGGAAACTGCGGAATGATCCGCGCGTAGTGGTCAAGGAGCAATTCAATGCTCGTTATATGACTCCCGCCGATCTGGGAGAAAAGGTGCAGCTCATCGTCAGCGATGTATCCTTTATCTCGCTCACGAAAATCCTGCCGGCTGCGTACGATTGTCTGGATGAAGGCGGCGACCTGCTGGTGCTCATTAAGCCTCAGTTCGAACTGCAACCGGAAGATATCGGCCCTGGTGGCATTGTGCGGGACCCGGCGCTGCACCAGCGAGCAGTCGATAAAATCCGGGATTTTGTGGAAACCGAATTGAAACGCGAATGGTGCGGACTGGCGGAGTCTCCCATTACTGGCATGGAAGGAAACAAGGAATTTCTGGCATGGCTTCGTTAACCGGTCACGCCGCTTGCTTTCTCAAATTGCACCAGTGATCGTAAGCTCGCATGCTCAGGCAGTCTCAGCTCTGGGTCCTGCTCCAGGATGCGAGAAGCCTCTCTGTTTGCTCTGTGAATAAGGCGCATATCGCCCAGCCACTCAGCGAATTCCACGGTCCCCAGGCCGCTTTGAGCCGTGCCCAGTACATCTCCCGGGCCACGCAGCCTAAAATCCTCTTCCGCGATCTCAAATCCATTCAGAGTGCGGCAGAGCACTTCGAGCTTTTCACGTCCTGGTTCACCATTTTTGGCAGAGCTGAGTAAGATACAGTAGCTTTTATGCTCGCCTCTCCCGATGCGCCCTCGCAACTGGTGCAGCTGAGAAAGACCGAAGTTATCCGCATCATTGATTATCATGATGTTGGCATTAGGAACATCCACGCCTACCTCCACCACAGTTGTGGCTACCAGGATATCCGTTTCTCCGCGGCTGAATCGGCGCATCACGATATCTTTTTCGTCTGCTGGCAGCCGTCCATGCAACAAATCAATTTTCCGCTCTGGGAAAAGCTCATTCCATTTCTTTAATTCGCTTGTGGCGCTGGTTTGCTTCCGGGAATCGCTCTCTTCCACCAGCGGAGAAACAATATACACCTGCCTCCCGGCATCCATTTCCTTGCGCATGAAGGAAATAATGCGTTTCATATTAGCAGGATTCCGCAAGGCTGTCACAATCTCGCCCCTGTTGGCGGGTAGCTCATCTATAATTGAAACCTCGAGGTCACCATACAGCGTCAGAGTCAGTGTGCGCGGGATGGGCGTGGCTGTCATGACCAGCACATCCGGATTCATTCCACTGGCAATAAATTGTTCTCTCTGCTCAACGCCGAATTTATGTTGTTCATCAATAACTGCAAGTCCCAGATTCTGAGGACGGTGCTTTTTATACAACAGAGCATGCGTGCCGACAATAATTCGAGGTGAATCATCATACCCGCCAGAATCCAGTATAAGCCCAGTGTCATCTGTGTGTTCAGAAGTCCTCAGGGAAATCTTGACATCTGTTCCTGCAAGTAATCTGCAAAAATTGCGGTAGTGCTGCTCGGCCAGAATCTGGGTCGGGGCAAGCATGGCTGCAACCTTGCCGCTACCAACCGCGTAAAGCATCGCGCAGAGTGCTACCAGGGTTTTACCGCTGCCCACATCGCCTTGCAGCAGACGGTTCATCTGCCGGGGTTCTGCCATATCGCGGCGTATTTCCTCTATGCAGCGCTGCTGAGCACCTGTAAGCTCGAATGGCAAGGATGACAGCAATTCCTCTACGTATGCACCGCTCACAGCCGTTACCTGTCCTGCCTGAGCCTGTACACAGCGGCGGCGCCAGGCAACCCGGAATTGTTGTTCAAAACACTCAGCCAGCGCAAAACGAAGGCGGGCTTTCCGGTGGCTTTCTTCCTCCGCGGGAAAATGGATATCATGCACAGCCTGCCAGTATGGATAGGCTGGGGCCACATCGTACCCGGGCGTCTGTAAATCTGGCGAGAGGCATGACAGAATACGCCAGACCAGTTCACGATAGGCTCGGGCCGAAATACCGGGAATACTTCTGTATATGGGAACAATCCTGCCGGTGTGAATGGAATCATTCCCCTGCCCCTTTTCGTAAGGCAACGTGAGCTTCCCGCCCATGGCTGCTTCCACCAGCCGGAGTCCGGCATCATCATCTTCCATGATTTCAAAATCGGGATTGACCATGGTAAGCTTGCCGCCATATATCTTCACCTTGCCGTACACGGAAAGATTCATGCCTGTAGCCAGCAGCTTTGCTACGTATGGCATATTGAACCATCTCAGGTACAGGCGGACACCATGTGAATCCCCATCTGTGCCGGTGCTTGCTTCAAAATACCGTTTGTACGAGAATCTCCAGCCTGCACTGTAAACATGAATCCGAACGCAAACGCTATCTCCATCCTGCAGAAGATGCAGAGGAATTGAGTTTCTGCGGTCTTCATAGCGGCGCGGCTGCCGGCGGAGCAGCTGAGCGACAGTCTGCAGCCCGGCTGCCTGCAGGGCCTGTTGCTCACGATTCGTCATCCACGTGAGCTTTGCAAGAGAGGAATCAGGCTGGAGCCCTGAAATCATCAGCGGTTGGATTTGCCTTGGTTGATGCAGCGGTAATAATAATCTACGCGACTGTGGAACCATGCCCATTTGGGCCCTGGCTTACCGTTTGTCAGCAAGGGAGCAGGACAATTCTTGCGGGTCCAGTGATAATGCGGTACCACCCGGCGCAGATTGATACCATAGCGCTTCATGAGAACCGCAGTAAGCTTTGCCGCGCGATCCCAGGTGCGGAAGTGATTGTGACCACGGTTTTCACACTCGCACATCTCAATACCTATGGAATTATGATTGCCCGCTGCCGTGCCGGCATGCCACCCGGTTTCGCGCAGGGGCAGATTCTGCACGCACATGAACTGGTCTACGGTAAAATGCCAGCTGCGGTTGGTGAATGCACCCCGGCAGAGCGCGCGGGAATGCTGCATGGCAGTGGATGAGGGCGAGTGATTCGCTGTGCTGTGAATGGTGATGAATGCCGGATTCAGGCGTCTAGCGCCCCGCCTCTGCCGGGAATTGGAGGGCATGATTCGCACTTTGATATTCACCTCTCTGGCTAATCGAGAGATGCTGCGCTGCACAAGCGGGTGCCTTACCGGCTGAAAACGCACTGCTTTCGGCGTGCGAAGATAGGAATTGCGGCCCTGCTGCTGGCACCCTGTAAACATGGCAACTACGCCAAGCAGAAAAAATACCAGAAGTCTACCGTAATGAGCCATGCGCGTATTCTGCCATCAGGGTGCTGATTTTGCAAGCGCAAATCCTGTGCACATAAAAAAAACAGGGAGCCCGTGTCGGACTCCCTGAATCTGTAATCGAGATGCTCCTGAATCAGGGCATGGGGAAACTCTTGTTGAAGGCGGAAACCTCAGCCCGCAGAGCATCGTAGGCACCGGGAGTTTCGCACACTTTCTGAGCGGCCAGAATCGCCAGGCAACGCCCGATGAATTCTGCAACTTTGCGGACATCATCCTCTTTCATGCCGCGCGTAGTGACAGCCGGTGTACCGATGCGGATACCGCTGGGCTTGAATGTAGTGCCTTTGTCGTAAGGAATAGCATTCTTATTTACTGTTATGCCGACCTTATCGAGGGCAACCTGAGCCTCTGCACCATTGAGCCCCTTGCCACTGAGGTCAACCAGGAAGCAGTGGTTATCAGTGCCCCCTGCCACGATGCGGAACCCGAGCTGGGCGAGCTTCTCAGCCATGGCTTTGGCATTCTTCACAATCTGCTGTGCATACTCGCGGAACTCAGGTTTCAGAGCCTCGCCAAGGCATGCAGCTTTAGCGGCAATCACATGCATGAGAGGACCACCCTGGAGGCCGGGGAACGTAGCGCTGTCAAGCTTCTTGGCCCACTGCTCCTTGCACATCACCAGACCGCCGCGCGGCCCGCGCAGGCTCTTGTGCGTTGTTGTGGAAACGAAGTCTGCATAAGGCACTGGAGAAGGATGTACACCAGCCGCCACAAGACCGGCTATATGGGCCATGTCCACAAACATGATTGCACCGACTTTATCGCAGATTTCGCGGATGCGGGCAAAATCAATCGTCCGGGAGTATGCTGAAGCACCGGCCAGAATCAGAGCGGGCTTCACCTCAAGCGCTTTTGCTTCCAGCGCATCATAGTCAATCATCTCCGTTTCGGGGCTTACACCATAGTGCTCCACCTTGTAGGTTTTACCGGAGAAGTTGGCAAAGAAACCGTGGGAAAGGTGACCACCGCATGCGAGGTCCATCGTGAGGATGGTATCACCAGGATTGATACAGGCGTGGTACACGGTCTGGTTGGCGGAGGAACCGGAGTGAGCCTGCACGTTCACGGCATCGCAACCGAACAGAGCCTTAGCGCGGTCAATGGCCAGCTGCTCCACCTTATCAACCACCTCACAGCCACCATACCAGCGGCGTGCAGGATATCCCTCTGCATACTTATTCGTAAGACAGGAGCCCTGGGCCTCCATCACTGCGGGAGAGGTAAAGTTTTCGGAAGCAATAAGCTCAATATTGTTGTTCTGGCGCTGGCGTTCCTCTTCGATATAAGCAGCAAGCTCGGGGTCGGACGCAGCAAGCGGAGAACCAGAGCCCACCAGCAGTCGGTTAATGTGGCGGCCACCGTCAAACTCGGCATCAAGCCAGATACGCAGCACTTCCTCCATCGCCTCCGGAGAAAGGAATGCGGAAGCCATGCACAGCACATTCGAATTGTTGTGGTGGCGGGCAAAGGCTGCCTCCTGAGGTGTGCGGGCAAGTGTGGCACGCACGCCCTTCCATCTGTTTGAGGCAATGCTCATACCCAGACCCGAGAAGCAGATAAGCACACCGCGGTCGGCGCGGCCATCGACTACGTGCTTACACACCTTATTAGCGTATTCTGCGTAGTTGCAGGATTCCTTGGTGGCAGGACCAACATCCTCCACCTGGTATCCCCAGCCGGTCAGAATCTCTATTGCGGCTTCCTTCAAATCCACGCCTTTGTGGTCTGAACCTATGACAATGCGAAGTTCCGTATTCATGTTGGATGCGAAAAACGTACGCGAGGTACGTTATCACATATCCGCCTGTTAATCAAGCGTAATCTGCCTCTGCTGACACCCCTGAGAACGCTGTCCTTGCAGTAAGTGTTTGCTGGTCAGTATATACAAGCAAAGGAGGCAGCATGTCTGCTGCCTCCTTGTCTACGAAAGCGGGTAGCGGGAATCGAACCCGCATGATCAGCTTGGAAGGCTGGAGCTTTACCATTAAGCTATACCCGCGCTGTTGCAAGTAAATTACCATACTCACCGGGATTTTGCAAGATGTATGACACAAGATAGGTCACGCTGTTACTTTTGCTCTTCGCAACCTGTGAATTTTACCAGTATTTTTCTTCAATTTGAAGATTGACTGATAGCGCGCGTCTGTTATAATACGAGTTCACTGGGGTTTACGATAACCACCCTGGGTCAGATAAAGTGGACGACGATATCATTTGCACAGAAAAAATCATTGCAGACCGCAAGACTTTCTTCCTTGATCTTAAGAGCAATGCTCGCGGACGCGTGGTGCGCATCACGGAAAAAGTAAGCTCAAATCGTGATCGTATCATGGTTCCGGCGGAAATTCTGGACGATTTCATTGCCGCGTTAGAAGATATTCGTCGCGCAAATAACGAGCAGTAGGTTCGTTGTATTCGCCCAGCTTGCGGCGAAACTATATCTTGTTAGTAGGATTGACGGACTTTTGTCTGGACAAGAGGCTTGATTTGTGCTTTAATCTCCCCGAGACTGAAGCAAGTTGTTCTATACACATCTAACACAATTTACACGCTGAATATGAGGAAGATAAAAGTATTAAAACTGGGATGGGAGTTTCCCCCGCTGATTAACGGTGGTCTGGGCGTGGCATGCATGGGGATTTCCCGGGCACTTTCACAGAAAGTGGATTTAAGTGTGATAGTACCGAAGGCTGCGCCGGAAGCAAAGTACGATGGTTTTTCTCTGACCGGGGTGAATAATTTGCGCCACGAGCAGATGGAGACCCTTGAAGAGGGTTACACATACGAGAGTTTCACCGTCGTAGGTAAGGCACCGATTAACCTCGACCCCTACGCCTGCGAGGAAGGGACGCCGGGCAATATCACATTTACCAAGGAAGGTAAGCTTCTTTTCTCCCGCATTCACCAGGCAGACCTGGAGCTGTTCACCAGCAAGGAAGACTTGTATGCCGGAGACCTTGCGCGCAAGGTTATCGAATTCTCAAAGATATGCGCAGTCATGGCGCGTAAGTATGATTTTGATGTAGTGCATGCGCACGACTGGATGACCTATCTGGCTGGCGTCGAGGTGAAGAAAGCCACAGGCAAGCCGCTGGTGGTGCATCTTCATGCCTCGCAATTCGATCGCGCCGGAGCAGATGCCCGCGGATGGATATATGATATTGAGAAATACGGCATGGAACAGGCTGATGCTGTGATTCCGGTTTCCAAGTACACGGGCACGGTGGCCGCAGGTCACTACGGCATAGACCCGGCTAAGATTTTCCCGGTTCACAACGGTGCCGACCCGGTGCATGTATTCCACAGCAAGAAGAAATTCCCGGAGAAACTGGTGTTGTTCCTCGGGCGCCTTACAGCGCAGAAAGGACCGGAATTCTTCCTGCAAATTGCTGCCAAGGTACTGGAGCAGACCGATAATGTACGCTTTGTCATGGCCGGCACGGGCGAGAAACTCCGCCAGCTGATTGAGACCGGAGCCTTCCACGGTGTGGGCGACAAGTTCCATTTCACTGGTTTCCTGAATAAGCAGAAAGTGAACGAGCTGCTCTCCATGACGGATGTATACTGCATGCCCTCTGTGTCTGAACCGTTCGGTCTTTCTGCCCTGGAGGCCGCGCAGTTCAATATCCCCGCTGTGATCTCCAAGCAGAGTGGCGTAGCAGAGGTGATGAAGGGCGCACTGAAAGCCGATTTCTGGGATGTGAACATGATGGCCCGGCATATCGTGGACCTTGTGACCGATGAGGAACTGTACAAGCGCGTAGCAGAACAGAGTGCCCAGGATATCAAGAACTCCAACTGGGAGACAGCTGCTGATAAGATGATTAAGGTTTACCACCATGTGCTGGGCTGGTAAACAGAACAATTAACAATTTTCTGACTAAAATGAACATTACGCTCACATTTCATGCACATCAGCCGAACCGGTTGATTCCGTATGATTTCTTCAAGATTGGCGAGCATGCGTTCTATGAGGACGATCATATGAACGGCCGCGTGCTGAGTGCGGTGGCAGAGCGCTGCTACCTGCCCGCCAACCGTATGATGAAGCAACTCATCGAGTTGTCCGATGGTAAGTTCAAGTTTGCCCTCGCAATATCCGGTGTCATTCTGGAGCAGGCAAAATACCACAGACCAGACCTCATCACCTCCTTCCAGGAGCTGGCAGAAACCGGCTGCGTGGAGTTCCTGGCCATGCCCTACTACGCATCCCTGGCATCTCTGTATTCCACGGGTGAGTTTGCTGAGCAGGTGGAGGAACATTGTGACCTGATCGAGGAGCTTTTCGGGCAGCGACCCACAGTGCTGTGGAATACTGGTATGCTTTACTCCAATTCCATAGCCGCGCAGGCATACGATATGGGATTCGAGGGTATCATGGCCGATGGCAGTGGCCGTATGATGAGCAACCGCAACACAAATGATCTGCAGTGTGCTCCGCTTATCGATAAGACCAAGACACTGCTGCGGCACCGACATCTCTCCAATGACCTGGCCAATCGCCGCACCGATCCCAGCTGGAGCGAGTATCCGCTGTCACCCTATACCTTTGTGGAGTGGCTGAGCGCTGAGCAAGGCCAGGTCGTGAATATCTCCATGGACTACGAAACCCTGGGTGAGCGACAGGCGGACAGCACCGGTGTATTTGAATTCTGGCGCACCATGATTACAGCCGCTCTCTTTGCCGGTAATGAATTCTACACCCCCGGTGAGGCCGTGCGCTCTTTCCCTTCCTGTGGTACCCTGAACTGCCCGAACCCGGTGAGCTGCTCCACCTTCGGCACCACCACGCACTGGAATGGTAATGTCATGCAGCAGGAAGCCATCAAGAAAATATATGATCTGGAACGAGCTGTGAAAGCCAGCGAGGACCGGGATATGATTCATGTGTGGCGTAAGCTGCAGAGCGCAGATCACTTCCACTACATGGAAAAAAGCAATGGCTTCACCCCCTACCCCTCGCCATACGATGCCTACATCTACTATATGAATGCGCTGGCTGACCTGCAAGTGCGTGTGAAGCAGGAAGCCGAGCTGATACACAAGGCAAACAAACTAACCACTGCCTGATAGACCGCATCTCTTCAAGCCCCGCGAGCAGCGGGGCTTGTTTTTTATGTATGAACGCAGATGCAGAGGACTGACATGATTTCACCTTGAAGTTGCAATGCTATAATAGTTAGACTATGAATGTACCGCGCAGAGTCTACTGCGCGTAGACTTCCGTGGAGGCGGTGGGATACCGCAGGAAATAGATGGGAAAGACGGTGTGAATCCGTCGCTGTGCCGCAACCGTGTTGTGCCGGGCTATGAGCCAGTAGCACTCAGTCGGAATGCCAGCCATGGGGGTCGCCACGACACACGGCGGCGATGCACCGCCAGCTCAATGGCCATCATACAGAAATGAAATTAAATCCATCTGCTTCCACGAGAAGCATATCGCGCGTTGTACCTGTCCTTCTGCTGACAGGTTTTAACTCGGTTGCCCAGGTGGCATCCGATTCCCCTGTAACCGAGCTTGCTCCCATCACAGTCTCGGCACACGGAGGCAATTCCATTCCATACGATATGACAGGAGTCTCCGTCACGGTGCTCGACCTGGATGAATTAATGCAGGAGGGGATTTACACCCTTTCTGACTCACTAACCACGGTTCCTGGAGCCGCTGTGTTACCCAATGGAGGGTTGAATGGGAAAGGAAATGTCTCCAATATCGTGATACGGGGAATGGCCCGCCAGACCTATGTGCTGCCCATGATGGACGGTATGCTGATTTCCGGCAGCAATGGCAATGGAAATCTCACCCCCAACATCCTGGGGCGGAGTAACACATTCGATATTGGCAATGTAGAACTGATGCGCGGCACACAGGGCGCTGTTTACGGCGGCGGTGCGGTGGCAGGCGTTCTGTTTATGGAAACCCCGAAAGGTGAGGGCAAGAACAGCACAAAGTTATTTCAGGAAGCCGGCAGCCACGACTCATATACGGCAAATCTGCGCTCCCAAGGGCAATGCGCTGAGCTTCATTACTTTGTTTCCAGTACCTACGAACACACGGATAATAATATCCGCACAGCTACCGGCGATATTCCATCTGATTCAAAGGCAGGTCGTTATGAGTGTTACTCTCAGTCACTGCGTCTGGATTATGACCTGACCGAGAAAACCAGCTTTACTACCACATTCCGCCGTGAGGATGCGTGGTATGATTATGCTTCATGCAGTGGTGGTCTCTGGAGCTGCATTCCCTATCGATTCCGCTCCAATCTGGTGACCGTCCGGGCTGAGAGCCAGCTTAGCAGATTATACACCAGCAGCATCATGGCTGGTTACTACGGAGCTGACAATATGCTGGGACATGGCAACAATTACGATTTGCGTAACGTGCAGATTGAGTGGCGCAACGCGATGAACTGGAATAAAACCCAGAGCACACACCTCTCCTTCCGGTGGACACGGAGTCAATACGACAGCACGAGCTGGGCGGCAGGCAATACCTTGGAAAATATGTATTCCCTGTCGGTTGAACACATCTGCAAACCTGTAAAGGAGTGGACAAACTCACTCGCTGTGCGCATGGACTACAGCAGCATATACCATGCCCTGCCCACCATGCGGGCAGCAAGCAGCTATACGTTCAGCAAAACAGATTCCCGTATATTCGGCTCTTTCGGTCGCGGCTATCGCGGACCTGGTTCTTTTGAGCGCAGCAGCAACGTATATCATAGCCCATGGGGAATATACCACGGGTCGCCGGATCTGGATTGCGAAACGAGTTGGAGCTTCGACATGGGAATCGAACAATCGCTGGCAGATAATCAGACAATTACCGTTACCTATTTCTGGCAACAACTGAAGGATGCCATCGATTGCACCTCAGATGACTGGTATCATTACTACTACACCAACGCACCCGGCCACTGGACCAGCCATGGAGTCGAACTGGCGCTTCACGGGGAATTCGGGGATGCGTGGGACACCGGCTATAGACTGAGCTACACCTATACTCAGCCGGAAAATGAGAATGGAGAAGCAATTCCCAACAGCAGCCGCCAGGTCTGGAGTGCAGATATACACACTAGCCCGATTCAAGACCTGACCACAGGTGTCGGCCTGACAGCTGCAGCCGGGCGACGAGACTGGAACAGCACACGTCTGGATTCATATTACACCTTGCGCTGGTATATCGAGTATAAGGTGAATGAAAACCTGACTCTGCACACGCGCGTAGAAAACCTGACAAACCAGAAAATGGTGACAGATTCATCCAGCGGCAATATCCTCTCTCCGGGAACCTCGATATACGGTGGCTGTACGTATTCGTTCTGATATAACAGAGCCCGGTCCACCTGGGAATTAATACTGCAGCGACCTGCTTCTGCATGATTCATATACGCCACAGTGTATCGAGTGAGACCAGAAAACGCTGCCGTATCATCCAAATGGTGCGCTGCGCGTTAATGAACGCGTTTGCGCTTACGGTTGTATTCCTCTGCGTTTACCGCATCCCGATTTCTCGTATCCCGCGGGAATCGGGATGCGATTTTATCTGTATTCCCCTCGAAGCGGATTCTCAGGAAAAGTTATCCCGAAAGCTTGTGCAGGTTCCCTCGTTGCGTATGAATCTCAACCTGCCTGAGGTTCCACATATTTATGCAGATTTTGATTTACAGACGATTGAGCTGGTAGATGTTGAATATACCGAATCAGACGATATCCAGATAGAAACCGATGCGGAATCACTTGCAGAAATAAGCATTCCAGAACAGAAACAACACACTCCGTCAAAGGCGTTATCCGAGGTTGAAAGAGAAAAATATACGCCCCCTTCATATCGGGATTGTCCGCAACCACCCTACCCGGCTGCGTTCAAGTATCGCCCGGTGGAATGCAGCGTTGGCGTGACCATAGCGGTATCGGCAGATGGAATGCCGGAATCGGTTGAAATATCAGAACCAGCGACAAAAGTAGTCTTTAATGAGCATACGAGACGCTGGATTTTAAGCCGCTGGAAATTCTCTCCAGCCATGCTGGGAGACCAACCGGTGGCAGCACGCGTTCATACCACCATCCGCTACACACCGGGCTGAGCAGGTACTCCCCCGCTCTTTCCTTGACTACGCACGGGCAAATCGCTATAATAATGACAGATAGCAGGCACCTATGAATAAGCAACTGTACATATACGATTGTCTCACCTCTAAACTGAGAGCTTCTGATGGGGTGTTCATGACAATCGGAGCCAGCGAGAAAAACACCTTCCGGGTTAAAATGAACTCGGAGAATGGCGGCTCTTTTGCCCAGAGAGATTCCGTCTGCCGATTTTTTCCTCATGGTCGGGTTGCCCAGTATTCACTGAACGGGGTGCAGCTTAAATCGGATGTCGTCATCCGCCCGGAAACCATGTATCTTTTTGTGCTGGAATCCGGATGCTTCATCTGCTGGTATGGCAATGATGCCGCCCGGCCGGATTTCAGTCAATATGATCCCACCGTGTGGTATTTGTATAACCCGGCGAAAGAGGAATGGTATGGACCATATTCGCTGCCGGAGCTGCCTCTGGTTGCGCCGGAATTGCCGGATGATGTTCTGGCCTCATTCTCTGGATTGGAACAATGTGCGTTTTACCTCAAGGATATTGTCCCGGTAGCGGCATTTGCCGGCAATCGGGAGAATAGTAGTATGATTCCTGAGCCAGCCACCAATGGAGAGCATGAAGCCATGAGATGCCCCTGCTGCTGGGAGTTTTTCTCAGCCTCAGAGGTCATGAGCATAGCGAGCCACCCTGCCCTTATCGGCGATTCGATTCTTGGCGAAGATGCCATGCAGAGATTCCTCCCGGAACAATACAACCAACAGGGGCTGCCGCTTGATTCCATGGGTATACCTTGCAGCGAATACGCCTGCCCGAATTGTCACTGCAAACTGCCGCCTTTCTTTACTGAAACCCGGCAGCATATCGTGTCTCTTGTCGGTGTACCCGCCGCGGGAAAAAGCCATTTCCTCACAGCCATGGTGCAGGAACTGGAAACCCAATTTCCCAGAGAATTCGGCATGCCTTTCCGGGATGCAGATCCGGAAATGAACGAACCTCTCAATGAGATGCGCATGCGGTTGTTTTCTGCGCAGACTCCACAGGAAGCATACATAGCAAAGACGCAGATGCAGGGGCGGCTTTATCACAAGGTGTGGAGGCAAGGGGTATATGCCAATATGCCCCGGCCGTTCATATACAATTTAAACAAAGGCGCAGAGACGCATTCCATCGTCCTGTATGACAATGCTGGTGAAGATTTCCAGCCTGGCCGGGATAACGTGCTGACGCCAGGCAGTCACCACCTCAGCGTAGCCTCCGCCATCCTCTTTCTGTTTGACCCGACAGCAAATCCTGGGTTCCGGCAACTTCTGCAGGAAAGTCAGGACCCCCAGTTGAGGAATTCGCTGTATCGCCCCGGTCGCCAGGCCATGTTGCTGGCAGAATCCGAGATGCGGTTACGCACGCGACTCAATCTTCCGCCGTCAGAAAAGCTGGATATTCCACTGGCTGTCATTATTGGCAAATCTGACACGTGGCTGCATCTGCTGGGTCCGGAGCCCCTGCTGCCGGCCAGTCGGAATGGCATGTTCATGGAAGAACATGTCAATGTCAACTCCACGAGACTCCGTCAGTTCATTTTTAACATAGCTCCGCATATCTGCACTAATGCAGAAGCCATATCATCCAATGTCCGGTATTTCGCAGCAAGTGCACTAGGTGAATCACCCGTAGAGTTTCGCGATGAAGCCAGCGGTGGCACGCTGATAGGGCCGGCATCTGGGCAGGTTCACCCGGTGCGTGTAACAGAGCCGATGCTCTGGGCATTGCATAACATATCACCATCGCTTATTCCCTGTTCCCTGCATTAAGATATGCCTTTTCAGCTCATCTACACGAGCGCGCCGCAACTACTCGATTCCGCCTCTTCCGGGTACGGAACGGTTGCTTGTTCGGAAAAGCTGTCTAAATCTCTGCGTTCCAGGCTTGCGGCCTTAAGCGTATACCGGGAGCCCCGGGGCAAAGCCGCAACCAGAGGACCTCAATTCAGTTACCATGTATTTACGCATGGTGGCACTCTCTGGCATGTGTTGACATGCGCCCAGCTGGCGGGTGCCGACTACAGCGGCAGAAACAGTTTTCTGGCTCATCACCTCATCCTCAGTCAGGATGAGATAACGGCATTGAATGCCAGTGCTATGCGAATCACACCTGCCGGTGTTTGCCTTGCTCTGTCCAGGAAAGGATTCTGGGTAAACAAATGGCAGGGAGAACCGCGCTATCTGAGCGGTGTGCCGGCTTTATCTCCTGGGGATGTACCTGATGCTTCGACGCAACCTACATGGAAGAAAATCACCGGCCATAAATCAAACGCAAGAGCATTCTTCACTTCTCCTTTTCAGCGTGAATGCCTCATCACGTTTGAATCCGCCACCACATCTGCAGATATACTGCACTTATTTCACGAAAGTGACTGGCTCACTCACACTCATGGCTGGGGTACCAGTTTCACAACAGAGGCAGATGATGCTGACAGTTTTTCAGAAACCCACCGGATGGTCACCGGCAAGGAATCACCTCTGGTGCAGAGAGCTATTCGTACTGGGCGTCCTATTCTTTTTATTGCTCCGGATATGGAATTGCCCATGCCGGAGCTTGCAGATGAGCCGCCCGTCAGTGAGCCGGTGAGGCCGGATTCCGGGAACAAACCATCTGGCAGTATACTGCAATCACTGGCACGCAACACCAGCCACTATCAATATGCAGAGGAACCGGATTGGCTGCTGTATGATGTCAGACCCTGGAACCGCCCCCGCTTCTTGTCGGTGTACGCAGCAGCAACTGCAGGTGCTGCAGCATGTGTGGGCATTGCTCTCTGGTTGCTTATCAGTGCCCCGGACAGCGGGAACGATATCGTGGATACAGATATAAGCGAAGTTGCAGACGATTCTGGAGTCACTACCGGGGTTGAACAACTCGCAGCCTTACTGAATGCACCTTATAATCACGGCGCAACGCAAGAGCTCATCAGCAAGTTATCATCTGTTTCTGACACATCTCCGGAAACTGCCATGCTGTTGGAAACGGTGGTGATTATACAGAATGCTCGCGAGACCACCGCACGCCATGCCGCTAATCTCAAACGCCTGTGCGAATGCGCGCGGCTTCTGGGATTAAAAGATACCGATTTAGCGCTTTTGTACCTGAGAGAAGCCACGCATAAAATCACGCCAGAAGAATGGCATAAACAATTTGATGGCAATCAGGCAACAGACTGGTATGTATTGAAGCAGCAAGAGCCCCAGCTTGTCGGGCTCATGAGCACACCCGAATTGCAGCCTTATGCCTCGGGCAATGATGCAGACATTCCAGAGACCACCATTCTGGCCACCGCCAATGATGCTCCGCCCACTGAAGAAGAAGATGGGGCGGAGGAACAAACTGCCACGGGGCGCATTTCGCTGATTCCCGCAGCGGCCGTAGCTGGCAGTCCACTTCCGAAAGCGCTGGAGCAAGCTATTCCTCAGTTGCCACTCTCTGTTTCAGCTGGTAATTATGCTATAGCTCGTTTTGCCAGCGGTGGTGACCTCGAGCCGTCTCAACAGCTTCAGCTCAGCGCAGATGGATACAGGCTCTACATCACACCGACAGAAAACGCAGGTGAATTTCTTATCAAACCTGAACACAAAGAGGGCAAGCCATCTCCTGTTCCTGCAGCTACGTTTACCGTGCGCAACGGGCGGCTGCACAGTATACGCAGCGGAAACTCAGAAGCTGCTATCTGCTTCCCAGTGCCGGTGCAGGAAAATTTCCACACGCGAATTGTTCTTTCAACAGCGTTCGGTGTACCTGTTCCCCGTGGTAAAGGGATTACGCTGCCTCCTGCTTCAAATGCCGGGCTCACCATCACTCACGACAGCCTGCAAGTGGTAGCTCCCACAGAAAAATCCGGTTCGGCAGCTATCCGGTTAAGAAAAAAGAAAGGATTCCCTTGGGAACTGAGCCGGAAAGAGATAGAAAAAATACGCTTCACCCTGAATCTGCCTGTCCTCGCCGGGCACAACAGTATGGAGCAAACCGGAGAAGAATCTCCGCTGTATGTATGGAAAGATTCTCAAGTATCTAAGGAAACGGATACGCGCTCAACGCTGAAATGCGAAATCGAGCACAGGCCGGATATACCCGGGCGGCTGGAGCGAGCGTTCGAACGCGTTGCGAATTCCCCCTGCTGCGGAGAAATCAAAAGCAGAAATGCAGCCATGACCCTGGGGAACCTGTATTATATATGCACGGCTCTCGAAAACGAAAAATTATCACGGCGGGAAAAACGGGAGCTGTTCAGCGCGTATTTTGCCTTGTTCGCCCACAAACAGTTCAATAAGATACTTCTGCGCATATTTGCGCAGGATACCATATTGCATATCACGCCGGAAGAAGCAGGCTCCAATAAGATAAAGGCGCTCAAAATCAGAAACGACATCAAAAAGCACCTTGAAACAAAAAACGTGCGAGCCGTTATCCGGCAGCGTATTCATGAAGTGCTGACTCGCACTTTATATGCTGCATACACGCAGGAACAGCAGATTCTCGGTGATAAGGCGGCTCCATCTCCTGTATTGCTACTGGATAAGATTTCCGCAGGTGATCATGTGGAGCTGTTGTGGCAGTTCCGCTTGCAGACAGGAACAAAATAAACCATGAGACGAAGGCGAAAGGACCCGGTATTACAAGAGGTCAGACGACTGGCGCGAGCTGGTCGTCGCAGGGAGGCTGTGGCGATATTGGAAAACGCGCTTCAGCAGCATCCGGGCCACGCCAAAGCCAAAGAAGAGCTGGCCCGGTATCTTATGGGAAAGCCGTTCTCATTTGAAGAGGTGGATTATCAGGAACTCCGTTCAATCATAACTTCCTTTATCTCTTCGCCGCAGAAAGTCAGCCGACTGAACCGGAAATTGCTCAAAAGGCAGCAACACCGTGCATTATATCTTGAGAAAGCTCTGGAACACCTGCTTTCAGCAGACGATAAAAGAGTTCTTCAGCAGATGCATGCTGCTTATTCCCGCAGCCTGCAGAAGCACAGGCGACCGCTTGGCAGAATCGCCGTAATGGCAACAGCCGCGCTTCTGCTGCTGTCCATTGCCGCCGGTGCGGTCATCATCCTCTACAACCGGTCTGTGAAAGCCGCAGATATTCTTTCTGCTGCTGCCAGCAGTTCCACCAGTCGGGATAAAGCTCTGGAATTATTGCAGGTTTACAATACAGGACTTAACAGAACGCTGAACAGGCGGGTTGGTGAGCAGGCTGAGAAACTGGAAGCCCGGTTCCTTTCCATGGAACAACAAGCCAGGGAAATCGAATCCTCCATCAGAAAAATTGAGCAGGGAAAACACTCCGTCGTGGATATCGGAGTGCATAAACGCGCTCTCATAGAATCACGGCTGCGTGGTTTTGGCCCCAATTTTAAAGATTTACAGTCGAGGTGGGCTGAGTTATGCCGCAGAGAACAAGCAGCACTTAATCAGCAGCGTCTCTCACTGGTTGAAGAGCTCATGGCTCCGCTACCGGCGAAAGAAGCGCTGCAAGGCTCACCGGCAGAGGATTTAACCAGGCTGAAACAGCGTATGAAAAGGCTGCAACTTCGCCAACATATCTACGAAGATGCCTCAGCCGCGCTCGAATTACCTCATTCAATCATTGAGCCTGCCCTTCAGGAAATCAGCGAAACTGGCAAAATCATAGCAGAGCTGACTGCGTTCCAGAAGATACTCGAGCTTTTGCCGACAGTGCGCGATTACGATCAATACCAGGCCCTGCTTCGGGATTTTAAGCCCGAATTATATCACCCGGCCGTGGAAATCATGCAAATCCGCCCTATGCTGCCTACAGTAGCCAATATACAAGGCATGATGCAGGAACATGGACAGGACCTGCCCTCCGGTCTGCTGCAGGCCGCCCGGGATAGTCTGGTAGAAGGACGCCCGACCTTTTCTGCCCGATTCCCGGCAACCCGGGAACAGCTTCATCTGCTCGATGAATTACAGAGCAACAGTGCGCTCAATACCCGCTTATTTGAACTCACCAATACGGTCGACAATCTGCAGGCTTATTCAGAAGAATTACCGGTTCTGAAATACGGGAGAGCCTGTTTCAACCGCTCATCCCTCGATCCGATGCGTGACCTGGCTGAAAGAAAATATGTGGAATGGCAGAATCCGCATTCAGTAGTCAGCAGGACCCTGGACCCTCGTTCTCTGTATAAAGCCCTCGGCCTCGATAATCGTACCGGGTTCAGCACCTCGGTCAATCTTCCGGCCGTACTGACTCGTCTGCTGCAGCACGAAAACCCCGAAGTGCCGCCTCTCGCAAAGGCTTATGTTTTCAAATATCTGCTTGATGTGAATAACAGCGGGAGTCAGAATATTCTCAGCGGGTTAAGATTTGCCCCGGAAATGAGAACAACTGTAGATAGCTTCCGGGAGCTCGAGAAAGAATGCAACATTAAACTGGATGGAAACTGCTGGCTGCTGCGCACACCGGAACATGCACGGGCGGAACGAAAGTTTGCCCGGTGGTTCAGCAAACATCGCAAAACGGATTTTGCAGGAGAACTGCGGAACAACCTCGAGAAGATTCTGAAGGTGGAACCCCGCTTCTGCGGTTACATAAACGAGCGCGGAACTCCCGTGCTGTTCGCGCAGCCGAGCCAGGGTCAGCTCATCTGGTATCTGTCCGGCACATCGATGACCACCACTCCATGGGGCGGAGATTTACAGAATCCTGCCCGGTTCTCTCCCGTATTCACGATGGGAAAAGTATATTGACTCTCATGCACGTAGCCTTGCTTTCAGATATTCACGACCATACGACCCACCTGCTGCTGGCATTGCATGCAGCCAGGGAGTATGGCTGCAGTTACCTGCTTTTCATGGGAGATATGGCTGGAATGAGCACATTCCGCACATTGCGCGAAGAGTGGCCTTTCCCTGTAGAGCTGGTATTCGGGAATAATGAGTATGAACTTGATTCTTTTCAACAAGCAGCACGGAAATGGGCCTCCACCACCTTACATGGTACCAGCGCCGATATCAGATTAGATAATCGGAGAATCTTTTTCTGCCACTTGCCCTGGCAAGCACTGCGTGCTGCTGAAACGGGGCTGTACGATGCCGTTTTCTATGGCCATACACACGTGCCGGAGATTCGCACGTGTGGAAACACCATTCTGGCAAATCCCGGTGAAGTATATGGCCGCCAGGGCACCCCGAGCATCGGTATCTATGATACCTCCACGAACTCTGTCCGCATCATCTCTATCTGATGGATTTTCTCGTTTACAAGATTTCAGAATTACCGACTGAGCTGGCCCTGGTTGATATATTACCGGCGCAGGAGCGGGCAGAATCGCTCAGGCGCAAGGGACATTACGCGGCCACGCGAGTCCTGCTGCGCCAGGAAATCTCACGCAGAACCCATACTATAGCGAAGGAAATCGAAATATCGTACGGAGAGTATGGTAAACCCGAATGCTCACTCCAGCCTTTCAATATCAGCCATTCCGGCGACTGCCTCTGTCTCGCTTTCCATCATAAAGCCATTGGTGTGGATGTCGAGTACATGAAGGAGAGGAATTTTGCAGCGCTTGCATCCCGATTCATGCCCCCGGAACAACTGGCCGCATTTATGGGCCGGCAATGCCCGCTGCATGAATTCTACGCCTGCTGGTGTGCCGCAGAAGCCATCATCAAGCATGCCGGTGATACAATCTGGCGTGCTCCGGGGTATCCTTTCCTCTATCAGCAAGGCCGCATAAAATGCCTCTTTGAAAATGCCCCGGTAGTCGAGCTGTTCAACCCTATGCCGGGTTACTACGGGGCTGTTGCCTATACGCCATGATTATCTTCTGATTTATGATGCCTCTCCACATACAGATTACCATTACTCTCATCATCGGCAGTATTCTTCTCTGCATCTTACTCGGCGTGTCTGGCCCCATTCTCAGAAAGATGAGTGGTGGACTGCCTGCGGTTCCCCTGTTTCCTGGCAGCAATTTCCCAAACCTCTTTGCTGTCTTTTACACCGTTTTCTTTATCATCACATTCGGCATGGCTTCCATTGCCCAGTGTATGGATTATTCTGCTCAGAAGGATCAGGATACAGATTTGCTCAATCTTATATTCAGTGCGGTTGTTCAATGCGCTTTATATATACCATTCCTGGTCATCTATTTTTCCCAGCCCAGGCGTTTGTTCCCGGCATTATCCCCAGGCCGCACAATAGCCTGGATTCTGCTGGGCTTACTGGTTCTCTGCATCCCTGCCCAGATACTTGAACTGGCAGGGTTCAACCAGTGGCTCATAGAGGCCACGGGCTGCCCGCCTGAGCAGGATGTGGTGGAAACACTGCGGCATGGTTCCACCGGAGTCAAAATTACCATGCTTGTCATGGCGGTTATCATTGCGCCAATCACGGAAGAATGTTGTTTCCGCGGTTTCGTATACAATATTCTCAAGCAATTTGCCTCGCCCGGCTGTGCCGCCATTGCGTCTGCTGTGCTTTTCAGTGCTGTTCACGCATCTCTGGCTCAGTTCATTCCTCTGGCTGTTTTCGGCCTTGTGCAGTGTTTCATTTATGAAAAAACACATTCTCTGAAACTGCCTATCGTTCTTCACGTTCTTTTCAACGCCCTCAGCTCACTTTTCATTCTCTTCATCATATAAATTCATTCCATGAGTACGCCTCTCTCTCTCATCGGTGAAAATAAACTTGTACAGCGTCTGCTTACTGATGCCCCCTCTAATCAATCACTCCTGATTGGCCCGGGGGATGACTGCGCAGTTGTATCCCGCAATGATGAATGGGATACCTTACTGAAAACAGATGTGGTCGTGGAAAATCTGCATTTTACACCAGATACAGCTCCGGAACGCATCGGGCGCAAAGCTCTCGCAAGAGCGGTCTCTGATATTGCCGCCATGGGCGGGATTCCCGAACATGCCCTCATCACTATCCTGTGCCATCATTCCCGCTCTGTCGAATTACTGGAGGGCATATACAGAGGAATTGGAGCGCTTGCTCGTCAGTTCAATATCTCCTTGGCGGGTGGTGAGACCTCCGGACTGGCTCATGATGGCCTTATCATCAATGTTGCTCTGACGGGAAGAGTTGAACGAGGCTGCGCTATCCTGCGTTCCGGTGGTGCTCCTGGTGACCTGCTCTTTGTATCCGGTGTCCTGGGTGGTTCCTTCCCCACTGGTTGGCATCTTGACTTTGAACCACGCGTAGAGCTCGCCAGAGGCCTCTTGAAGGCGGGTATCCGCCCTTCTGCTATGATGGACCTCTCAGACGGCCTCGGCACCGATTTACCCCGCCTTGCAGCCGCTTCAGGATGCGGTTTTGAAATCAACGAGTCGGCGCTGCCGTGCCGTCCCGGCTTTTCGACTAAAGATGCTGTTTCACACGGTGAGGACTATGAATTGCTCCTCGCGCTCTCTCCAGATGCCGCTCTCAGACTCGCAAAATCTCCATTTGCAAACGACTTGCGTAACATCGGCGTTCTGACCTCTGAATCGGCCTCTGAACTTGCTTCTGGCTGGCAGCATTTTAGCATCTAAACAGCTTGTTTATAGCTCTTAATGCTATGCCGGTCTGACTCTGTTTTTCTTGCGTGGAAAAATATTTCATTTTTCGCAATGCGTTAAAATAACGCAAGTTGCGACTTTTAGACACCTGCGTTCTACAACACCTGCAACCCCTTGTCGAAAGCTTTGCAAAAATATCAAGAAAACTTAACAATAGGATAGCCTGCAGACAAAAAAAAAATTTTCCTGTGGAACGCGCATGGAACACCGATTTCAGAGTGCAACGCGGTACCGCATGCGGAAAAAAAACTTTTTATGAACGAGGTGCCGTGGCATATTGCACCCCGCGCTCCACTAGCAGGGGGCAGACACGACAAAACACGAACGGAACAAAACGATGGAAAATACGACAAAGGAGAATGAGACCCTGTGGGCACATATTCTGGAAGATATGTGCACACTTGGCCAGGAGGGTGGGTATGCCAGCGATTTTGTTTCAAGACTGCGGCTTCTGGAAGACACAGGTACGAAGCTTGTGATTGAATATCCCTCAGATATGCCGTTCATCTGGCTGGAGATGAACTACAGCGACAGCATCGCGCTTTCGGCCTCCCGCGTACTGAAAGGCGCCCGCGAGCTGGAGTATGTCGAAGCCGGCAGCATCAAGGAAGCGGTAGCCGCATGTGAGCCCGCGGTCGAGACAAAGGAAATGGTAACAGCAGCCCCTGCCCCGCGCCGCACTGTAAAAGCCACACGCTCGAGTGCCAGATTTCAGACCCAGCTGAACACCGATTACACATTCGACAACTACGTAGTGGGTGCCAATAATCAGCTTGCGTATGCCGCCGCTCAGGCTCTGGTGAATTCCCAGGAGCGCATCTTCAATCCTCTTTTTATCTATGGGAATTCCGGCATGGGAAAAACCCATCTGCTGCACGCCATAGGCAATGCACTGCGCGCACGCCGCGAGAATATACACGTGCTGTATGTAACGAGCGAACAATTCACAAATGCCTATATCGAAGCTATTCGCCAGCGCGGTGATGCGCTTGAGGTATTCCGTCGCAAATACCGCAAGGTGGATGTTCTTCTTATAGATGATGTGCAGTTCATGGCACGCGCAGACAAGACCCAGGAAGAGTTCTTCCACACCTTCAATGCTCTTTTTGAGAGCGGAAAACAAATTGTGCTTTCTGCGGACTGCCCGGCCTCCCGTATCACCCGCATGGATGATCGCCTGAAAACACGCTTCTCGCAAGGCATGACCGTAGAACTTACAGCACCCTGCTACGAGATGCGCAAGGCGATTCTGCGCCAGAAGATGCAGCGCTGGAAGACAAATCTGCTGAGCGAGGAAGTAGTCGAGTTCCTCGCGCGGAATATCACACAATCCGTGAGAGCGCTTGAAGGCGCACTTGTACGCACCAGTACAATTGCCTCTTTCAGCAACGCCTGCCCGTCTGTAGCATTCCTCCGCACAAATCTGGCAGACCTCATGACCAGACAGGTTACTACCTCCGGGGTCTCCATTGCTGAAATCAAGCAACGCGTAGCAAATGAATTCGGGCTGCGTGTGGAGGATCTCGATAGCCGCCGCCGCATGGCTTCTCTTGCCCATCCCCGCCAGATTGCCATGTTCCTCGCCCGCCGTCATACCTCGGCTTCTCTTCAGGATATCGGCGCAGCGTTCGGGCGCGATCATTCAACTGTTCTTCATGCACTCCACAATGTTGAATCGAAACTGAACACCGATACGGCGCTGCGTGGCATTGTTGATAATTTTGCAGAGCTTTACGCATAAATTGCGTTATCCTACATAAAAAGTATATTTTATCCTTGACGTGTGCAGGGCTGTTATATAACATGTAGCCACGTCTTATGATGAGGATTTCTACAAAGGGTCGTTATGCCCTTCGCATTATGTTGGATCTGGCGCAGAATGCGGCAGAAGGCCCTGTTGCTCTGCGTGAGATTTCTGAACGGCAGAATATCACCCCAAAATACATGGAGAGCATCATGTCTCTGCTTCTGCGGGATAATCTTGTCGTAAGCCTCAGAGGCAAAGCTGGCGGATACCAGCTTTCACGCCCCGTGAGTGAATACTGTCTTTATGAGATATTAAGCACAGCAGAAGGAGGCCTGGCGCCGGTACACTGCCTTGCCATGGAGGAAAATGAATGCCCCATCCGGCAGAATTGTCTTACCATACCTGTATGGGAAGGTTTGCATGGTGTCATTAAAAATTACCTCAGCAGCATAACGCTCCAGGATTTATATACCCAGGGAAATCAATGTTTGCAATGAATACCCTGCCCGGTATAGTACGCCATTTGTTCCTTGCAGTAATCTGTGCCGTCCTTCCGGCGGGCGCAGCTGCAGTCAAGGTGCTGAATGCATCGGATTACGGCGTTCGCAGCAAGTCGAAGGACAACACTCCTGCCATGAAGGAGCTGCTTGACGCAGCCCGCAAGGCCTCGCCTTGCAAAATCCAGTTTGCACCAGGGGAATACCATTTCAAAGCGGAAAATGCCGAACGCTTGAAAATCTTCATCTCCAACCATGACCAGCAGCCGGAGCATCCTGTCGGGCTGCCCGTTACTGATATGAAGAAAGTGGAAATAAAAGGCAAAAAGACGCACTTTATATTTCACGGCAAAATGATTCCGGTAGTACTGATGGACTGCGAGGATATTACCATTTCCGGCATCAGTATTGATTTTGCGGAACCATTCTCTGCAGAAGGCGTCATTGAAAAAATAAAGGATGGCAAGACAACGTTGAAAATCAGCCGCTCCAGCCGCTACGAGGTGGAGGACGGCAGATTTCTGCTCACCAACAATGGTCGTCGCTCGGCCATTAACTGCGCCATGGCTTTTGAAGCTGATGGCCGCATGGTGCCGACAGGCCGCTCCGGAGATATGGGCTGGGGACGAGGCGCTGAAAAATTGCCGGGAAATCGCGTTCGCTTTGATGAGGATGCCGCAGCCCGCGGGCTCTCTGTGGGACAGACTCTGGTACTGCGGAACTACGAGCGTCCGCACCCGGGCATGCTGCTTTACCGCGCGAAGAACACAAAACTGAAAAATGTAGTCTTCCACGACAGTCAGGGGATGGCACTCGTCGCCCAGCGAAGTGAAAATATCACCATTCGCGGCGGCGGTTGCATCCGCGCCAAGGGACGCATGCACACCACAGCGGCAGATGCCACGCACTTCTCCAACTGCAAAGGCCACATCAGTGTGAAAAAAGCCACTTATGAGGCCATGATGGACGATGCCATCAATGTGCACGCCACCTGTCTCGGCATCACGAAAGTGGAATCTCCCCGCACCTTCATTGCTCGCTACATGCACGGTCAGGCCTATGGTTTCGAGGTCATGGCGCCGGGCGAGCAGCTGCAGTTCATTCACGGCCCCACGCTGGAGCTTAATCCTCAGCTCCGCAAGGTGAAGAAAGTCGAGGTCATCGACCCTCGGCATGTACGTGTGACGCTCGCCGGGGATATTCCTGCCGGCATCGGAGAGGGAGATGCTATTGAGAATGCCGACTGGCACCCCAGCGTGGATTTCAGCCAGAACACGATCCGCCACAACCGTGCCCGCGGTGCACTCTTCACAACCCCTCGTAAGGTACGCGTGACAGGGAATCACTTTGACCACACACACGGCTCTGCCATTCTACTGGCAGGCGATGCCCAGGGCTGGTACGAAAGCGGCGCCTGCAAGGATGTACTCATAAATGGCAATACATTCAGACATGGCCTCACCGGGCTTTATCAGTTCACCGATGCTCTTATCGCCATCTGCCCCGAGGTCCGCAAACCGGCTGAACAGAAGCAGCGCTACCACAGCAACGTGCGTATTACAGGCAACCACTTCATCACCCACAGGGTTCCCCTGCTCTCTGCTATCTCGGCAGAGGATGTTACTTTCTCTGATAATAAGATAGAGTACCACGATATCTACCCGGCGCAGTCCGGTGGGCAGCCATATCTGCTGAAACAGGCCTGCGGTGCCATGAAACTGCAGGAGCTGAAGTAAAATCTGCAGCATTCCCTCATTCCCGCCGGGATTAAATAGAAATCCCGGCGGTTCTTTATACTCCGGAATTGGGATTCTCTACCATATTGCCGTCATTGTGGTCGATTGGACTTGAAAATTCGGTTGATTCGGTGTATAAGGCGCGCATGTCAACGCACGTACGCACACGCTTTGCTCCGTCGCCCACCGGATAC
>JAZLDD010000012.1:0-57382 GCA_045614585.1 Akkermansia sp. | reverse complement strand
TTCCTCGGTTTCGAGCAGATTTTCAAGAACTCCCTCACCACCCTGCCCATGGGCGGTGGCAAGGGCGGCGCCGACTTCGACCCCAAGGGCAAGAGCGACGCTGAGGTGATGCGCTTCTGCCAGAGCTTCATGACCGAGCTCTACCGCCACATTGGCGCCGATACCGACGTACCCGCCGGCGATATCGGCGTGGGCGCCCGCGAAATCGGCTACTTCTACGGCCAGTACAAGCGCCTGAGCAACGAGTTCACCGGCGTGCTGACCGGCAAGAACCTGAACTGGGGCGGCTCCCTCATCCGCCCGGAGGCCACCGGCTACGGCACCGTCTACTTTGCCCAGAACATGCTTGCCACCCGCAACGATGACCTGGCCGGCAAGGTCTGCGTGGTCTCCGGCTCCGGCAACGTGGCCCAGTACCTGGTGGAGAAGCTCAACCAGCTGGGTGCCAAGGTTGTCACCATGTCCGACTCCAACGGTTACATCTACGACCCCGAGGGCATCAATGCCGAAAAGCTCGCCTGGATTATGGAGCTCAAGAACGTGCGCCGCGGTCGCATCAAGGAATATGCCGATGCCTTCAAGAGCGCCCAGTACTTCGAAGGACAGCGCCCCTGGAGCGTTCCCTGCGATTGCGCCTTCCCCTGCGCCACACAGAACGAAATCAACGGCGCAGAGGCTGCAACCCTCATCAAGAACGGTTGCATGCTCGTGGCCGAAGGTGCCAATATGCCCACCGACCTGGAAGGTATCAATAACTACCTGGCCGCCAAGATTCTCTACGGCCCGGCCAAAGCAGCCAACGCCGGCGGCGTTGCCACCTCCGGTCTCGAAATGAGCCAGAACAGCATGCGCCTGAGCTGGAGCCGCGAAGAAGTGGACGCCAAGCTCTTCGGCATCATGAAGAACATTCATGAGAACGCCTACAACCACGCCCGCGAGTTCTCCAAGGACTGCACCGATTCCTTCACCAACTACGTAGCCGGTGCCAACATCGCCGGTTTCGTGAAGGTCGCAGATTCCATGATTGCTCAGGGGCTCGTATAACAAGCGACCATGTTATTTCAAAACACCGCCGCAGTGCTACCCCTGAGGGGGACCTGCGGCGGCGTTTTTTTCACGCATTTTTTCTCTGGAAAGCATTTGTTTTCATCTTGCCATCGGCTCAGTATGTGTTATTATGTATAATAATTAAGCGCAATATGAACCGATATCTTTCCATCCTGCTGACACTGCTTCTGCTGCTAGGCTTCAACGGCTGCCAGCAACAGCTCAGCGGAGATGCACGCACCCCTAAATACGTGTACCACAAAGGCTACACGCCCAAAAAGCTTCGCAGCGGCAAGGTCACCATTCCCTACAAGGCACCGGCGCGCATCAAACGCGCCATTGCAGCCGGCAACAAAATAGTAGGCAAGCCCTACCGTCTGGGCGGCGGTCACGGCAAACACATGGACTCCGCGTATGACTGCTCCGGCTCAGTGGCCTTCGTGCTGCGCGAAGCCGGCATGCTCAAAAAAGGCGCTTTTCCCTCCTCCCGTGATTTCCTGAAATGGGGTCACCCCGGCTTCGGCAAATGGCTCACATGCTATGCGAAGCGGGGCCACGTATTCCTGGTGATTGCCGGCATGCGGTTCGACACCACCGGCACCAGCCGGGGAGTCGGTCCCCGCTGGTACACAGAGTCCCGCCCGTGCGGCGGTTTCTACGTGCGCCACATCCCCGGCTTCTAACAGTTTTCCAACTCCCCTGCTCTATATAACCATCATATTATCCTTAAAGATGAACGAATTAAACGAACTCAACCACGGCACCCAGCGTATTGACTCAATCATGCAATACTGGGGGCTGGATAATCACGATCTGGTCAGCGTCTCTACCGAGCAGCTTACCCACAAACAAGTGCAGAAAGCCCGCCAGGGGCGTGAGCTCACCCTCAAGATGATGCAGAAGGTTGCACGAGCCCTCAATGTGGCTATCTGGTATCGCCTCGATGACGAGGATAAAGAGACGTACTACGAGTACATCCACCGCGACCTCTTCACCTACGCCAAAGGCTTCGACCCGGATTGGCAGGACCCGAACCAGAAATAAAGTACGAAGTACAAAGTGGGAAGTACGAAGTAATTGACTTTCTACTCCATGGCACTTTCGGTCACAGAGCTGGTCTGTCGCCTGAAGCACACCGTTGAAATCAACGTGGGCGAGCAGAGCGTGATCGGCGAAATCGGCTCCTGCAAAGCCGCCAGCAGCGGACATATCTACTTCACGCTCAAAGATGCACACTGCCAGCTCCAGTGTGCGTTGTACGCTTTCCGTGCCCGCAGCATGCGGCTGCGGCTGCGCGAAGGCATGCTGGTGGAACTGCGCGGTAAAGCCACCGTGTGGGAAGGGCGTGGCGCGCTGCAATTCATCGTCGATTCGGTAAAAGAAGCCGGCGTAGGTACCCTGCAGCAGCAATTTGAGGCCCTGAAAAACAGGCTGGCGGCAGAAGGACTCTTCGATGCCGCGCGGAAGCGCCCCATCCCCCGATTCCCGCAAAGCGTGGCACTGGTCACCAGTGCCACAGGCGCGGTCATCCAGGACATGCGCCACCGGCTGGAGCAGCGAGCGCCCTGGATACGCACCTACCTCTACCCGGTGCAGGTACAAGGCAAAGGCGCAGAACTGGGCATTGCCCGCGCGCTGGAGCAACTGGGTAATCCTGCTGCCAGCGGTCTGCCCGAAGTCGACTATATCATCATAGCCCGCGGCGGTGGCAGCCTGGAGGATTTATGGTGTTTTAACGAAGAGACGCTGGCACGCGCCATAGCCGCCTGCCCGATTCCCGTAGTTTCCGCAGTAGGCCATGAAACCGATTTCACCATAGCAGACTTTGTGGCAGACCTGCGAGCCCCTACCCCCACGGCTGCCATTGAGCTCACCACCCCCGATGCTGCGGAGCTCCGCGCCTGGCTGGCCGGCACCGCCCGCCACCTGCACCAGCAGGTCTCACGCAGCCTGCAGATGGCTCGGCTGCGGCTTCGGATGGTACAGCAAAGCCGCCTGGGCACCCCATATGAACTTCTCGCGCCCTACCAGCAGCGGCTCGACACCCTGGCAGAAGAGCTCCGCACGGCTCTGCATAACCGCCTGATAACAGAACGCACCCGCCTCAACCTCTGCAACGCCAGACTTGCAATACCAGGCATCATCAGCCATATTCACCATGCGGCAGAAAGACTGCAGCACCGCAAACAAATCCTGCTCAACACCCTGCACAACCGACTGCACAGCCACCGGGCCCACCTCGACACACTTGCTGCAAAACTCACCGCTGCCAGTCCCCAGAATGCACTCGACCGCGGGTTTGCCCTCGTCAGCACAAAGGATGGCAAACTCGCACGCAACGCCAGCGCCCTGCGCCCCGGCGATGAGCTCCGCATCCGGCTCGCCCATGGCGAAATCGGCGCTGAAGTGAAATACTCACTCCCTCCGCACCCATGAAAAACACCCTGTTGCTCATGCTCCTGGCTCTGCCCGTATTGGCGCAGAATTATTACGATCGCAACGGCTCATATCAAGGTCGCATAGAAACAGACTCCCACGGTAATCAACGCTTCTACGATAAAAACGGTTCCTACCAGGGCCGACAGGAAAACGGCCGTTTCTATGATAAAAACGGCTCCTACCAGGGGCGCCAGGAAAACGGCCGTTTCTACGATAAAAACGGTTCCTACCAGGGCCGGCAGGAAAACGGCCGCTTCTACGATAAAAACGGCTCCTACCGGGGACACAAACAATAAATTCACCAAAATTTTCCACTTTCTGCAAAAAAAGTCTTGCAATACGCCATGTCGTGGTGTATATTCCCCCCGCACCCAGTGCGAAACCAATGCTCGGATGGCGGAATTGGTAGACGCGTTAGACTAAGGATCTAATGGGGAGACCCGTGGGGGTTCGAGTCCCCCTTCGAGCAGCGAGGGAGTTACGAATTACATTCGTAACTCCCTCTTTCTTTTATACCAACATCATGCAGCCGGTAAGTCTTGCACCCTGCTGAATTGCCACCCAGGCAAAGAAAAAGCCCCCGTTAGCGGTGCGGCAGCACCCGGGGGCTGATTTTATGATAACTTTGATAATGCGGAGATTTTCCTCTGAGCCTGATTTAGACCACAAATGGAAAAGTAAATCAAGCGGTTGAAAGAAACCAAATCCTTCACCGCCGGGTCGGTTTCGGCAGTTTGGAAAGCAGGTCATCCAGCAACTGCTGAATGCTCATGTGAGCCTCATTTGCCCACCGGTGAAGTATGGCTTCCATTTCATCAGGCACCACGGCGGTAATGGTTGTCTCTTGCTCAGCCATTAACTCCTTGATGCGTGCCTTCAGCATCGGGCTTGCCTTGCTCTTACCATTCAAAATGCGGTTGATGGTGCTCCGGGTGCATTGCAGACGCTTCGCGAGCATGGTCTGGCTGATACCATGCTGCTGCATCCACGCCTGAAGCTCCTGACTGTCGCACATGCACTTATTCTAAGCATCCTCATACCTATTGGCAAGCAGGAAATACACCAAAACGTGCCTTTTGCGTCTAACAAAACCATAATCCCCTTGACACCCTGTATAGTTTGCAGCATAATATAACACATATGCTGTATAGTTCTATACACCCCTTCTCGCGCGCGTGATGAAAACCATCGAAATAGCCATCGATTCCCCGGCAGGTCGCACGGTATGCGAACTGGCCGATGCGCTCGGTCTCGACCCGCAGGATGTCCTCCAAGGCATCCTCTTCGGTATCTGTAACCGCCGCAGCCGTGAATCCACCCACTGCTCCAACGCCCCGGCACCACGCCACACCTTCCCATCCACCACCTGCCAGCGCCACAATTCCACCCGCTGCCCGGGTTGAAAACCATTTTCTCCCCCTAACACTTATGACGACGACACTCATCAGCCAAGATATTGTAAAATCCCGACAACAACGCGCTTCTCGTTTAGAAGAAATGCGCAACAAGGCGGATAATCTCATCCTTCAGCTGGAAAAAATTAAAAGTTCAGCTCTAGTAGAGTACAAGCCTGCAGAATGCGAAACACTCATCAAACGGCTTTCCTGTCTACGTAACATGCTCGAAAACAAATACCAGCTGTTCAGCAACGGTGTCATCACTGTTTCTGTAGCCGGGGTCGAGAAATCCGGCAAGACAACACTGCTGAAAAACCTGACCAGCATCGACAACCTTCCCACGGCTGATGAACGCTGCACCTCCGTATCCTGTGAAATCCTCTATGCACCATCAGCTTCAGAGGAAGGTCTGGATATCATTTACTACACCAGAGACGAACTGCAGGGGGTTGTAACACGACAGCTGAGCTACCTGCAGCATGAAAGTGACCTGTGGGCAGACAGCCAGCAATTCACACTTGCCCCAGCCCCGGACACCATTGAAATGTTTACATACTATCCCCTCCCCAGCATTTCGGCCCTGGCAGAGGAAAAACGCATGCTGTACGAAGGGGCATTATCTCAGCTTCAGGCTATAAAAGATTGTCTCGCCAAACACTCTGCAAAACTGGGCACCACAGGGCACGACTCACTGGACAATCTGAATCTCTATGCCAGTCACAAAACGGAGGATAATAGCAAAGTGAGCGATTTACAGCCAATCATCCGCAAAATCACCATCCGAAAACATTTTGCCGGAGGGGCTCCTTTCCTGCGTTTGTGCGATACCCCAGGCGTAGATGACCCGAATCCGCAGGCACTCAGCCACACATTCCAGGCAATCAAGGCTGAGACGGATTTACTCATCATCGCCAACCGCCCCGGGAACATGCCCAGCATCACCCAGCCTCTGGCTATGTTCCTAAGCAACCTCAAGAAACTGGATACATCTGCCCCCCTGCGCGACCGCTCCATCTTCTTTGTTAACTGGCACCGTTCCATCGACAAGGATCAGAAGAATGCGAAGATCCGCATTCAAAAGGTTTGTGAAAAGAACGTATTTCCGGAATCTTCCATCTACGGGCCATGTGATATCATGAACCCTGATTCCATCCGCGATTTCCTGAACCACATCAATAAACGACTCGCTCACGACATCCCAGTTCAGGACAAGGAAATGCTGGAACGTTTCGAAAGTGAATGGAAAGACATCCGAGAAGCCGTCCACACTCATGTATACAAGTCCCTCCGAGAACAGATGCCTCCTCTGCCAGAAAAACAACGGTGGCGCATGAGTGACATGTATGACCGTTGGTTCAAAAAGGCAAACGACACAGAACATCCGGACGCCCCCATAACGGACTATTTCATGGACAGTCTCATCGCTGGTCTGGGTAATCGGACAAAGGCCTGCACCGACCATGAATCCATTAAGAAGCTGAATAGTAAAGTGACGAAAATTTGCATGGCCGAGATGAACGAAGTCCGGGAGTGGCTGACAAGACGTGCCAGCATAGAAGAATGCAGAGGATTGATTAACGCCAACAACGACCCACGGAACACACTCTTGCCCGAATTAGGGGAAAAAATGACCAAGGCTGTAGAAAAAATCACAGGAGTCGCAGAAAACATCAGTCCCATCATTCAGGAAGAGGTCTATAATGTAATTGCAGAAGCATTGAAGGCATCCACCGTTGCCGAGCAACTTTGCCCAGGTAATACCCCGGCTGAAAGGCTGATGAACCTCTGCCGCAAAATGAAGGAGCATGCACTTGACGATGACGTGAAGTTTATAGTAGCCAGCCTCGGCGAATTTGCCAACATCGAAGTGCAAATGCGTTGCCTCATGCGCCACGAGTTAAGACCGGCTCTTAATCTGTTCGACCCTCATCGCTGGACGGCAGAACGTAAAGCAGCGCTGATTGAGTCCGTTGCGACGGCGCTCGCCACTACATCCCACAGCAAGGAATGCCTCGCATGGATAAAGGGTGCCAGAATTCTCTCCATCACTGACACAGCAGAAGAACACAGCTCCTTCTATGACAACCTGTGTAAGGTATGCTTCATCGTTATCCACTCTGTCATGTTATCAAACGCGAACAAGTTTGAGTCTCTCATGCAGGATTTCATGGCCGATGCCAGCCAGACTCTGGCCACCCAGAGGCGATGCAATAACGGCTGGCATAAGGGGCTGCGCCCATTTACCAGCATCATTCTTGCTGATGAGTACAGAAAGATGGAACAGAACCAGGCAAATGCTCAGGAATATGCGAATATGCTTGAGGAATTGAATAACGCCATCGGCTGATTTACACAAACCGACCACCTGCATTCATCATTATGCCGAGTGAAAATATATCAGTCACATGGGAAACCATGGTTCAGGAATTCCAGTCACCCTCACTACGGGATAACAGCGAAATAAGGAACTACCTGGACGGAATCACTCCAGATGCCCCAACGGTGCTCTCGTGGCCTGATTTCGAGGAAGAGCCATCCCGCCCCAAAACGCGACTACCCAAACATGCCCGGATTGGGATTAGGAACGCACTCACCGCCAGCATGGTTGAAATAAATGAAATATACCGAGTTTCCGCAACCAAGATATTCTTCTCTGATGACGGAACAAAGCACATCAACGGTATGCTGTGGGCAAAAGGCCACCGCGATCAGCAGCTCTTCCACATCCAACAGTTGGTTAAAGAGATTCTCGTGTCTGTCCGGAAAGAAGATTTCAGGTGCACCTATGAGGAAACGCTTGATATGTGGAAAAACAACTATCCGTGTCTGGAACGCCTGAATCTCCCGGAAACAAAAGAGCTGTTTATCCAACCTTCCGCATCTGAATCAATCGCAACCGATATACTTACCGAACGCGACATATCATCGGAGGTTGATTTCACCGAGGCCTTCGAGACCGCATTTGACAGGAAGTTAGGTGCCGGTCCCCATGCTACCTTGCAAGAAGCCATCGAAAACCTGGAATCCATATAAGCACATTATGCTGGGACATTATCTGAAAGACATCGAGCTGAATGGTTACACACCCGCGCACGACTTGCGCCCGGGCATGGCTGTTGTAGGCATTAAAAATGCACAGAGCCTTGAGGCTTACGGCATGGCCGACACCATGCAATTTGCCATCGTTGCAGATGATGATACACTTATTTTCCAACTCTGCATCGGGACGAAAATTGAGAAATGCAAATTCTGCATACAAAAGCTCAGCACTTTTGCATTTAAAAAGGAATACGGCGAGCTCTATGTTTACCACCGAGACGGAGAATTGCCGGCTGAACAAGTGTTGAAAGAAGCGAAAAATCGATTAACGCACAATGGTGATAGCAGACTGGAATCGCTTCGCAGCTATACGGGTGATGACTTTGTGGACGAATGCCTGCTCGGTCATGAAATGATTGATATGGTGCAATGGGAGCCCGCAGCCGGGCAGCACTGGGATGTACCTTTGAAAATTGATGTGGCACTTATTGCACAGCAATTGCAGGCTCACCCCAAACTCCAACGCATACTCCAAAAGGAAATACTGAACCAGACCGTGCATGAAGGTACCCACCATGGCATTGCCCTGGAAGCCTGCCAGATGCTCCATTTCTCAACCTGCCGCACCCCGGATGGGGTCAATCGACTTAAACTTGATCCCCAGGCCATATTCCATGGTATCAGCCACACAGCAAGAAAAGGCAGTTCCCTTTCCTATAGCACCGAATCAGCAGAAGAAAGGCTCCGCAGCAGAAACAGAGCCATCTGGTGGTTATTCCATGCAGACAAATGGGGAAAATACTGTCTATTCACAAATAACTGTGAACATTTCAGCCGATATTGCAGAGAAGGCAAAAAAAAATCTAAGCAAGTCATTTGGGCTGCGGTTCAATTTATTATGTCTGTAGCTCCGGCTGCTATTCCCCACTTGAAAGGGATCAAATACCTCCTTCCCATCGTCATACAGATAGTGCGAAATGGCATAATTCAACGAAACAATGAAACATCTAATGCATAAATCATCAACTTCATTCTCTCTAAATAGACATGATTGATATCACATACATATATTCAAGAACAGTCGTACGGGACGGCAAACAAATAACGATAGATTCCTACAAGTTACCTCCTTTCAAAATCCTATTGATAGGCACCACTGGCACCGGCAAGACATCGCTACTGACCTGCATGTATGAAGCGTTTAATAAAAATACAGGGGTGAATTTCGCATTTGAGCCAGATAAAGAAGCAGATAAGGGAAAAACCTTCACAAAAATAGAAAATCAACTCACCCGGTTAGAGCGCATGATTGAAGCGAAAACCCCAGGTGAAGAATATATCGATGACAGACAACAAATTCCAGCCAGCGCCAGCCCGCAGGAATTCTTTTTCAAAGGTGTTAAGTCCGGCGAAGCGACATTTCACAACAAGGAGTTTCACTATCATATTCAATTTAAAGATGTCCCCGGAGGATGGTATAATGATCCTAAAGCTAAGCACGATAATGAAATTCAAAACTTCGTGGAATCAGCAGATGCATACCTGTATTGCATTGACACCCCAGCCCTGATGACAGGAGGAGAAAAACATTATGAGTTCAATAATCCTACTACCGTGAGAGCATGGCTACAAAAGGCCGCTGCGAATCAGTTACTAGAAAAGAAAAGCATTATATTTGTTCTGAGCAGGAGTGAAGCATGGCAGGGAAACGAACAGGAACTTGAAGACAAATTTAAACAAGAATACGATTCCGATATTAATCTTCTGAAGCAGGCTGGAGCGACTGTTTATATGACACCAGTCTACACACTCGGAGGCGTTATTTTTACAAGATATAATCAGGATGGACTACCATTATATAAAAAAGTTGGTGTGAGAAGCCCAGGAAAGTGCAATGTTCCTCTGATTCAATTGCTGCATGATGGCATGAAAGCATACGAGCAAAAACTAAAAATCAAAAATGCTAAATGGGCAACTAAGGCATCAAACTCTCTTGGTATTACTCACTTTGACCTTGCCGAAAACTGCGCCAGAGAACTGAAACAGCGATTATTTTCGCTGCTTGATAAATCAATCGCAAAATACTCGTAACAATGCACCATCATTCCGCATATGTCTACCTATAAACTTTATGTCCAGTCTCGAGGAAAAAGCATAGATTATGAGTGGATTGACGAAAAGTCTACCGTTTGCGCTCCCTTGCTGGACGATTTGGCAGGCAGCCATCTATACGCCTTATGTATTCGTAAAGAAGCGGGGCGGTATCATGGCGCAATGCACATTTACATGCCGGGAAATCTAGATAAACACGGAGGAATCATACGGCTTGAGATCGCCATAGAAAATATGAGCGAAAGCCAGGCGCGGGCCCTCTCGATAGCCTATCTTAAACTACCAATAAGCGGTGACAACCGCATTTGGAAGAAAGCGCAGGAAACGTACGCTCCGGAATCCGACGGTTTCTGCACAGTCGACATACCAAAGTTGCATGATATAATAGATGAGGCCATAAAGATAAATGAAAGCCGACTGAGCAAACGAAAACCTGTATACAAATTGCACTTAGTGGAACCCAATACCCATAAGGGAGGCATGCAGGAAAAGGCTATTGAGCATCTGCTCCAATATAGTCTCACGCGTGAAGATGGCATCAAAATTTTCCTGAACGACCAAATTAAAATAGACGATGCAGATTTGCTACTACTGCACGACGCCATGGGAACAGAACAGAATTCGGAGCGACAAATTCCACTACCACAACCGGAGCCGGACGTATCTGCGCAGCCGAAAATACCATGTGGAGTTGATGCGGCAAGAGATTTTGCAGCAAAAAAGCTGGTTGAAACAGGAAAAGATATCGCGACAGTCGTTTCTGAACCCAAAAAAAACTCAGCGTGGTATGTGATAGGTGTAGCCATTTTGGCGGTACTCTTGTTGATAACCTTAATCAGGTCATTAGTGAATTCAAGCCACCAGAAGGCCTCTAATAGTATGATTCATATTCGAATTCAGAACGATTCTCACAGTGATCGTATGCCTCTCGAAAGAACCATCCCGAACTCACCAAATGGAGATATTGATGTAGAAGTTCAGACTGCGCCCGACGAAAGTAGAATCATGCTGAATGGTAAAATAATCGGCAGAGGGCCGGGTAAATATAGAATACCGGCGCATGGCGGTATTCTGAAAGTGCTTCCACCAAATCCATGACACGTCCCCACTTTAAATTGTATACTAGTGGTCTGCTGGCAGACCCAGTGCTGGGGTCGGGCAGCGGGCATAGTCTGGCGCAGCATCTGGCCGGATTCATCAACACGCCCAATACCACGGTTTACGATAAGGCCATTGACAGTGTTTACCTGAGTACTCATACTGGCGGGTCACAGCTGCATCACCTGGTGGATGGGCAGCACGATATCTTCGGCGCATTTGATGCAGCTGCCAAGGCGCTGCCGAATGACAGCACCTGGCAGGAGGTAATGGGCACAGCGCAGCATCTGGGCAAGGATTTGTTTTCCGTATCCGGATTGCCGGTTGTTTCGCTGGAGCCATCGCAATACCAGACCGCTTCGCTCTGGCTTCATGAGCATCTGCATGTGCCCAAAAGCTGGCTTGGTGATTTGCTGCAGATTAATGGGCTGGAACTCTTCAGTGGTGTCCTTTCCGTGGCTGCAGTCGTAATCGGGTGCAAGCAAGGCGATGTCAAACAGCTCTCCGAGCTTGCCGCCGCCAGCGGATTGGCCGGCATGCTTACAGCTAACCCCATTGGCTTGTGCGCGGCGGCCATTGCACTGGTGTTGGCCTGGAAACAGAGGGGGACTTCCGGGGAGATGGGAAAAGGCCTGGCAGTGGGTGCAGTGACTGCCGGTGCTTCTCTGCTTGCTGGAAGTGGTGCAGCAGCCCTGCTGGGGACAGGATTCCTGCCAGCCCTGGGGGGCATCCTGCTGAGTGTGGTCATCGGGTTCTATGTCCGTAAATTTCTAGTAAACAAATTATACCAGCCCGCCCCGAGAGACAATCATGAGCCTATGGCTCTGGAATGGCAGGTGCCGGAGCTTACACCCGTGCAGGTGGATGTCTGGCGGTCCATGCTGGCATACCCTTATCCCATAAGCCCAGAGATACGACAGATGCTCAGCAATGCTCTAAGATAAATATTCTGAAACCCCACACATTTCCGGGTTATATATAAAATAATGGCGAGATTACACTGAGTAATCTCGCCATTATTTTACCCCGACAAATTGAAATCACAGCAACAAGCATAAAACATGAATATTTTAATAAAATGGATATTTAAGGCAGAGCAAGCATTCTATGCAACCACCATACGATTCTTCCCCACTTTGGCTATCAATCAGGGGCTGCTCAGTGATTGGGATGACAGCCGATTGACCAACGAACGCAACCAGTACCGGAAGACCTGCCGGGAACTGAAGGAATTGCTGAACCGCACACAGCAGCTGCCCGGATTTCAAGGGCTGCTCAATGCAGTAAAGTTGTACCGCGATTCATCGCTTGCACCGGCCTGCAGCCCGAGCAAAGAAAAAGCCCCCGTTAGCGGTGCGGCAACACCCGAGGGCTGATTCATGACAAATGTTTAATAGCAGGAGGCTTCCCTCCTGACGGGATTAGGCCACAAATGGCGGCGTCAGTCAAGCTATTTGAAAGAAAAAATGCCCTGCTCCGTTTTCCCGGGCAGGGCTTAGATTCTAACACCGTTGGACCGCAATAAACAGAATCCAGATTAGTTGCTCAGCCAGCACCGGATTAAGGGCGGCTGCCAGCAGGCGTACTATTTCATTTGTCATGATGTAAAAGCCGCCTGACTTTTGCCGAACCAGGCGGCAGACAGAGTGTGCACCACTGACACGTGGTGTCACGTTCAATCTATACAAAGACACGAATAATCAAAATACCCGCAAAACAGCGGAGAAGGCCGGAACAGAGTTCACCGCCCCTCCGGCCTCCACTATCTGACGGAAACGGAGCAGAACCGGGTCAAAAAACCGGTTTTGCAAGGCGTGGCACCACCCTCATACATAAGCAATTAGAACATCAACAAAAAGAATCTCCCTTCGAGTTTCATGCGGGCTTAGGCATTCCTGTATTCACCAGATTGAACAGCCTGCAGCCAACCGGCATTTTCAATGTACCACTGCACTGTCTGCCGCAGACCAGTTTCAAAATCCACCTGTGGCTCCCAGCCCAGTTCTGCTTTTATCTTCGATGCATCAATTGCATAACGCAAATCATGGCCGGGGCGGTCGGTTACATACTGCAGGAAAGACTCGCTTGCACCGGCTGGGCGGCCAGTCAATTCATCGGCAATGCGTATAATCTGTTTCACCAGGTCAATGTTCTTTTTTTCGCAGAAACCACCTATATTATAAGTACTTCCCGCAGAAGCCCGGTGAAACACGCAATCAATGGCGCGGGCATGATCTTCCACATGCAGCCAATCCCGCACATTTTCTCCTTTTCCATATACTGGCACCGGCCGCTGGTGAAGCAGCGCATTGATGGTATGGGGAATCAGCTTTTCCGGGAACTGGTATGGGCCATAGTTATTCGAACAATTGGTGATGACTGTGGGAAGGCCGTACGTATCATGATACGCCCGGACGAAATGGTCCGCCCCGGCCTTGGAGGCACTGTAGGGGCTATGCGGGCTATAGGCTGAATCCTCACTGAATATACCGGGACCATATGGCGCTTCTGTGCACCCGTCTGAAATTTCCAATGCGCCGTACACCTCATCTGTCGAGACATGGTGAAACATCTTTCCCTGCCAGTCTCCATTCCAGTACCGGCGGGCAGTCTCAAGCAGGTTCAACGTGCCGATAACATTTGTCTGCGCAAAAACGAACGGCGAATCAATTGAGCGGTCTACATGGCTTTCTGCGGCCAGATGAATCACTCCATCTATCTCATAACGAGCAAATATATCACCCAGCGCCTCGAACTGCCTTATATCCGCCCGCTCAAACACGTAATTCGGGCATGTGGCTATATCCTGCAGATTAAGCAGGTTGCCAGCATAGGTCAACGAATCCAGATTGATGATGCGATATTCCGGGTACTTCCGGAGAAAAAGCCGGACAACATGAGAGCCGATAAAACCAGCACCGCCTGTAATGAGAATATTTTTCATGAAAAAAAAATCAGGAATCATGCCGGATAAGAGAAAGAAGCCGCTGACCATATGCATTGTGCGCCATAGGCTCTGCTATTTCTCTCAATTTACTGCTACTCAACCACCCGTTGCGGTATGCTATGGCCTCCAGACAGGCGATGACGAACCCCTGGCGTTTCTGCAGCACCTCGACAAAGGTAGATGCCTCGCTCAGCGAATCATACGTTCCTGTATCCAGCCATGCAAATCCATGCCCCATAGTCTGCACCTTCAATCTCCCCTGCGCCATATAACTCTGATTCACAGTAGTTATTTCGCGTTCACCGCGCTCAGATAAAGGCACCTGGGCTGCCATGTGCACTACATCATTAGGATAAAAATATAATCCTGTCACAGCAAAATTAGACTTAGGGTGAGCGGGTTTTTCCTCCAGACTGATGCAATCTCCGCATTCATCCAGCTGAGCCACCGCATATGGGGTCGGGTCCTGCACCCAGTATCCGAACACAGTGGCCTTTCGTTCATTCCGGGCCGTGTGCATAGCTTGCTTCAACATGGCCACCAGTCCGTTACCATAGAATATGTTATCTCCCAGAACAAGGCACACATCATCCCCGCCTATAAAATCTTCTCCAATAGTGAATGCTTCTGCCAGCCCCGCCGGGGTTGGTTGCTCAGCATAGCAGAACCGCACACCGTAATCACTGCCATCGCCCAGCAGGCGCTTGAAGTTTTCGGCATCCTGCGGAGTGGTGATAATGAGAATATCGCGTATACCGGCCAGCATCAGCACCGATATCGGATAATATATCATGGGCTTATCGAATACGGGCAACAACTGCTTACTGACCCCTTTGGTAATGGGGTATAAGCGCGTTCCGGAACCGCCTGCAAGTACAATGCCTTTCATCATGTATATTGCCCCTTTTCTCAATGAACTATACCAACCTGCATTGCCTGGTGTCAAGCGTTTTCATTCCATTCACACACGGAGCTGCCAGGAGTCGGAAAGTTTTTTGCTTGCTTTGCAGGAATGCATAGTGTACCCTGTTGAGGTGCGCATAGCGTGTCCCACAGGCATAATAACGCACTGCCAGTTATCCGGCGCATCCCCCACTTTCTTCCATATGTCAGCTCTTTCTAAATCCTTAAACCCAGTCCTGGAACGCACCTTAACGAGCCTGGGACATTTCGTCTACTTTCCCAATCCTGGCAACCTGGGAGACGAACTGATTGCCGTAGCAACTGTCCAGCAGTTCGACAACCTGGGGTTAAGCTACGAAATGTACAATGAGAACAAGGAATACGAAGAAGGCTTTACACTGGTGTATGGCGGCGGCGGTGGCATGATCCCGGACTGGGGCTACCTGCCCACCATTGAGAAGGCCCTCACGGCACCGGGGCTGTCCAGGGGTGTCATCCTGCCACACAGCATGCGGAACTGCGATAGCTTGCTGAGCAAATTAGACGAACGCTTCACGATATTCTGCCGCGAACAGCAAAGCTGGGAATATTGCCGCAGCGTCAACAAGAAAGCGGACATCCACCTGGCCGATGATATGGGATGCCTCCTGAATCCCAACAAGATTCCACCCCAGAAAAGCTTGCATGCAAAACTGCCCAAGCCCGGGCTCTTCTCCTGGGGACTCTCTCTGATTTTTGGAAACCGCCGGAGCAAGGCCCGGATTCTACACCGTTATTACCGCAAAACATACCACAGACTTAATCGGCACGCCAGTGAACGGGTCACCGTGCTGCCGGACGGCCGCAGACTTGGCATGATGATGCGCCGCGACAGCGAAGCTGTGGCTGACTGGCTGCCGACTCTGCTTCAGCAACTGCCGAATGTGGATGCATCCCGATATGGTGGAGCCAACTGCCGCTGGCCTCTTTTCAACCTGCTGGGAGTTCGTCAATTTCTGAACACCATCTCTAAATTTGACATTATTATAACAGATAGACTGCACGTTTCCATTGCCGCTGCTCACCTCGGCAAAGAAGTGGTGATGATTGATAATTCATACGGCAAATTATCCGGTGTCTGGCAGCAATCTCTGCAGCAGGTGAAGCATTGCCACCTCTGCCGTTGTGCAGAGGATGTAACCCTGGCACTTGCCGCACTTCAGGTCAACATTCAACAAATCGGCACACAGGCTCCGCTTCCTCTCCCCCCCGCCCCTGCACCTAAAACACAGGAATCCCCGGGAGAAGACGCCTCTATCCAATTGTCCGTCATTGTACCGATTTACAATGCAGAAAAATACCTGCAGAAATGCCTGCAAAGCCTTGCAGCCCAAAAATGCAGGGGAATTGAATTCATCTGCGTGAACGATGGCAGCAATGATTCCTCCCTGAGTATACTGCAAAGCTGGGCTGTGGCTGACGGGCGTTTCCGCATCCTGAACCAGGAGAACCAAGGCTACGGCAAGGCCATGAACAATGGGTTGCAGGCGGCTAAAGGCACCTATATCGGCATCGTAGAGCCGGACGATTGGATTGAGGCAGACATGTACGAAACGCTCATGGGGCTGGCAAACCAGACGCAGGCAGACATCATCAAGTCCGACTACTTCATCGAACGGAACGGCACCAGCAAGATAAGCGAAAAAATGGAGAGTGTACTCGATAGAGCCACGCTTCCACCCAGTCGACTGCCGGAATACCTGGCGGGAGCCCCCAGCATCTGGACAGCCATTTATCACCGTGAGTGGCTTGAGAAAAACAATATACGATTCTCAGAAACCCCGGGAGCATCCTTCCAGGACCTCGGGTTCTGCATCCGCACCTGGCTGGCAGCCAGAAGCATTACGGCAACCCAGCAGGCATTCTACCACTACAAGGAAGACAACCCATCCTCCAGCATACGCCGCATGGAAGATGGCGCGTGGGCCGCATTCCGGGAATTGGATCTGCTCTCAAATGTGTTCAACCAGATTCCAAAAGACGCGGCCTATGTACGCAGCCACATCGTACTCCGGATTTTCGCCACATTGAGAGCCGATTACAGACTGCGTATCCGTGATACTGTAAAAAGCTTTCTGCTCAAATACTCCCACCTGTTAAATAATTATTTTCCTCTGAACACACTGCAACAGGATGTGTTTACCAAAGATGAGTGGTTTGATGTGCAGCTCATGTACAGCAAGCCTCTGCTCTTCCCGCGTAAAAGCCGCACACGTGCCAACATTCTGCAGCGGATTTGTTCTATCCGCGAAGAAGCCGGCCAAAAGGTCATCCGCATTCTGGGTATCAGCTATACCCTGAAAAAAAAGAAGAGCACGAAAAAAAGCCCCTCTTCCCCGCCCGCAGCTTGATACGACAGGCAAAAAACTTGCTAAGCTGCTGCAGGTGGAGTAGAATTACCCGGCATATATGGCAGAAAAGCCCGCACTCAGCCCCATGATGGATCAGTACCTGCGCATGAAGCAGTCACTGCCGGGGGATGTGTGGCTGTTCTTCCGCCTGGGGGATTTCTATGAAATGTTCTTTGAGGATGCGATGGAATGCTCTGCCGCTCTGGGGCTCACGCTGACCAAGCGCCAGACTATCCCAATGTGCGGTGTGCCCTACCACGCAGCAGAGGGTTACATAGGCCAGGCTGTGAAGCTGGGCAAGCGCATAGCCATAGCCGAACAGATGGCCACCCCGGTACCCGGCAAGCTGGTTCCAAGAGAAATCACCCGCATCATCTCCGCCGGCACCCTGGCAGATATGAGCCTGCTGAATGCCGGAGAGCATAACTACATAGCGGCCTGCTACCACGAGAAAAACACCTGGGGGCTCGCCTGCGCCGACCACACCACAGGCGAATTCACGGTGGCGGATTATCCGAATCTGGAATCCCTGAGCGAAGAAGTAGCGCGCATCCATCCCCGGGAACTTCTCATCAGCCAGGAGCAGGCAGAAGACTTTCCCGGCATGCCGGTAACCCTCATGTATGATGGGTACACCTTTCTGCCCGGTCTGGCAGATACCTTTCTGAAATCGCACTTCCGGGTCCATTCACTGGAAGGCTTCGGCTGCGCCCACCTGGGCCCCGCACTGGGGGCTGCCACAGCCATTCTGCACTACCTGAAACACCAGCTGCGCCGCCAGACAGACCACCTGCGCACCCTCTCACTGCGAGCTACAGAAAACGCCGTCATGATTGACTCTGCCAGCCGCCGGAATCTGGATCTGGTTGAAGCGCGCGGTGGACACAAAAACACACTACTGGGCACTTTAGACCGCACCAGCACCCCCATGGGCGCACGAAAACTGCGCGACTGGATACTGCACCCCACCAGCAGCATGGAGGAATTACTGCGCCGGCAGAACATCATCGCAGGGTTCCTGAAAGAACCATTCCTCATGTCTGAGTTGCGAAACTCATTCAAAGGAGTGCGCGATACAGAGCGTCTGGTTTCAAGGCTTTCCCAGGGCGCCGGCAATGCGCGCGACCTGCTGGCACTCGGCACATCGCTCACCCACCTGCCCGCCATTGTAGACGATTTAGCCGCACTTCAGCAGCACGAGCCACTTTTCACTCCTCTGCTGGAGCGCCTCGGCAATTTTGAAGAGCTCACGGAACTACTCACCTCTGCAGTGGTCGATGAGCCCCCCGTCACCATCAAGGAAGGCGGCATGATTCGCGATGGCTACAATGAGCAGCTTGACGAGCTCCGCGCTGCCTCACGCGAAGGTAAGGACTGGCTGGCAGACCTGGAAGCCAGAGAACGAGCAGCAACCGGCATCGACTCCCTTAAAATCCGCTACAACAACGTCTTCGGCTACTATATCGAAGTCACCAAGGCAAACTTCGCAAAAGTGCCCCTTGACCGTTACGTACGCAAACAAACCCTGGCCAACGCCGAGCGTTTCGTGACAGAGGAGCTCAAAAAAATGGAAGGTACCATCCTCGGTGCAGATGAGCGGGCACGCCAGCTGGAATACGAGCTTTTCTGCCGTCTCAGGGAACAGGTATCCCTGTATATCGACCGCATCCAATGCACATCCGAAGCTCTGGCAGAAGTCGATGTACTCCTCTCGCTGGCTGAAACAGCAGAGCGCTACCGCTACTGCCGCCCGATTCTGGATATGAGCCGGGACCTGCACATCGTCAATGGCCGGCACCCGGTTATCGAACAGGTTCAAACGGATACTGCTTTTGTGCCCAACGATACGGAAATGCAGGCCGACACCCAGCGGGTTCTCATCCTCACTGGCCCGAACATGGCCGGCAAGAGCACTTATATCCGCCAGGTGGCCCTCATCACCCTCATGGCCCAGATCGGCTCGTATGTACCGGCTGATTCTGCCAGAATCGGGCTTGTAGACCGCATATTCTGCCGCGTTGGCGCCAGCGATGATATCGCCCGCGGACAATCCACCTTCATGGTGGAAATGAGTGAAACCGCGCTTATTCTCAACAACGCCACCGACCGTTCCCTGGTCATACTGGATGAAATCGGGCGCGGCACAGCCACCTTCGACGGTCTTTCCATCGCCTGGGCCGTAGCAGAGCACCTGCACGATATTCTGGGAGCTCGCACACTTTTTGCCACGCACTACCACGAAATGGTGGACCTGGAGCACACCCACACCGCCGTGAGCAACTGGCACGTAGAAGTGCGCGAGTGGAAAGACGAAATCGTTTTCCTGCGCAAAGTCCTGCCGGGACCGGCGGATAAATCATACGGCATTCAGGTGGCCCGGCTGGCGGGTCTGCCGGCACCGATTATCGACAGAGCCAAACAGATTCTCACCCACCTGGAAATGAGTGCCGGAGCCCGGGAGCCCAAGTCAAACCGCCGCAAACGAGCCCGAGAAAGCGGTATGCCCTGCGCGGAAGAGGCAGATGTGGCACAACTGGATATGTTCGGCATGCTGGATGAAGGCATCTGACTCTAAAAATGCTCATTGTTTTCAAAAATGAGCTTGACTTACCAGGCTACAGGCATATACTTGAAGTGTTATTGAACCACGTATGAAAACTCTTCCTCTTATCGCTCTTCTCGTACTGGCAGCTGCCACTGTTCAGGCCGCCCCTGTGGTGCAGACCAAAGACCTCTCTGAGGACGCCCTCAAGAGCATCGCTACCGAACGCCAGAAAGCCAGCATCGATAAATACAACAAAGCTGTTTCCAAAGCAGAAAAAAATCGCGAAAAAGCCATGAAAGAGGTTCAGAAGCTCACTCGCGATAACGATGCAGGCCTGAAGAAAACCATCCAGCAGCGCCAGCTGAACACCATGCTTCCCCCCTGTGAGCGCACACCGGAAGCCCCCCGTTCGCCGCGCGATTTCAACATCCGCTACTAATTCTACTGACTGTTTTCCATACAGGGCAGGAAACGCAACGCGTTTCCTGCTCTTTTTTTACTGTGCTTCATCTGCTTTATACTTGAAAAATATAGGTTTTATGAGATAATGAGTCTGGATTACTCATCTTATGGCGAACGAAGAAGAGGATTTTTATAAAGAGCCAACCCGGAAAGAATGGGCCGGGTTCTGGACACTGGTAGCCGTACAGGCTCAGAATGCTTTTAACGAGAAAGCCGTGCAATTCCTGCTGATTCCGCTCGGGGTCTGGCTCTGGGGTGCAGATGGCAGCACGCTGGAATATATACTGGGCGCCATCTTTGTGCTTCCGTACATACTTTTCTCTCCTTTGGTCGGCTGGTTATCTGACTGTTTCTGCAAGACCCGCATAGTGCAGGTCATGAGCGTCATCCAGATTCTCATCATGAGCTGCATGCTGTTCTGCTTCTACCAGCATGACATGTACGCGGCAATCATGTGGTTTGCCATATTTGCCACACAGGCAACCATTCTTTCCCCGGCCAAGAAAGGCATCGTAAAAGACCTGCTGGGCTCCAAATACATCGGCTTCGGCTCCGGCATTATCGAAATGAGCCTTGTTTTTGTACTTCTCGCGGCTCAGATTGGTGTTTTCTTCTGGTTCTCCTACCTGCTGACCTCCTACGAGGCGCAGAATTCTCCCACCTATAATGCCGAACAACTCGCCGGCTGGGATTCAGTCATCCTGCCCACCTGGATATTCATCGGGCTGGCATGTCTCGTGTGCGCGGCCTCATTTCTGGTACCGCGTTACCCGGCTAAACAGACGCGACCTTTCAGCTGGAGTCTGTTATACGAGCATTTCGGTCAGGTCAAGTACCTGTGGCAGGACCGACTGCTGCGCCTCAGTGAGCTGGGTATTGCCTATTTCTGGTGTCTGGCCGGTTCCCTGTTCCTGATTCTGATTCAGATAGCCAAGGGCATGCAGGCCTCAGACCCCAGCGTGGACTTCTCACTGCAGTGCGGTATCCTGATGGCATGGATGACAGGCGGCGTGGTGCTGGGTGGTGTGGTGGCATCCCAGCTCTGCAAAGGTAAAAACGAGCTTGGTCTCATTCCCTTCGGCGCCATCGGCATTACCCTCTGCACGCTGCTGCTTACGATTTTCGAGGTCAACACCTACACCAGCAACACGCTGCTTGCGCTCACCGGTGCATTTGGCGCTGCCTACCTGGTACCGCTCAATGCTTTCCTGCAGGACAACTGCGACCCCAACAATCGCGGCAACATCATCGCCGCCGGCAACCTGATTGATAACCTCATGGGGCTGGTAGCCGTTGCGCTCATGTGGGTGATGTACGAAATATTCGGAGCAAGCCCGCAGCAGCAGTTCTTTGTGCTGTTTGTGATGAGCTTCTTCATTCTCATCTGCTCCCTGCGTCTCATTCCCCAGGAATTCATCCGCATGATCGGTATCTGGTGCCTGCAACTGGTATACCGCCCCCGTGCCATTAATCTGGAGCGGCTTCCCATGCGCGGCGGCGCCCTGCTGGTTGTCAACCACGTCACCTATGCAGATGCACTCTTCCTCACCATGGTATGCCCCCGCCCAGTGCGTTTCATTGTGGCAGAGGAATTCATGGCCATGCGCATCCTGGGCTGGGTACTGGAAATTTTCAACTCCCTGCCCATTTCCTCACGCAACCCGCGCGAAGCCATCGTAAAAGCGGCGCGCGCCATTGAAAACGGGGATATCATCTGCATATTCCCTGAAGGGCAGCTCACGCGCAGCGGCTGCCTCACCCCCATTCGCCGGGGCATGGAAATGATAGCCCGCCGGGCCAAAGCTCCTATCATACCCGTATATATGGATGGTTTGTGGGGTAGCATCTTCTCTTTCTCCCGCAACCGGTTCTTCACCAAGCTCCCCAAATCGCTCACCTACAATTTCACCGTGGCATTCGGGGCACCGCTGAACCCGGAAACCTTCACCAGCCGCACGGTATTACGCTCATTCCGGGAACTCTCAGCCACCTGTCTGGAGACGGCAGATGACATCAGCCGCGAGGGGCTCATCCGCACACTGGAAGAAAGAGGCCACAAATCACTTGTGTTCTACCCAGGCGGCTCGCTCACTGCCATTCAGATTGCGGCAGCACTCATCAGCCGGCAGGCAGACGAACAATTCCCCCAGCTGGCGCGCAAATGGCTGCAGCTGCTCATTGATGGCACAGAGGACCTGCTGGCACTCCACCGCTACTGGTTGAATGTATGCCAGATTCGCCGCGTGAACGCGCTCAAGGAGGGGCGGCACCACCTGCTCACCACAGTAGGGCACGGAGAGCCGCAGGAATTCGTGCTGGCTGTGCTGTGGCCTCTGATTACGCGCACACCGGTTCACCTCATCGAGAATCCGCAGGAAACCCTGGATACAACCATATCACAGATTGTCGGCGGCGCTCACATGCGGCGGATTCTGCTCACCACGATTCCCCCGCGGCAGATTCCATTCTACGACTTCAGTGGTTCCCCGGCCATTTCCACACCGAATATGCGCTGGCGCCCCTGCCTGTGCACCGCCATGGGTAATATCATCTCCATGAGCATGTGCCACAGCGTGTTCAAGATGAGCGACGGCACCATACAGCTCGGGGTGCGGCCCCGCACACGTGGTCTGCTGCTGCCCGGATATCGTGTCGATACCCCGGTGGAAGGCGGCAATGCCATTATCAGTGCTCCATCTCTGCGCACGGAATACACCATTCCCTCGCACATCTATCTGGATGAAAGCGGCTTCCTGGCCGAGCTTTCCTGATTTCTGAAAATCAGACAGGTGAAAAACACTTTGCCCGGCATTCCGTACAAGATGCCGGGCATTTTCTTACAGCTCACGACCGAATACACCGGAAGTCCGGCCGCTGGATTCAAGCATCTCCCGCCGGGGCGCAGGCAGCACAGAGCGTGGAAGCGGGTCGTAATGCATTCTATCCCGGAAGTAATCCACAGCGCTCTGAGATATGGCAAAAATGCGTGAGAAACCCTGCTCCCGGGCCCTGTTTTCCACAAACCGGCACATAGCCTTACCATAGCCCCTGCCCTCGTAATTCTTCTTGATAAACAAGCAGCCCAGCTCGGCGCACTGCTCATCGGGGTACGGGTAAAGAGCCACGCAGCCTACAATAGTATCATCCAGCGTATACACATAGTAGCTCTGCAAGTTCTCACATATACTTTCGTAAGTACGGTGAACCAGCTTGGCATCTGCCATGCTCCGGGCTATCATGGAAAGCAGCTCAGGAATATCCTCTTCACGCAAAGGCCGGATTTCCCGGTACGAGTCACCATGCACCATGGTGCCCACACCTTCCTCTGAGAAAAGCTCATCTAATAACACACCGCGATGCCGCCCATCCAGCAGATGGATACGAGGAATTCCCAGGCGACAGGTCTGAGCAGCCTGCACCAGCAATTCCGGATGCGTGCAATCCTGCATACATTGCTCAATCTCGCTTTCCAGCACCGCATAAACTGGCTGGCCGGCGCGGGTCGGCACATCTCCATCCAGAAGGCATATGTACTTATCTGCTCCAAGGGTCTGTGCCATGGAAACGGTGGCGGCATCAAAAAGGCCGGGAGCACCGGAAGCCACTATAGCCACCTGGCGGCGCTCCACAATCTCCTGCACCCGGGAAACGGCCACCGCCCCCGCAGTAAGCGGCATCTCTGCCACCGCAGTATGCACCTCACATACGCCTGCCTGCCGTGCAAGCAGTGAAGAATCCTCACCCTCTGCCACAAGCACCAGGCGCACACCCACTGCATGCAGCGCATCTGCATCCAGCAGGGCATCCACCAGTTCCTCTGCCCGCAGCAGACCGGCTGCTACGTGCACCACAAAGAGGCGACCGCAGAAATAAGGCACATACTCCAGCGCAGAACGTACATTCATAACAGTTTCCGGGCGTAAATCCAGAGTGCGTGCCTACATGGGATCAGGACTTATCCTCGCTCTTGTCAGAGAAGAACTGGGGAACATAACCGGAATCCACCGAACCCACAGTCATGCCTTCTTCATCATCCATGAGCGGCATATCGCCTGTATTCTTCACGATATAAGCTTCCTTATTCGCTGAAGGCTTAAGCTTGAAACTCACCTTTTTCTTAGGCAGTGTAATCTTCTTTTCATTGAAAGGCACGGCCTGCTCTAAAGCTCCGCTCACTGATTCACCGTACATTTCCGGCATATCAGCACCGGCAGGCATGCCGGGCTCTGTAAGAGCAGGCATATCTTCCTCGTCAAAAGTGGGCAGCGGCGCGGGCTCCAGACCGGCAGCGCGCTGCCGCTCGTGAATCATCTGCAGCTGCTCGCGCAGAGCGGAAAGTAAGTCGCCATTGCCGAGAATATCGGTCACATCGGAATCCTCCTCCTCAGCGCTGCTGGTGGGCAGACTGGCCAGGAAGTCCTCGAATGCAGACAGATTCGTGGTGCTGCGGAACATACCGTTGAGAATCTCATAGTCGATATTCTGCATCAGGCTTTCGAAGATAGTATAGGCCTCGCGCTTGTATTCCACAAGCGGGTCACGCTGTCCCTGGGCACGCAGACGCACACCCTCGCGCAGAGCATCCATATCCGTGAGGTGCTTCTGCCACAGCTTATCAATAGCCTGCAGCATGATGGAACGCTCCATCTGGTCGATACGGTCAGGGCGCTCGCCAGCCACTTTCTTTTCGTACATCTCCTTCACGCGGGCAATGATATGCTCAGCCACCTCCTCCGGAGTCTTGCCCTGCAGGTCAGATTCCTTCTCGCTCCACCCCATGGGGAAGGTGGAATTAATCCACTGCAGCAGGTCTGTATAGCGGAAGGAGCCGGTCTCGTCCTCATTCAGGTAAAGGTCACACTTGTTGTGAGTACCGTTCAGCAGGCATTCGTAAAGCATCTCGCGCGGATCTTCGCACAGCAGGGCATCGTTGCGCATGGCATAAACAATCATACGCTGCTGGTTCATCACATCATCATAATCCAGCACGTGTTTGCGCCACATGTAGTTGCGCTGCTCCACGCGTTTCTGAGCGCCTTCGATGATGCGGTTCATGAGGGCATTCTCCACGGCCTCACCTTCCTGCATACCGAAACGGTCCATCATCTTGGTCATGCGCTCACTGCCACCGAAATTACGCATCAGGTCATCCTCAAAGGAGAGGAAGAACTGAGAACCGCCGGGGTCACCCTGGCGGGAGCAGCGGCCACGCAGCTGGCGGTCAATACGGCGGGATTCGTAGCGCTCCGTACCGAGCACAAAGAGACCGCCCAGCTCTGCCACGCCTTCACCCAGCTTGATGTCAGTACCACGGCCAGCCATATTGGTGGACACCGTGACCGCACCACGCTGGCCGGCGCGAGCCACAATCTCGGCTTCGCGCTGGTGGTTCTTGGCATTCAGCACCTCATGGGGCACCTTGGCAAAACTCAGCATGCGGGAAAGAGTCTCGGAAGCCTCCACGCTGGCAGTACCCACCAGCACGGGCTGCCCCTTCTTGTGCAACTCCACAATCTTGCCCACCACCGCATTGAACTTCTCGCGGCGGCTGCGGAAAATAAGGTCGTTCTGATCTTCACGGATGCAGGGGCGATTCGTCGGGATAGGCAGCACATCCAGTTTGTAGATATCGTGGAACTCTGCAGCTTCCGTCTCGGCGGTGCCGGTCATACCGGCCAGGCGGCTGTACAGGCGGAAGTAGTTCTGGATGGTGATGGTGGCATAGGTCATGTTCTCTGCCTCCACCTCCACACCTTCCTTGGCTTCCACGGCCTGGTGCAGACCCTCGCTCCAGCGGCGGCCCGGCATCTCGCGGCCCGTGTTCTGGTCGATGATGACAATCTTGTTATCCTTCACCACGTACTCCACGTCCTTTTCGTAGATGGTGTAGGCCTTGAGCAGCTGGCTGGTAGTGTGCAGACGCACGCCGGTCTCATCCAGGCGCTTCATGAGTGCGGTCTTGCGGGCTTCCTTCTCACGCTCGGTCAGCTTCTCATCCTCATCGATATTCACGAACTCGGTACCGATATCCGGCAGCACGAAGTTCTCCGGATGCCCGGGGCTGATAACCTCGCGCCCCATTTCCATGAGGTCGGCATCGTGGGTCTTTTCATCGATGGTGTAATAAAGTTCTTCCTTGAGCTTGAAGAGCTCAATCTTGCGCGGATCCTGGTAGAGGAAAAGCTCATACTTCTCCACCATGCGGCGGTATTCGGGATCCTGCTGAGAGCGCATGAACGCGCGGTTGCGCGGCTGCCCCAGTTTCACCTTGAACATGCAGCGGCCGGCGCGCTCTGTATCACCAGCCTTAGCATACTCAACAGCTTTTTCCATGAGGCCGTTACAAAGTTCCACCTGCTTGCGCACCACTTTCTCAATAAGAGGTTTCAGGCTATCATACTGCTGTTCGTGCTCCACAACTGCCGGACCGGAAATGATAAGCGGAGTGCGGGCTTCATCGATAAGAATGGAGTCCACCTCGTCGATGATGGCGAAATAGTGACCGCGCTGCACCTGGGCATCCTTACTGGAGGCCATGCCGTTATCACGCAGATAGTCGAACCCGAACTCGGAGTTGGTGCCGTAGGTGATATCCTTGGCATACTGCTGGCGGCGCAGGTCACTGGGCATCATACTCTGGATGCAGCCGATTGTCAGGCCAAGGAAGGAGAACAGAGCCCCCATCCACATAGAGTCACGGCGAGCCAGGTAGTCATTCACCGTGACCACATGCACACCCATACCGGTAAGAGCATTCAAATACACAGGCAGAGTCGCCACCAGGGTCTTACCCTCACCCGTGGCCATTTCTGCAATGAAGCCACGGTGCAGTGAAATACCACCAATGAGCTGCACATCGAAGTGCACCATGTCCCACTTGATGGGAGTACCGCACACATCCACCGTCTGACCGCAAAGCAGCCGGGCACCGCATTTAACCACGGCAAAAGCCTCGGGCAGAATTGTTTCCAGATATTTAGCACGCAGCCTGGCAAACTTCGGCTCCACCTCTGCAAGAGCCTTTTTACCAGCCTCGATGGATTCAGCCGTAGCCTCTACCTTAGGCAGCCTGGGGAACTCCGGAGCCAGCGCCTCAAAACGGGCATTAAGCTGGTCAGCATAGGTTCTGAGCTGCTCAGGAGAGGATGCCAGAACCACGCCACGGGTGGGCAGATCCATGGGAGTAAAGCGGTGCAGGTGTGCCTGCCACTCGCGAGTCTTGCCAACCAGGAAATCGCGGTCCTTCCCTTCCCATGATTTTTCAATATCCAGAATGCGGCGCACTACCGGCTTGAGCTTACGCACTTCGCGCTGGTTCTTGGAACCTACGATTTTATTCAGAATCCACTTAATCATATCGAGAAAACTATCGGGATAAAAATATCAGATGACACCACGGCACGCCCGCGCACGGCGCGTGCGGTGCGCCATTGTAGCACAGCAGCTCATCATTTGCAAGCCCGCGTCTGTCTGCCAGGTAAATATGACTTAATATCGGTGAACAAATTGAAGGTCAACCGAGCACCCGCAGCGTAAATCCCACCGGTTACACATTGTCACTTATCCACAGTACTTCCCTCCACCCCTTTGCGATAAGTGGACCAGATGTAACGAGTGAACAGGACCTTGATGGACGCCGTGAGCGGCACCGCAAGCAGAGCCCCTACCACACCACCGATAACAAAGCTCCAGAACAGCACGGAGAACATGACCGTCAAGTCATGCATCTTGACACGGCTTCCCACAATGCGGGGCTGCAGCACCCAGCCATCGAACTGGCTCACGCAGGCAAAAATGGCACTCACAATAACCACATGGCTCACATCATGCCAGGTAAACCAGGCAATGAGCACCGCGGGAATCCAGGTGCCAATCATGCCCAGGTAGGGGATAATACCAAGCAGAGCTGCAGCTGCTGCAATTGTCACAGCATAAGGAAGTCCCACGATTTTAAGAGCAATAGCCAGGATGATACCGTCTATCACGCTAACCAGCATCTGCCCACGCACAAAGGAGATGATGTAGTTGTTAATCTCCTGCAGAGTTTCCACCACCTCTTCGCGGAACGCAGAGCGGCGGATAGGCAGCACCGTGTGCCAGTTCTTCGCAATACTGGCGCTTTCCAGCAGGAAATAAAACAGAAACACCGGTACCATGACGGCACCGATAAAAGCCATGGAGATACCGGAGAGCGCCCGGGTGCCGGCAGTAAGCCAGGCCAGCGATTTCTCCGTAAGGTACGATGAATTAAAGCTCAGAATAGCAGTCAGCTTACCTTCGTATGTGGTTTCCTGAGAAAGATTCTCATAATCCTCCGGCGGAAGCTCGGAGGCACGGGCATCCTTAAGCATCTTGCTGTAAAGCATATCCACCCCTTTCTGCAGCAGACGGTTCTCCGCCAGCTGCGCCTTTCCTCCCTCCACAACGCTCTCCAGAATCTGCTCCCGTTTACCTATCAACTCCCCCGTCTGCTGCACCAGAGGCGGCACAATCGTCCACCCCAGAGCGGTCAGAGCCACACCGGCCAGCAGCATAACTGATACGACTGCCCACAGGCGTTTTGCAATACGAGCCTGCACCAAAGCCACGCAAGGAGAGAGCAGATAAGCCAGAAAACCAGCTATAACCACCGGCAGGAGAACCGGCTCCAGAGCCACAAACAGACTCCCCAGCCCGAACAACAATCCAAACACCAGCAGAATCACCACCATCAACGCCACCCCGGTGAGAGCAGCCCAGCAGATCTTGCGCTGAAAAAGAGTTGGAACCTCCTTATCCTGAATCTTCATAGATACATCATATTCACATTATCTCTTCAGGTCAATGCTAAAAAGCCCCCAAAAAAGACGCCAGCTCCGCCATAGTTTCACATACAGGCGCCGGCCAGGCGCGCAGCGCTGCAGGGTCAGCAGCATAACCCCAGCCCACCAACACCAGGGAAGTACCGGCGTTTTCCGCGCAGCGGGCATCGAAGAGCGAATCTCCTACCAGCGTTATTTCCGCTGGGGAAACACCCCATTTCTCTGCAATGTAGTGCATAGAAGCCGGATTCGGCTTGCGCGGAAAAGCCGGGGTATACCCCAGCACCACATCAAAAGGCACCGTAGAGAAAATATGCCGCACCATGGGCTCTGTCACCTCATGCGGCTTGTTGGAAAGCACTGCCAGTTTCACCCCGGCCGCAGCTAGTTTCTCCAGAATCTGAGTAATACCCTCATATGCCCGGGTGTATTCCTCTCCACGCCAGCAAAGCGGGTATTCCCGTCGGAAGGCGGCATGCACCCGCTCCAATTCCTCCGGCGGGGCATCTGCAGCCGATGCATAACCGATAGCAGAAGCGCAAAGATTAGCCGCACCCCGACCGATCATATTGCGGATTTCCGCCTGAGGGTGAGTCGGCAACCCGCAGGAGGATAAAGCACGGTTGATTCCCGCCGCGATACCGGGCAAGGAATCAACCAAGGTGCCATCCAGGTCAAAAACCAGATATTTTTTCATTTAACGGGCAAAACCGCGCTGAGACGCACGCAGGAAGTCGACCATGTATTTAATATGCTGATTACTCCCATATTTCTCGTCTTCAAGCACTTCGGCATATTTATCCTCCATCTTCTCTGTGTTATCCTTACGCAGGAAGAGCTTGCGATACGCAAAGCGAAGAGCGCGGATATCCTCATCTGAGAAACCACGGCGGGACAACCCCACTTGATTCACAGCACGCAAACCGGCAGGGGAACCCTCGGCTATCATATAAGGCGCAATATCCTGCACCACCTTGGCCATACCGCCAACCATAGCGTGGTCACCAACGCGAACAAACTGGTGCAAAGCGGCGCAACCGGAAATAATCACCCAGCTTCCGATTTCACAGTGACCGGCACATGCGGCATAGCCGGAGAAAATATTGTGGTCTCCCACGATACATTCATGACCACAGTGCGAATGAATCAGGAAGTTGTTGTATGAACCGATTACCGTGCGGAGGTCAGGCGCAGTAGAACGATTGATATTGCAATACTCGCGGAACACATTATAATCACCTACTTCCAGCGTGGTCGGTTCCCCGGCATATTTCAAATCCTGCGTTTTGGTACCAATCGTGCAGAAAGGAAAGAACTCATTTCCCTTACCGAATCTGGATGGCCCGCCAATCACCACATGACTGTGAAGCACGCAGCCGGCGCCCAGCTGCACATGAGGTCCTACCACACAATACGGCCCGATTTTCACGTCGTCAGCAATCTCGCAAGTCGGGTCAACAATAGCTGTTGGATGTATGTCTGCCATATACTGCATACTACACCGCGATTTGCTGTTCTTCAAGCTTAAAATGCCCGTTTTTCCTGTTATTCTTCCAAAAATCCCTTCCAAGGCACTTGCCCAGGCAAGGCCAATATGCTACAATACGCCTCGTAACCATGGCAGAACGCATCCCCGTACGCAATCCGAATGAAATCAGCAAGCTCCGCAAAGCCGGTGAGGTATCGGCCCGCATACTCATGGAGCTGCAGAGCATCATCCGTCCCGGTATCACTACCAAGGAGATTGATGATTACGCCGCAGAGCTTTTCAAACGTGAAAAATGCGGCAATGCTTTCTTTGGCTACGGTGGCTACCCCGGCCAGCTCTGCATCTCGGTAAACGAGGAAATCGTGCACGGCATCGGCGGCCCGAGAGTTCTGCGCGATGGCGATATCGTGAGTCTGGATGCCGGAGCCATTGTCGATGGCTGGTATGGAGATAACGCCATGACTGTAGGCGTGGGCAACGGCGTGAGCGAAGACGCCCGCCGTCTCATGGCCGTGACAGAGGAAGCGCTCTTCCGCGGGATTGAACAGGCAAAGCAAGGCAACTCGCTCATGGATGTGTGCGGAGCCATTGAGGATTACGTGCGTCCGTTTGGCTTCGGGATTGTGCGGGACTACGTGGGACACGGCGTGGGCCGCCACCTGCACGAGGAACCTCAGATTCCGAATTATCGCCCGAAATACCCCCTTCCCCGCCTCAAGCGAGGCATGATTCTGGCCATTGAACCCATGATAACTCTTGGCTCCTACCGCGTTCGCGTGCTGGAAGATGACTGGACCGCAGTAACCACAGACGGCTCCTGGGCAGCACACTTCGAGCACACCGTGGCCGTTGGTTCCCAAGGCGGTGAGATTCTGACCGAGCGCCCACGCATAGCCCTGCCGGAGCAGCTGGGCATCACCTTGTAACAACGCTATGCGAAATCGCCTGTTTCTGCTGGTGCTGGTGTTAATACTCCTGCTTATACAAGCAGTGCTGCGCACCGCCGCACAGGCAACCCCTTTCAACCTCGGCAACACTCTCTGCGGCACCCCCTACTGGGAGCTGCGAGGCGCTCTTCCCCTGGCAGTTTTCGGCGCGGGATTATTACTGGTATGCACAGCCGCCGCAGCCCAATGCGCCCAGGCGGCATTTCTTCTGGCCGGTCGCCGGCATAATCTGACACGAAACGCCGGCACATATGCCACAGCAGCACTCTGGTGCGGCATTCCCGCCATGGTTGCCAGCTCTGGCGAGTTGCCGCATATTTTCCCATGGCTGCTGAGTTATGATTCCGCCGGATGGCAGACCCGGGAGCACCTGGAATGGGCCATGCACGGAAGCCTGGCATTGCTCATCATCTGCAGGCTCATGCACGCCACAGAAAAACAACAGGTTGCCTACTTCACACTACCGGCAGCGCTGCTCTGCCTGCTGGCAACCGGACAGTTCGGCTTCGGGCATGCATTCATCCTCGTCCCCATCGGCATTATGGGAGCAGCCGGCTGCCTCATGCTCCGCAGCCCCAGATACCGCTGGGCACCAGTTCCTTTACTATCCGCAGTTTTCATGAACGGTGGCCTTTTATGGCTGACAGCCGGACCAGTTGCTACCATTCCGGCCGCTATCGGCATCTATTTCACCACACTTCTGGCACTAGCCGTACCATTCTTCCTGAAAACCACCTCAAAGCCATTTTATTCCGACAGGCAGTAACAGAATATTCTGCATACTGATATCATAATTTAACAATTTTGACAAAAAGCCCATTCTCAGCGGAATGAATGATTGCATTCCGGGGGAAAATATGTTAAAGGTACGAGGTACATAGTTTAATCATTTACATACTCTGCACACTATGGCTACTCCCAAATTAAAAACCACCAGTGCCCCGGCTGCACCTACCCGGCTTCTGCGTCCTTCCGGCACAGCTCCCGCCAAGCAGGTTACGCTCAAAAGTGCCACCGGCAAAACCATTGCCCCCAGAAAGCCGTCTGCTGCCGCCCCGGAGCCAAAATCCCTTACTCCCAAAGCGCCCAAGGTTGCAGCACCTGCACCGGAAGAAGAGGTAGTTGCAGCCCCTGCGGCAGAAAGTGTGCCTGCTCCCGAACCCGCACCACAGACCGAACCGGTGGAGAACGCGCCCGTAGTAAACGATACACCTGCCGAAGCAGAAGCTACTGCCGAATACGATGAAGAAGCCGCCCGGCTGGCACAGGAGGAGTACGAACGCCAGATGGAGGAATATAACCGCCAGATGGAAGAGTATAATCGCCAGATGGCCGCACTTCAGGCCGCAGAAGCCCAGGCAGAAACCGTAGAAGCTACGGCAGAAGAGCCCACTGATGCAACTGCTGAGGAAGAAGCCCCGGCAGAGGAACAAGCTGCTCCGGTCAAAAAGAAAAAGAAGAAAAGCGCCAAACCCAAGCTCAGCGAGGAAGAAATGGCCGAAATACAGGCCCTGCTCGCAGAGGAACAGCAGCAGCCCATCTGGAAAACGGTGCCCTTTATGATTGGCGCTGGCTTACTTGTAGTCACTATTGGCGTCTGCACCGTACTTGTCGTTCAGAAGCAAGCAGAAGACGCCCGTATTCAAGCCCACATCGATTATACCAATACCTTGCTGAAGCGGGCTCAGGACATCAACATGAAAGGCGTCGAAAACATGGCTGATGCCGCTAAGAAGCAAGTTGATGTAAGCTGCAGCATGGAAGATGCAAAAGCGCTCATGGATGTGGTCATTGACCCGTTCGTACTGGGAGAAAACGGCAAACCCCGCTACGGCGCCCGCGCTGAGGGCGTGGCTCAGAATGCATGTCTTCTGCTGGGTCTTGCCGCAGAAAACGACCCTGCAATACGCGACATGATTTTTGACTCCATGGGCAAGAATTGTGTAAAAATCAAACCCACGCTCTTCCACTGGCTGCTTCAGCGTATTGCCATCTCGGATGCAAAGGGTGTGAATACAGGGCTCAAAAAGCTCTCTCAGGTCGTAGCTGATAAGAAGACAGCCAAACCCTGGAACAAGAAATCACAGATTCTGGCTCAAATCTGGGAATGCATAGGACTTCGTGTAACAGAATCCGATGTGAAGGAAATCATCGCGCTGCTCAAGAGTGATATTGCTGACTCCGCGCTGGCTTCAAATCTTTGCAACTGTCTGGACAACATTCTCATGATGATGGATGACCCGGCAGCAAAAGCTGAAATCGGCGATGAAATCTTCTCTACGATGCCGGAAAAACTCCGCAGCAACAATGCTATGGCAGCCACGCTCGGACGGGCTTGTTCCACCAAGGCTCTGGAGTACTACAAAGAAGAGATTGCCGGAGCCAAAGGCTGGAACGGAGCCGGTGCAATTCTCATCGGTGCATGGGGCAGCGATGATATTCTGGAATACGTGCTCGAGCAGAAAGAATCCCAGAAAGACAATGCTAAAGCCGTTTCAAGCATCAACGATGTGATTGGTACCATCCTGAAACAGGATCGTCCCCGCAGCACCGCAGATGCCGATAAATTGCTTTCCATGTGTTTCAAGGATCCGTTCGGCGATACCTCAAATCTGTATTCAATCATCATCAAAACCGACCCCGACTCTGTTGAATACGTGGGCGACACCAGTCCGCAGCTGGCCCAGCTGAAGGAACAGCAGAAAACTCTGGAAGAAATCCGGAAGCAGAAGCTCATGATTATCAAGATCCTGGGCAGCCTCAGCGACCATGAGTGGGTTCTTGCCACTCTGAACAAGTACGCGGCAGACAAGGATGAAGAAGTGCAACATGAAGCAGGCAAAGCCATCGAAAAAGTGCACAACAACGCCCTCAACGCCGCCCAAATGCGCGAGGCATACAAGAAGCGCAGCAAGGATTAATCCCAGATTCCATCACCAGGTTTTATCTCTCTCCTGTGACTTATTACCAAAACACCGCATGGATGCACCATGCGGTGTTTTTGCTTATTTTTTACGCATTTTTGGCCTGTGATGCGATTTTGTACTTGCCAAAGCTCATTTTCCGTGTATAATTCCCACGGCTTTTAACAGCGAGCTGTAGCGCAGGCTGGTAGCGCGCTTCGTTCGGGACGAAGAGGTCGCAGGTTCGAATCCTGTCAGCTCGATTTTTCTTTTCCGGCTCATAACCGGTTACCGCAATGAACGCGGTGCGCAGTGAGGATTGGTCCCCACCCTGGCGCAATGGAGGCTTAGCGGTATGTTTCCTATTGTTGAAAAACCGGTAGCATCCTCCGTAGCAAATTCACCCCACACATATATTATCATTTATGTCCGGTCATAACAAATGGTCCAAAATCAAGTTCACGAAGGCAGCAGCCGACGCGAAAAAGGGCAAAATTTTCGCCCGTTTCTCCAAGGAAATCACACTTGCAGCCAAGAGCGGCGGCGGTGATGTAGATACCAATCCGCGTCTGCGCACAGCTATTGAAGGCGCCAAGGCGGCCTCCATGCCCAAGGACAACATCGACCGCGCAGTGAAGAAGGGCACGGGCGAACTCCAGGGTGAAGCCATCCAGGAAGTAACCTACGAGGGCTACGGCCCCGAGGGTACCGCCATCATCGTAGAAGTAGCCACAGATAACACCAACCGCTGCTCTTCCGAAATCCGCACCATCTTCTCCAAGAACGGCGGCAACATGGGCACACCCGGCTCCGTTTCTTACCAATTCGACCGCAAGGGCGAAGTGCGCATCATCGATGCCACGCTCGATGAAGACACCGCCATGGAGCTTGCCATGGACTGCGGAGCTGATGAATTCGAAGCCGGCGATGAGGAAGGCGAATGGATTTTCACCTGTGGTCCGACCGACCTGGGTACCGTTTCTGAAGCACTGGGAGCCGCCGGCAAGAATGTGACCGGCATGAAGCTCATTTCCGTTCCCCAGAACCCCACCATGATTTCTGATGTGGCGGTTGCCCGCAAGGTCATGAAACTTTATGACCTGCTGGACGATTACGACGACACAATGAATGTGTTTGCCAACTTCGAAATTGACGAAGCTGTGCTCGAGCAGCTCTGATTCCGGATTTATCTCGTCTCTATATCCGTTCAAAGGGCGGGCGGCCAATCCCCGCCTGCCCCTTTAAGTTGAAACTTTGCTTATTTTCTGAAGGTTATGACCGCACCGGAAGATACCCCGAACAGCCAGCGACAGCAGCGCAATAAGCGCCATCATTTCAAAAACAAGTCACGGCAGCACCATGGGGAGCAATCCAACACCCCGCAGGAGCACAAGGGGGGCGACCGCGTGCGTCGCGAGTCATTCCACCGGAATCACAGACAAAACCAGAACAGAAATAAGCAAACCAGCCACCAGAACCAGCCACAACAAACGCGCGCTTTTGTGCCGGTAGGCGAACCAGAGAGCGTGACTGGTCTGCTGGAAATCACCAACAAGGGATTCGGGTTCATACGCACGGCAGAGAATGATTGGGCCCCATCTGATTCTGCCATCTACGTGCCGGCCGATATTATAGCCGAACACCGTTTGCGGCCTTTCGTGCAGCTTACCGGTATGGCTCAACGGTACGAACGGGGACACCAGCTTATCTCAGTACAAAAGGTGAATGGCCTTGAACCGGCAGAAGCTGCTGCCTGCCCTCATTTTGAGGATTTGAAAGCGATTAATCCCACGCACAGGTTATCATTCGAAACCATTCCCTCCCGCTTCACCACTCGCACACTTGATTTAATGGCACCGGTTGCCAGAGGGCAGCGCGGGCTCATCGTGGCCCCGCCCCGTACCGGCAAAACCACCCTTCTCATGCACATTGCCGAAGGGGCCATGGAAAATTACGGCGAGGACCTGCACCTCATGGTACTGCTGGTCGATGAGCGACCGGAAGAAGTGACAGAGTTCAAACGCGCCCTGCCCGGAGCTGAAATCTTTGCCTCCAGCAATGACTGCAACGTGCGCGAACACTGCAGAATAGCCGAAATGGCCATAGAACGCGCCAAGCGCCTCGTAGAAGCCGGGCGGCATGTCCTCATCCTGCTGGACTCCATCACGCGTCTGGCGCGCGCGTACAACAACGCAGAGCGCGGCAGCGGCCGCACCATGAGTGGCGGTATTGACGCCCGTGCGCTGGAAACTCCCCGCCGCCTTTTTGCTGCCGCCCGCAACACCCGGGGTGCCGGCTCCCTCACCATTCTGGCCACCGCCTTGGTGGAAACTAACAGCCGCATGGATGAGCTCATCTTCCAGGAATTCAAGGGCACGGGCAACATGGAACTGGTGCTCAACCGCCGCATCGCGGAAATGTACATCTACCCAGCGGTGGACATCCTGAAGAGCGGCACGCGCCGCGAGGAGCTCATCCTTCCCGAACTCTGGCTTGAAAAAGTGCGACTCATCCGCCGCGGCCTGGCCAACCACAAGCCCACCGAGGCCATGGAACGCCTGCTCTTCTTCCTGAAGAAATGCCACACCAATGCGCAGCTCATGCAGGATTTGAAATCTCAACGCTGATACGTAAAAAAGCCGCAGTAGCAACTGCGGCTTTTTTGTATGTAAATACAGCAGGCGGGAATTAATCGCCGCTCTTGAGCACATTGATGAAGGCTTCCTGCGGAATACTCACCTTACCGATGGCCTTCATGCGCTTCTTACCCTCCTTCTGCTTCTCCAGCAGCTTGCGCTTGCGGGTCACGTCACCGCCATAGCACTTGGCCGTCACGTTCTTGCGCATGGGAGAAATGCTCTCACGGGCAATAATCTTACCACCGATGCAGGCCTGAATAGCCACGGTGAAGAGCTGGCGTGGAATCACATCCTTCAGCTTGGTAGCCAGCTCACGGCCAACGGCTTCCGCACGGTCACGGTGCACAATCATGGAGAAGGCATCCACCGGCTCGCCGGCAATCATCATATCCATCTTCACGAGCTTGGCAGCCTGGTAGCCATCGTACTCATAGTCCATGGAGCCGTAGCCGCGGGTGGCACTCTTGAGCTTATCGTTGAAGTCCACCAGAATTTCAGCCATGGGAATGCGGCAGGTGAGCATCACGCGGGTATCATCGATGGTTTCGGTATGAGTCACCTCACCTCGTTTCTCCATGACGATGCTCATGATAGCACCGATGTATTCGCTGGGTATCATGATGAACACCTTGACGATGGGCTCGCGGATTTCATCAATCTCCTGAGGTTCGGGCAGAATGCTGGGGTTATCGACATTGATTTCCTCGCCATCCGTCTTGCGCACTTCGTAAATCACCGAGGGATAGGTGGAAATCACATCCATATTGAACTCGCGGCGCAGACGCTCCTGGATGATTTCCATGTGGAGAAGCCCCAGGAAACCGCAGCGGAAACCAAAGCCGAGAGCCACGGAGCTTTCGCCCATGTAGGTAAAGGCAGCATCATTAATCTGCAGCTTGGCCATGGCGGCTTTCAGAGCCTCGTAATCGGCAGAATCCACCGGATAGATACCGGAGAACACCATGGGGCGGCTTTCCTTGAAACCGGGAAGCGGCCCGCTGCACGGATCTGCCAGATTGGTGTAGGTATCACCAATCTTCACATCTGCGGCACTTTTCATGTTGGCAATGATGTAGCCCACATCGCCGGTGTGCAGCTCATCGACAGCCTGCATCTTGGGGGTGAAGATGCCCACTTCCTTTACTTCGTAGGTTTCATCTGTAGCGAAAAGTTTCACTTTCATACCGCGGGACACGGAGCCACTCACGAGGCGCACGTATGAAACCACACCACGGTAGGCATCGTACACAGAGTCGAACACCAGAGCCCGCAGATGGTTATCATCCTCCATCACTTTCGGAGCCGGTACCCGGGTCACGATGGCTTCCAGTACATCCTCAATACCGATGCCGGCCTTCGCAGAGCAAAGGATTGCCTCCTCGCGGGGGATACAGACGATTTCCTCCAGCTGGCGGTATACCTGCGGCAGATTGGTGCTGGGCAAATCAATCTTATTGACAACAGGTACAATTTCCAGATTCTGCTCCACGGCCAGGTGCATGTTGGCGAGAGTCTGGGCTTCTACCCCCTGAGCGGCATCCACAATGAGCACGGCGCCATCGCAGGCAGCGAGGGAACGGCTTACCTCGTAGGAGAAGTCCACGTGGCCAGGAGTATCCAGCAGATTGAGCTCGTATGTGTTACCATCCTTGGCCTTGTAGCGCATAGTCACGGGATGGGACTTGATGGTAATTCCCTTCTCACGCTCCAGGTCCATAGCGTCCAGCAGCTGGTCCTGCTTGTCTCGTTCGCCGATAGTATTGGTAAATTCCAGAAGTCGGTCAGACAGCGTGGTCTTACCGTGGTCAATATGGGCAATGATGGAGAAATTGCGTTTGAATCTGATGTCCGTTGCCATGCGCGCGCAAGGATACGCGACAAGCAGCCATAAGTCAAGCGAATTCGCTTATTCCCAGAGGTAAGACTGCAATGAGTCCACCAGTTCGCCATCGCAGTAGAGATTCACCTTCCAGGTCATCACATCGCCGCGCTTGGCACGCTCCGGTCCGGAGAAATGAAACGTTTCCTTGCGGCTTCCGGAATCCTCGCGCGGCTCATTGTACTCTATAGTACGGGTCAGCACATCTGCCCCGGTGAGAGCCTGCGTATAAAGCATCTCTATTTTCACCGGTTTGGTGGGTTCCGCATCATACCAACGCAGGAAATAATAATCGCCTATGCACAACTCACGCTGCTTATTCGAATTTGCATGAAACATAGCATACTGGGCATTTGCCCGCAAAGGCGCTTTCTGCCACCGTGCTTCGGGTAAATCCGTTGTTTTCAACGGAAGATCTGCCATATCGGTAATGCACGAAGTCTGATACTGTGAACACGAGCACAGAGACACAGTTATAAAAGCAAAGAGAGCAAGGCAGATTCTCATGACCTTTATTCAATACTATTACCCGGCTTTTGTCAATTCATTTACAAGAATTCAGCATGTTTTTGCTTGCAGAAGTATACTTTAGAGGATATATAGTAATCTATGGCTGTTCCGCAAAATACAATCGCTCTCATATTTGATTTTGACCAGACCCTGAGCCCGCACAATATGCAGGAGGACACTCTCTTTCCCGAGTACGGAATTGACGCAGCTCAGTTCTGGCACAAATGCAACGAAAGAAGCCGCGAAGAAGGATGGGATGGTGAGCTGAGTTATTTGAAGGAAATTCTCGATACATTAAGTCTGGACGGCGTAAGCAATGACCACCTGCGCGATTTGGGAAAGAAATTAACCTACTACAAAGGCATACCCGAATTCTTTCAGAAGTTCGAAGAACGAGCCCTGAATAAAGAACACCGCTTTGCCGGTGTCCGGGTGGAGTTCTACATTATTTCAAGCGGTATCAAGAGCATTCTGGACGGTTCCATCATACGCCCCTACATGCGCGAGGTGTTCGGCTGCGAATTCAGCGAACAGGATGGCCGCATCAGCTTCCCGAAACGAGTCATTTCGCACACCAGCAAAACTCAATACCTGTTCCGCATCAATAAAGGAATGCTCAATTACATTGAAGATGTAAATGACCACATGGACAGCGATTTACGCCCCATACCATTTGAGCACATGATTTATATAGGCGACGGCCCCACGGATGTGCCCTGCTTTACGGTCATGCGGCAGCAAGGCGGTCTGAGTGTAGCCGTATACAATCCGGACGATGCTTCACGGCGAAGTTTCCAGAAATGTTACGCGCTAAAATCAACGCAACACAGGGTGGATTTCTTTGCTCCGGCTGATTTCCGCGCAGGCAGCCACCTGTGCAATATTCTGGAGGAAACCGTGCGTAATATGGCAGATTCCATTGTTCATGCCCAGAGAATCCAACCCACAGCTATTCTAAGGGCACCCAAGCATTGAGAAAAAAATCCCCCTGAGCAAAGCAGCTCAGGGGGATTTTCATATATATCATTTGCTGTTTGTTAATCAGGCCTTGGGTGCTGCCGGGGGAATTTCAGAATCGACGCTCTTACCGAGATAATCCGGCAACTGCACTCCTACACTCTGAGCAAGCTCATGCAAAGGTAGTGTTCCTGTGACCAGGTTCTGCACAAAACCACCCACAGAGCCACTCTTGCTGTCACCACCGCCCATGACCACCACCTTATCAAAGGAGAGATTGCGGATAGCGCTGGCCTGAGTTTCCACAATGGTGGGCAGCTGCTCGGTAACAAGAAGTCCGGAAGCGGCGCGGGCATCGCCTGCAGCAGCCACAATGCGCTGGAAGCCGGTTGCCTTGGCCTCCAGGGCGGCCTGAATGGCGGCAGCATTACCACGGCCCACCATTTCCAGACCCTCACCTTCTGCCTTCTTTTTCAGGAGCAGAGCATCTGCCTCACCCTTAGCCAGCTTGGTGGCTGCAAGACCTTCGGCTTCTTTCTCAATCACGAGAGCATCTGCCTTACCCTGCTGTTCCTTCACCATGACGGAAGCCACAGCCTCTGCAGCAATCTCCTGCTTGCGCTTCTGGATTTCAGCCTTCACGATTTCATTGGCAGTCTGCGTGGCGCGCTCCAGTTCAGCACGCTTCATTTCGGCCTCGCGATTGGCGATGTACCCGGCAGCCTCTGCCTGGGCGGCCTGCTCTTTCTCTGCCACAAGGGCAATGCGCGCGGCCTCGGCCTGGCGCACTTTAAGGCGGGCATTGGAATCTGCCACTTTCATCTGAGCTTCGTTGTTACCTTCAACTGCAGCAGCATTTGCCATAGCGACCTGCACAGTCTGGTCACGCAGTGCTTCTGCCTTACCAATCTCGCCGCGGCGGGTTTCCTCCGCCACCTTTATCATAGCGTCATTGATAGCGCGGGCGGCAGCCTCCTGACCAAGAGCTGCAATATAACCAGAAGCATCCCGAATATCTGTGATATTAGCATTTATCAGATAGAGGCCCACCTTGTGCAACTCCACGTCTACACCGCCGGTAATCCCTTTGATGAGCTTTTCGCGGTCTGCGTTGATTTCCTCGATGGTCAGGGATGCGATGACCACGCGCATCTGCCCCATGATAATTTCAGAAGCCAGATCACGGATATCCTGGCGGGTGCGGCCCAGCAGACGACTGGCCGCATTCTGCATGATTTCCGGCTGAGTACTGATACCAACAATGAAGGACGAAGGAACATCCACACGGATATTCTGGCTGGAAAGAGCCCCCTTCAGCGGCACGTCAATATTGATGGGGTTCAGGTCCAGAAACGCGTAGCTCTGCACGATGGGCACGATAAAGGTGGCACCGCCATGGATGCACTTAGCAGAACGCCCAGCCCCCACATTACCGTATACGATAAGAATTTTGTCTGACGGGCACATCTTGTACCGGCTGAACAGCCAGACAATAATCCCCAGCAGAAATGCCACCAGAATAATGATGGCAACGATATCACTGGCACCCGATGCGGATGCCACCAGCAGGTTTGCTATGTATGGAGTCATAGTTCTTAGTGTGTGGGTTTGTCAGGAAATGGAACGCACGGTGACCAGGCCGGCAGTAGCAGAAGTAACAATCACGCGGGTCTGCGCGGGAAGCGGGGTCTCGCCTTCCTGCACGGCAGCAAGTGTAAGCAGTTGATTGGGGTGAGCAATCTGCACCTGCCCCCCGGCTTCGCCACGAGGTGGGATAGTGACATATACCGTACCAGTCAGCCCGATCATGCTTTCAGGGGAAATATTTCCATCAGACCGCAGTCCGTATATCATGCGGATAATGGCTGCCACCAGAAGGAACATGACCAGGCCCACCCCCAGTCCAGCCCCGCATGCTGCCAGCACGCCGCAGCCGGTCTGCAGGCAGAGGTAGCCACCCCAGCCAAACCCCAGAAAAAATCCCAGCACTGCCCTGAAGGAAAACGGACCAATATCAGCATCGACCGCATCCGGGCCACCGTCAAAATCAGCAAAGAATGAAATGACAAACACCAGAGCAGCCATTAAGGTGGCAGCCCAGGCAATGGTGCAGAATATAGCACGGGCAGAATCAAATCCGGGCATCAGGTCCATCATGAAACTAGCTTACCACACCAAAACTCTGAGGCAAGCAGAAAGTGAGCCAGAACACCATGTTGGATATTTTTTAGCTTTTAGGCTTGCAAAAGCAACAATTAATGCTATTATCCACTCACCTTGTAGGTCGATTTGCCGCAGCCACGAAAAATCAACCACTAACACAAGATACAAAAATGAGCGATATCAACGTCAACGACTTCAAGACGAACGAGAAAGACACCGGCTCCACCGGTTTCCAGGTTGCAGTGCTTACCAAGCGCATTGCCCACCTTACGCAGCACCTCATCGCCAACAAGCACGACCACGCTTCCCGCCGCGGTCTGCTCATGATGGTGGCTCGCCGCCGTAAGCTTCTGGACTATGCCAAGCGCACGAACCCGGATCTGTACAAGGATCTGCTGGTGCGTCTTTCCCTCCGCCACTAATTTCTCTGGTGCCGGGGTGCTTCCTAAGAAGCCGAACGCTAATTACAGAAATGCCGCAGAGAGGTCGATCTCTGCGGCATTTTCATTTATAATCAAGATTTAGCACACCTGGTATGCTCTTTATGGTCCAGTATAGCCAGTGGTACATATCGCTGGCGCAATTGCCACGGGATGATAAAGCCCTGCTCTCGCCCAAGACAGTAGAAGAGCTTGATAAAGGCCAACATCATATAATCTCTGAAGAAATAAGGAAGCGTGCCGGCTGAAATCATATAAATGGGCAATTCACCGGCAAATCCCATGCAAAAGAAAATCGATGGGAAGTACAGCGGAGTACCTTTCAGCGAAATGCACACCCGGAACATCATGAATACGCCACACAAGTATATAAGTGAGACCAATGTCAACCCTACATACCCGAGACGGTGAATGGTGGTAATGACTCCACTGTGCCACACGCCGGTGCTGGCGAAAAATTCCTGATCGCCATAAAGTGACGTACCACGCATCATAGCAGTTGTTTCTCGGCGCAGGTAATCCACCGACTGACCAAATCCATCCCCCCACGTATAATCGCGAATATACCCGGTACGTTTATCAAGAGCCCATTTCCACATAACTATTCGCCAATCACTGGAATGCTGAGCACCTTCTTGAATATCACGCTCGATTTCTATTCCCGGCAGCACGGAAAGAGATCGTTGAATACCATGAGGAAAACTTTTGATAACACCCTCCGTACTCAAATAAATTAAACCGCCGTATACCAAAAGTCCCAGGAGAGTAATACACCAGAGTTCTCGCTTCACGATAGCTAAAGCCGCTATGATGAAGCAATTACCCATCAGGACTTCTCGAGCTCCTGAAATAACAATGCCACACAGGGAAAGCAAACAACCGAATAAAAGCTTTGGAGAAGTCAGCACGCGCATAATGGGATTCATCCCATACAGGCAATAGATACCATACACCCCCAACTGAACAAACATACCAAAACGAGTATTGGCGGCAGCATCACCCAACTCAGTAATATCCGTACCACCACGAATACCCAGCAAGCTTAAAACCACTGATAGTATGGCCGCACCAACACTGAGCTTAACCGCCCAGTTCAACACTTTCCTTCCCTGCTCATACGTGCAGGGAATACAACTGACAGCAATGTAATGAAGTGTTGCAATGATAGTCCACACATATTCCTTACCGCCGATGTATTCAGCATCATAACCCAGAATCGCCATGGATACAGGATGGCGCATATATGATATTACCATGTAGATAAACATGAGCAATACCAGCAAATCCATAATCCACAAGGAGCGCCATTTAAAACGCACATAGCCCATCAACCAAAGCAGTATCCAATACAGCAACACAACCCCTGAAACCAGAAAAATAACAGGAATTTCCTGTAACTTACCTGGAAGAGGCAGCAGGGCGATGAGAGGCGGCAGCAGGTAGATGAGAGTCCACACTCGCGGGCCCATCCAAATCAGAAACACGCAGCCTACCAAGGCAATGATGATGCCAACCGAAGCCTTGGCGCTTTCCGCAGATTGAACACCGATTACAAAACACAGAACCACTAGAAATATACTAGTGAGTACGTTCCTGACAATGGCGTTCGGCATATTGCTTTTTTTGACACACGCCGCAGCTACTCTGCGGCGTGTGTATAGATATCACTTTTTACAGCGCAGAGGGTATTTCCTTACCCAGTTCAGATGCTTTTCGACCTTTACCATCACCGGCAATACGCTCAAGCAACACATCGCGATATCCCATGCCACCCGGAATCATAGGCAACACGTGTACGTCATACGGCACCATTACATCCAGCACGTATGCCTCGTCAGCCTCCAGCATGCGCTTGATAGCACCGGGCAAATCAGCAGGATCAACTACTCGCTCGCACTTCACACCAAAGCCGGCACAGAGAACGGGGAAATTGGGATAAAGAATTTCTTCCGTGCGGTGCGTGCGGTCATAGGCATCAGCCGGGTCCGCAAGGAAAGTCTGAGCACGGTTGGAATCATACTTCAAATCCTCCCACTGTACCACCATACCAAGATGCTGATTATCGAGAATAATGCACTTCACAGGCATTTTTTCAATATGAATGGTTGCCAGTTCCTGTACATTCATCAGGAAGGAGCCATCGCCGTCAATATTAACCACCTGCTTATCAGGATAAGCCATGTGAGCACCCATGGCGGCAGGCAAACCATAGCCCATGGAGCCAAGGCCGCCGGAAGTAGACAAGCGGCGCGGCTGCTGGAACTTGTAGAACTGAGCAGCAAACATCTGGTGCTGACCTACACCGGTGCAGATGATAGCATCTTCGTCCTTCAGCTGATTATACAGCTCTTCAATCGCCTGCTGAGGTGCGATTTCCCGCTCATTCTTCTCATAGCAAAGAGGATACTGCTTTTTCCATGACTCAATGATACCAAACCACTCCGGACGATTAGCAACAGAATACTCACGGCGAGCCAGGCCCATTGCCTCTAGTTTACCATTCATATAAGCCAGAGCCTCACCGGCATCTGAACGGATGGCATAATCCACTTTCTTATTCTTGTTCAGCTCAGCGGCGTCGTAATCAATGTGTATAATCTGAGCATGCTCGCAGAAAGTACGCACAGCTCCTGTCACGCGGTCATCAAAACGCGCACCGATGGCAATCACAACATCCGCTTCATTTACCGTGTTATTTGCATACACAGCGCCATGCATACCCAGCCAGCGCACAGAGAGAGGGTGATTTTCCGGCATCGCTCCTATACCCATGAGGGTAGTAGCCACTGGTATCTGCGTACGTTCCGCAAACTCCAGCAACTGACCGGCGGCGTTAGAAATCACCACACCACCGCCGGCATATATGGCAGGCCGCTTGGCCGCAAGGATAAGCGGCAACACTTCATCCAATGCTTCTGAGTTAAGCTTCACCTTGGCGTCATAGCCGGGCAAATCCAGCGGAGCATCGAAATCCGGCACAAACTTACCCTCCTGGAAATTCTTAGGAATATCAATCACGACAGGCCCCGGGCGACCGGTACGAGCCACATGAAACGCCTCGCGCACAATACGGGGGATATCTTCCAGCTGCGTCACCAGATAACTATGCTTCACAATGGGAGCTGTCATACCAAAGACATCTGTTTCCTGGAACGCGGAAGTACCGATAAGACCACTGCCCACCTGCGCCGTGATAGCCACCATAGGGATTGAATCCAGCATTGCATCAGCAATAGCTGTAATCATATTGGTAGCACCCGGGCCAGATGTTGACATACACACGCCTACCTTACCAGTTACACGGCCATAGCCTTCCGCGGCAAAGGCACCACCCTGCTCATGACGAGGCAGAATAGTACGAATGGACGGCTCATGGCTCAACGCCTGGTGAATGGGCATACTGGCGCCACCAGGATATGCGAACACTACATCCACACCCTCTCGCACTAGGCTCTGCACGAGGGCCTCGGCCCCGGTCATCATTACCCCTTCAGACTTGGACTTACATGTGGACTCGTTACTCATAATCAGCTGTTCGTTATGTATTTTCTGCAGAAATCACTTCTATTTTCCGCACTTGGGCGGGATTATACCAGAGGCAACCGCCCAAGAAAAGCTTATTTTTTGCCGCTGGCACACCTTTATGAAAAAGTTTCAGCGTTCAGGATATATTATTTTCACCTCATTACCGCAATCAAGCATCATGGCGACTTCATTGAGGTCCTTCTGGCCCATGCGAAACACTACAGTACCAGTCCCATTGTGCTCACTCCCCAGAACCATACCGTTGGAAAGCGCCAGCACCTTCTCAGCAGCCGGGTATTGTGAAGATTTTGCAGGCACTGCATAACCATCCAGATACCCTTCGCGCGCTTGCACCTTTATAGTTTCAGACTTTTGTTTATTCCGCGGAATATCCTCTGACCCCAGCAAAGGATAATCTGCAACCAGCTGTTCCCCATCCCATACGGAAACTTCTCGTTGCAACGGCCGTATCTCCATGCGCAGACGCATCGGCACCATTACCAATTTCTGACCAATCCGCAAAGTTGAAGAATCCACTATTCCATTCAAAAGCATGATAATATCCTGAGGGCATTTCTGCGTGGACGCGATACGGGCCATATTATCCCCTCTCCGGACCGTGTATATAAAAGCGCCGGGATGCTGACGAGACAAATACCGGGGAACATTCACTCGTCCACATATCTGCCGTGCCTCACGGCCGGCTATTCCCTCATCCGCCACATACGGCTGCAACAGCAGCACCGCTTCTCCCCCCTTCTGCTCCTGCATCAGGCGGCGCGCCTGTTCCAGAGCCTCCGGACGACGCGGCCAAAGCGAAAAATTATCATCGGCAATCACGGGCTGCACTGCACTACAAAAGCCCGCGACGCCTATAATCAAAAGTATTAATTTCATATGACTGCTGAATCATCTCCAACATAAAACTGAGCAGGGAAATTTCCCACGCATCATCTACACCTGCGATAACAGCTCTGAATGGATCTCCGCTTGAAAGAGCCTCGCGAACAACGCGGTCCTCTACTTCCACGGCGCACTCATGAATCAATTCCTCATGAACATCTGAACGACCAAAGCGAAACCCATACTCAAATAACCATTTAAGACGAGCTCCCTGAGTCTGCATCCAATCAAAAAAGCGGGCTGCATCCGCACCAAATCCTTCGGTTTCGATGGAGCATAAATCTGCAGGACGTAATATACGCGGGCGACTGGCTTCCACCCACCCACTGCGTACCCGGCACACTCCAACCTGGTCCATCGGTTCCGTTATAAGACGAAAATTGAACCGGGTATCACCAAATGAATCAATACGCCGGTCAGGGGTATACAATACCCGCGTTTGCCGCATCGCATAATCTATGGAATCCCGATTCATCTATGCAGAAAAGGGCGGCCCCGCCATTCCGGTGGAACCGCCCGTTATCGAAAAAGTCACCGGACCAATCAGGCCTTGTTTGCTTCGATGTATGCAACCACGTCGGCCACAGACTTAAGCTTCTCGGCGTCCTCGTCAGGAACTTCCACGGAGAACTTATCCTCGAATGCCATCACAAGCTCTACAGTGTCGAGAGAGTCGGCACCAAGATCTTCGATGAACTTAGCATCGGAGGTCACCTTTTCGGGGTCAACGCTGAGCTGAGCAGCGATGATTTCTTTTACCTGGGATTCGATAGTATCGGACATAAGATTGACAGAATTTAGGTGCCATCATTCTAGCGTGTTCGTGGCGTTCTTGCAACAAAAAAAACTAAAGTATGCTCAAAAAAACGTTTTAGAAAGCAAATCCTGCAGCAAGGGCAATACCTTGCAGCGTCAAACGAGGCTCAATTCTACATTTCCAGCGTAATCTGGGTGCAACAAGCTCAGCATCTCCACCCGTCAAAACAACACTCATATTCTCCCCCAACTCCGCGTTTATAGCATCCAGCAGCGAATCCAGCATACCGGGATAACCAATATACAGGGCTGAGCCCATTGCCTCCTGAGTAGATCTACCAATAACCGCAGGCTCAGAAACAAGAGCACACTCCGGAAGCAGCGCCGTATTATTGCGAAGGCTTGTCGCCATAGCCGAATACCCCGGAGCAATAAGCCCCCCCAGGAAATGCGGCTGACCATTCCGCTCCACTACCACATCAAGAGTAGTAGCCGTTCCCAGGTCCACCGCCACCAGCGGCAAAGGAGAGCACCTGACTGCGGCAAGCACGTTGGCTATCCGGTCAGCCCCCAGAGTTTCCACCTCTGGATAATCAGAAAAATCGACACCAGCTACATTCCGGGCACCCAGCATATCAACAGGGAGCGGCGCAAATGCAGAAACAATCCGCTGCGCGGCCCACGGCACAACCGAACACAAACAGACACGGTCAAACGACCACCCGGAAACCGTGGCAACCACTGACTCTTCTGTGATATCCGCTGTAGGCAGGTACCTGATTTCTCCATCATGTACAGCCCCGCTCAATACAAACTTTGTCCGGGTATTGGAATTATCCACCAGCAAACATATGAAATCATTGCTCATATACTCAGCATATCATCAAGTTCTCCAGCTATCTTGACGACCCCGTCAGCGCGCCCCGATTGCTTCATCGCGGCACACATCAGCTGCCATCCCTGAGCATCATCTTCAAGAAGATTCTGAACGGTCCGAATCAAGTGTGAAGTAGATTCGACATGACAACCAGCTGCATCATCCACCAAAAGCTCCAGATTACCCTGTTCCTGTCCAGGCAGGGTAAAATTCACCAGTACAGGGACATTCGCCGCATAACATTCAAACATAGTGGCAGCCCCCGCTTTACCCACATAGAAATGGCTATTGCTCAGTAGTTCAGCCATCCTGTCTGTATGAGCAAGCACAATCAATCTTCCACTGGCACATTCATGAGAAAATGAGTTGCGAATTTTTTGGTTACGCCCACCAGCCAGCACTGTCAACTTAAGCTGAGGAAACGCTGAAAGCAGAGCTGCAATATCATTGATAACGCCTCTTGTCTGACGGTAAGCGCCATATAGAATACGAAGCTCAGTATTGGGATGTACACCAGCCCCACGCGGCTGAAAGTTCTTTCTTACCGGAAAACCGGAAACTTTCACCATATATGCAGACAACGCATAACGAAGGACCACACTACGCTGTGATTCCGGATCAATCACAAATACGCGCGGTGCACGGGAGCGCATCCATGGGCGGCTTATTTCACGAGCATCTGTGACCACGATGGCATACGGCGGCACACAAACACCATCATCCTGAAGAGCATCCAACAAATAAGCAAACAGCGGGTAAGTACACAGAACTGCATCTGGCTGCCATTTCTCAATTTCTCTGCGCATGGTGTATACCATGCGGCGAAAAACCGGGCGTTTTACCATAGTAGCCCAGTCTGCCGTATCAGTCAGTGAATAAGTCACCCCCCACAGCCACGGAGCCCTCCGCACACAAAAGCCGTAAAATATCTGAGTCAGACGAAATAGCCAGGGGTGGGCAAGCTCACAAATATCAAGCGTTATAGCCTCCCATCCCTTATCCACATAATGCTCCTCCATGGCAGCAGCTGCAGAGTTATGCCCCTGACCGTAACCCACGCTCAGTAGCATAATCTTTTTTTTCCGAGTCTGCTTCATGCTATTCCAGAAAAACAAACTCCGGCAGATTGCCGGAGTTGTCATGTAGTCCTGTTAAATATTACGGTCCTATCTTATCCGGGCGGCCTTCAAACGCAGGACGGCGCGGCACAAATATGGAATCATTCGGCATCAGTTTTATAGCACGGTCGCGAGCACTGAAATAATCATATGTTCTTGTTACCTTACCGCGAGTCACCTGTATCTTGCGCGAGCCGAAATCGGTAATATCGCCGCACTCAATCAGAGCCTGAATCAGAGTCATACCCTCGCGATACGGGAGATTTTTCTTACCACCCACATAACCGGTTACCTGCACGTAACGAGCATCAACAGCAGCCTCGCCCTTGGGTCCCACATTAGCCATCACGATTGGGTCAGAATAAATCTGCTGCGAAAGATACAACGAGCGCAGCTTGTTTTCAACCTGGCGCGCAGTCAAGCCCACAACACTTACGCGTCCGGAGAGATACGGCATCGATATGGTACCATCCTCACGGCTTACGGCATAATCGCCATTCACGTTTGCAGCATCCTCACTGGGGATATTCTTGAACTGCACCGTTACGGAGCCCCCCTTTGAGGCACGAGGCTCAGTTGATGCGTCCTGCGCGAACAAGGGAAGAATCAACAAGCTGACAAGCAGCATTTTCAGCAGATGAAAATTGAAATATTTCATATCCTTCATTAATACAAATCTTCTTCTTTTTCCGTTTTTGTGACAGCTGCCACCTTTCTGGCTGCATCTTTTGCAACCTTTTTAGGTTCGGTGCGATTCGGATCCTTACTGTAATATGAATAGTATGTTGTATAGTACTGATACTGAGTATCACCACTGATATCCACATTGTTCATGACCAGGCCCATAATCTGACCACCTACGTTTTCTACCATCATCTTGGCACGCATGAGGGCCTTAATCGGCATCTTACGCGGCTGAAGAACCAACAAGGTAGCATCAGACTTGCTTACAAGCAGAGACGCATCGCTTACACCCAGTACAGGCGGTGAGTCGATAAGCACGATATCGAAACGACGCGATACCTCACTGAGCAAAGTCTGCATACGATGCGAACCTATCAATCCACTGGGGTCCACTGGAATCGGGCCACTGGCCACCATATACAGATTGGGCTGCCCTGTCTGGAACACAACATCCTTCAATTCTGCCCCGCCAGACAGATAAGTAGAAAGACCTATATCACTCTTCAACTCAGCGTATCGGGCAAGACGGGGTCGACGCAAGTCCGCATCAATCATCAGCGTACTGTAGCCAGCCTGGGCAAACACATACGCCAGATTACTGAGCGTTGTGGTCTTACCCTCACCTGCGTTTGCAGAAATAACAGTGATAGTCGTAGCCTTGTACAAATCTTTCTTAAGCTCAATATTCGTACGCAGGATTCGATAAGCCTCTGCGTCAGGACTCTCACCGCCCTGCAGTATCAACAGTCCCGCATCCTGAGGAATTACACCCAGCACAGGAAGTCCCAGTGTTCTTTCAGCATCCTCCAGAGTCTTGATAGAAGTGTCAAAGTAGTTAGCCACAAATGCCACAACAATACCAGCCAGAAGCCCAATCACAGCCCCCACGATAAGGTTGAGTCGATAATTCGGGCTGCTCGGAGCGCCGGGCAAACCAGGGCGACTGTATACCTCAAGGCTCGTACGCGGAGCCATAAGGCGCATTTTATCCGCAATGTAGTCGTTCTCCAGCTTATCGTAGCGAGCTTTTTCAGCAGCGTATTCCTGCAGAGCATTTTTTACCTTCTGGTCTTCGAGAGTCTTGTCGCGCAAGCGGTCACGAGCAGAGGCGTAGCGCTGCTCCACATCCTGAAGCTCAGACTTTTTCACATCAAGCTGGTCAACCATGGCGTCGCGCATGCCAACTAGCTCTTCATAAAGCTGCTCGCGTGTCGTTTTGTGCTGCTCATCCAGTCGCAACACATTCGGGTGACGCGGTCCATAGCCGCTCAGCAACATCTGTGCACGGGTATTTTCCTCTTCCGTAAAGCGATTGTTCAGCTCTCGAACCTTAGCAGAGCAATATGACTCAGCAGTCAGAAGACCTGTGCGCGTCACGTAGCTGAGCAATTCCGCGTCTTTCAAATCCTGAAGCTTCCCGATGTGAACCGTCATCTGAGCAATCTCCGCCTCCATCGACATCTTGGAACTATTCAACTGCTGCAGAGACTGCTCTTCTGCACCGGTTGAAACAGGAACGCCGTGGCCATTATCACTCCACATCCCCTGAATATACTTGCCGGATCGTATGTACTGGCGAACTACATCGGCCTTACGTTCCAGTTCGTCCTGACGCGAACGAAGCACCTCATAGCGTTTGTTGATAGCCTCATTGATAACGGCATTTTCTTTCTCCTCACGCAGTTCCTTGTAACAATCAACCACTGCCTGGCAAACCTGCTGAGACATTCGGGGGTCGCTCGATGTAACAGTAATATCCACCAGGTTTGTATTTTTACGAGGCATCACCCGTATCATTCCCATCAGCATACCTGCAGCAGAACTTTCATCCACCTGCCATTCATTAGGCAGATCCAGCTTATTTGCCACGGCTATCAGATTATGCTGCGACACCAGGATTTCAAACTGGGTCTGCATATACGCCGCACCATCCGCCATCGCTGCAATCGGGTTACCCTCGCCACCAACAGCCACATTGATGAGATCGCGTGGCTGTTTGATTTCAAAAGTCATACCGCTCATGTACTTGGGCGTCATCATTTTCGTAATGACGGCACTACTCACAAAGACCAGCAAAAAGACCAACAATATCGTCTTCCATCTGCTACGCAGCACCTGCAGGTAATCCTGCGCGTGCAAAATCGCTTCCGACTGTTGGGTAGAACTCAAACTCTTTTCCATAAAACACTATAAAAAACTGTGAGACAACACATGCGTGCATGCCTCTCCAGCTGTTATTCTAATTTATCAGAACGAATAAGTCAAACCGGTTGATATATTATGACGCGTGTACCCCTCAGAACCCTTTCTGTCGGTATCATACCATGTGTACTGATAGGTTATAGAGCCCGTCATATCTTCCGAGAATCTGTAATTCATGCCGACCGTCGGATTAATCGTCGTATTCGTTTCATCCTCCAGCCTGCCTGTTCCCTTCGAGTATGCTGAACGCATTACCGAAGCACCGAACGTAAACGACACATCAGGCGACAACGTATAACTGCAGTTGACACCTATGCGCCATGTAACATCAGACAAATAGTTGGCACCAACACCACGATACGTATCAACATTCTCATTGGAGAGCGTCATGTACGCATTGACGCTCATACCCTCCGACACTTTCCGGTTATATCCCAGATTCAGATTAGGCGTCAGGATAGTATCTTTATGCACAAGCTTTGTCTGCAAACCGATAGATCCACTGCAGCTGGACACCGGGTCCAACGAACGACTGAAACCGACATTAAAAGTCAGGTTGTCTGAATTATAGCCTTCCGAACGTATATCATGGCGATATGACAGGGTAGTGTTATAACTCAGCAATTCAGATGCCCGGTAAGTCAAGCCCAAGCCTGTACTGAAATACTGGCGGTTATCACCCTGATACTCTGTCTCGCTGTAAATATTTCCGCTGTAACCGGCGTTGACGTTCCAGCTCAGGCGACTGTCAATAGACTGATTATAACTGTTACTGAAAGACCAGTTCAGGCAATCCCCCTGACGACGGGACGCAGAAATACCACTCGCGTACTCAGGTTCAGGGCTATATGTAATCGATAAATTTGCAGAGTATGTACTGCGCGCATTAAATGCATGAACCAGACTAGCCGTCAAGCCGCAATCTGCATTGGTTCTTTCACCAGATGAATCCGACTTCTTCAGATACTGTGTTGCCCCCAGATTAAAACTGTATGAAATCTTATCTACTGATTCATAATCAGCAAAAGTGGCGCCGACGCCGAAATTCACATACATACTCGCCTGTTCATCAGCATCAGACGAGTTCATATTCGAATCATATCCCAAGCGGCCATACATGTTATACTGCGCCGCATGCGATTCAGGCAAGCCCACGGATGGGGCCATATCATACAACGATATACCTCTTGCGCTCACTGCACACACACCGGCGAGCAGCAGCACTTTATAAAAATACGATTTCATACAAAACATCTACAATCCGCCAACTCAATCAGTTATTGGCAGAGGTGGGGGGCGGAGTCGGAGTAACAGGGTATTCCGGAGCCACAGGAGCAGCAGGCACATAAGACTCCAACGCACCTGCACTCACGCCGTTACCCGCACTGCGCACAGTTACAGAACTACCCACAACACCCTGCACGACAGCCGCAGCTACAGACTGAGTCTGAGGCATTGTGTAAAGAGCAGCAAGAAGCTGATATCCCGCAGCGTTTACAGCAGAAGGCGTATAAGAGCCCGCATTATAGGCAGCAGCACCCTGTACAAATCCAGTCTCGAGCGTCGGAGCTGCCAGCAACACTGAGCGAAGCACCGCATATGTCTCCGTCACACTCCAGGTCTGACGCTGAGACATCACCTTCTGAAAGATTTCAACAGCCTGATTCGGCTGAGCCTTCACAGCCTCATACACAGCCATACTGAGAGCATCCAGAGATACACCCGAACCCTTCTGAGCCATTGCAGAAACCTTAGCAACATCTGCAACAACCACAGAACCAGCCAGCATACCAGCCAGCATAATTACAGAAAGAACCTTTTTCATACGCGTATTACCTTTTATATTCAGGTTAAGCGGGTAGCGGGAATCGAACCCGCATGATCAGCTTGGAAGGCTGGAGCTTTACCATTAAGCTATACCCGCAGTCACGTGCTCACCATAGCACATTTTTCCTTTTTTTCAAGCACAATCTTTTAGCTTCATAATTTTTCTTTTTATACTTGACATTCGAGAGACCTTGAATTAGAATCCGCCGCGCTACATGCGGGCGTCGTTCAATGGTAGGACGCGTGCTTCCCAAGCATGAGACACGGGTTCGATTCCCGTCGCCCGTATCACTCAACGGCAGAGTCGCCTGGCGTCTCTGCCGTTTCTAGTATCAGCATTACAGCATATGCGCTTGACTTTTCTGATTGAAACCTTTAACTTCTCTTAAACAAATATCCATCCTCCTCTACCGACAATGAAGCAAGGCACCCCATACCGCCAGATGGAACTTAATCCCCGGATAGCGGATGGGGAAATGCACTCCCCGGAGCAGGTGAGGCAACAGGTGGAACAGGCCAGGCAGCAGGCAGAATTCTATGAAGCCCAGCGCGCTCAATGGGACGCCCAGCGAAAAGAACTGGAAGAAAGCAACGAGCGCAAGGTTCTCTTTAATGCCAGCCTGAATGAAATCGGCATGAAGCTTCACAATGCCGTACGCCGTCTGGACAAGGAAATCGAGTCCATGGAGCGTGAGCAAAACGAGGTAATACAAATCAATGAATGTCTGAAGAGGCATCTGCAGATACTCTCAGCCATGCAGCCCCAGAATTGGAGCACAGAAGGATTCAACGAACGGCTGCGGGAGGCCATGCCGAAATTGGATCGTGCCATAAACGATTTTGAGGAAACATACGCAGGTCCATCCAGGTACAGACATACAGAAATTTTTCACTACAAACCCGGCATCGAAACGCGACGCGGCATAAACTGGGCTGAATTACGGACCAGATTTGCGCAGGGTTTCTTCTTCCATCTTCCCCTTTTTCTGTTACTCCTGATTACGTGGGGAGTATATCAGCTTATTCTCTGATCAGACCATGCCACACCACCATTCTTCATTTGACCAGCTGAGAGAATTAGAGCGGCGCCGCAACACCCGGGGAGCGACGCGCGATATTCCTCGTCAAAGTTATCAACGGCGTTATCCTGCCAACACCCTTGGACCGAATGAGGATATCGTGGAGCGGCGGCGGGGAATGAACCGCAAACATGTTACCGTGACAGGCGCATCACCACAGAACCGCAACATCCTGTTCGAAAATCTGATTATCCTCATCTTTCTGGCAGTCTCCATCTGGGGGCTGTACTCCCTTATCATATACCTGCTCACCCATTCCTGAATATAGTTGTATATGGCACAAAATAACCTTATCGATGTTGCTTATATTGCCCGGCTTGCCAAGCTGGAGCTTACTGAAGCAGAAACTGAACGTTTTTCGGAAGACCTCAATCAGGTCCTGGCCTATGTAGCGCAGCTGGACCAGTGGGACACCACCGACGTGGAGCCTATGTACCACCCGCTTCCCGTATACGATGCTCTGCGCGAGGACACACCCGGCACCAGCCTGAGCAACGAAGCAGCCCTCAGCAACGCCCCCGCCCAGGAAGACGGACAGTTCCGCGTACCCAAGGTTGTAGAATCCGCACACTAACCCCCATTTTTTCCGCATATGCTCAACGGAACCATTTCACACTGGCGCAAGCAGCTCACCGGCGGCGCTATCTCCCCCACCGAACTGGTGCAGGAAATCGCCCGCTCCATGGAGGAACGCAACCCCGCCATCAATGCTTACCTTTCCTGGGATACCGAGGCCGCCTTGGCCGCAGCTGCCAAGGCAGACCTCAGCAAGCCGCTCGGCGGCATTCCCATCGCCGTGAAGGACAACATCGCCATGCTGGGGCAGCCCACCCGCTGCGCCTCCCGCATGCTGGAGAACTTCGTCTCTCCGTATAATGCCACCGCTGTCACCAGGCTGACCGCCGCCGGCGCCATTCCCTTCGGCCGCACCAACATGGATGAATTCGCCATGGGTTCCTATGGCCAGAACTCCGCATTCGGTGAGACGCAGAACCCCGCCGCCCCCGGCCATGTACCCGGTGGTTCCTCCAGTGGTTCCGCCGCCGCCGTAGCCGGTGGCATGGCCATCGCCGCCCTTGGCTCAGACACCGGCGGCTCCATCCGCCAGCCGGCCTCCCACTGCGGCGTGGTCGGCATCAAACCCACGTATGGCCGCGTTTCCCGCTATGGTCTGGTGGCATTCGCCTCATCGCTCGACCAGATTGGCCCCATCACCCAGAACGTGGAAGACGCCGCCACCATCCTGAACGCCATCTGCGGGCATGATGCCAAGGACTCCACTTCTTCCACCGTGGCCACAGAGG
>JAZLDD010000011.1:0-15588 GCA_045614585.1 Akkermansia sp. | reverse complement strand
CGCCTTAAAATCACTGCGGTAACAGATGAAACACATGCAAGAGCGCGAGTAATGCAGACCTTTCTCGGTGCTCCTGTAAGTTTTTCGACGAGGAGCTGGAGTTTTGGTGCCCTGGGGCAGAGGAATGGGTATCCGGCGTTTTCTGCCATGTATCAGAATCGCTTGTGGTTTGGGGGTATACCCGGTATGCCGGTTACGCTGCTGGCAAGTGCAATAGATGATTTTCAGAATTTCCGGGTTGGCTCAAATGACGATGCCGCTATGCACCTGAGTATATTGGACAGCGACCAGAGCCGCATCTGCTGGTTATGTGCAACCCGTCAGTTACTGGTAGGAACATCTGATAGCGAGTGGTGCCTTTCATCAGGAAATGGCGGAGCGCTCACCCCGACTTCTGTTGCGTTCCGCAGGCAGTCTTCGGTAGGCAGTGAGGTCATGCCGGCACGCACGGTTGAAAACACAGTGCTGTTTGTACAGCGGGGGGGAAGACGCATGCGAGAAATTGCTTACCGTCTGGAATCGGATGGCTTTTCAACGACAGATATCAGTATGCTCGCGGAGCATTTATTTGCCTCTGGTGTAAAGGAATGGACCGTGCAACGCGGTGCCAATTTCAATATATGGGTACTCATGCACGATGAGTCTCTGGCTGTGCTCACCATTAATCTGGAACAGCAGGTAACCGCCTGGCAGCGAGTCGTTTTTCCGGGGAGGAGAATCATATCGATGGCGGCCCTGCAGAGCTCGTCCGGTCAGGATGACGAGATGTGGTTTGCGCTGGAGGTTGAAAGCTGCGGCAGTATCGTGCTGGAGAGAATGTGCAGCGGTTCTCCTTTTGTTGACAGTATGCAGGAGCTCGTAGCAGAGCAGAACAGGGAATTAAAATGCGCATACCATCTGGACGGCACAGAATTGCGGGTCATAGATGTGGAAACGGATGAAGTATTCCGTTGCTATGGTTCTGCATCAGGGTTGCGGGGGCTTCCCAGTGTGAAGGCGGGACGTCGGTATCGTGTTGGTATACCCATAGAGGCCAGGTTGCAGACTATGCCGCTGGAGGGAAATATGAGTTTTAATTCCGTGCGGCAGTTCAGCCGGTTTAAACTGCGCTTGCTGCATAGTGATACCGACTTCGAATTCCGCAGCACTGCAAATGATGCGTGGGAACGGTTAATACCGGGGTACTATCCCCACGCTGCGTATCCGTATACAGGGGCACTGCGGTTGGCTCAGATGCCGGATGCCGCCGTAGGGCAGGCATTGTGCATCAGGTATTACGCTCATCGAGAATTCCGCATTCTGGCCATTACCCAGGAGGTTGACCACCACGGAAAATAGAGAGACCTCAGTCCAGGATGATGGGTTTGCCTGGCTCTGGAATCATTACTTCGGTGCCGGGCATAAGTTCCTTGAGTTCGGAGCTCAAGGATTCTACTGCCGGCGGATCGCCGTGAACGAGCAGAATCTTGCGAGGATTAAGTTTCTGTGCGTAATTGATGAGAGCCCGTCTGGTGGCATGCCCAGAGAAATCAAAGCATTCTACGCGGCATTTGAGGGGGTAGGCCTGGCCTCCCTTTGCCCGCAGATTGACTAATTCTCCGTGCTGGGTTGCCTTAATTTTGCCGGCTGGGGTTTCCGGGTCACTGTATCCGACAAACAGGATGGCATCATTCGGGTGCGTGATAATCTGCTCTGCCAGTATGTGCGAGACCGTGTGTTCGCTCATCATGCCGCTGGAAACAAGGTAAATGTTACCGGGTGAAGCTACAAGCGGTGCTTTGCCTTGTTTCGGCAATCCGTGTGTCTCTACGTGTTCCTTGATGCGGAACCCGGGAGTGAGCCGTGGCGTGCAGTCCGCCAGTTTGTCGTAAACCGCAGTGATTTTCGAGCTGAGACCACCAAAATAAACCGGGACATCCGGGATAAGCCCCTGTTCTTTAAACCGGCCTATTTCCGTGAGCAGACACTGGCTCTTGCCTAAGGCGAACACGGGAATCAGCACGGCTCCGCCATTTTCCAGCACCTCGCGTATCGTTGCTGCAAAGCGTTTCATCTCTTTATCCCGGGTATAATCCGCTGCGCGCTCCGTGCAGCCGTGTGTGCTTTCCATAATCAGGATATCTATGCCGCTTTGAGGAAAATCTGCTCCGGCTATCAGAGTCTGATTATCAAATTGCACGTCCCCTGTATATAGGATAGTAGTGCCGCTTTCGCTTTCGAGCTCAACACCGCAGCTGCCAAGAATATGACCGGCATCGTGCAGGGTGGCGAGCACACGCCCGTTGCGCCCGATCCGGAACGGTGTGCCATAGGGGCGAGGCATCCAGCATCGCGCTACATGGTCGAGTTCCATGTGGGTATAGAAAGGATATTCTGTAATCCCGTCCTGTGTTCGCTTGGCCGTCATTACGTTAACTGAATTATGCAGCATGGCCAGGCCTACTTCGCAGGTGGCAGCAGTCATGTTCACCTCTGCTGCCGGGTATTTATCCTGAAGCACGGGCAGGGTGCCTATGTGGTCCAGATGCGAATGTGTCACGAAAATGGTGTCGGGGTCCGCTGCTCCAATCAGACTGAATTCCGGGGTAGCATCTGCTCCGTCTTTTTTCGGGTGCATGCCGGAATCGAGCACTATGCGTACACCATCCATATCGAGCAGATAGCAGTTCGAGCCTATATCGGTGTAGCGGGAAAGGTTTGTGAAACTTATCATTTGAAAAATAGAGCGGGTCAGAGATTACATCATTTTATCTGCTTTGTCAATGACAGGTATCCCCCCGTAACCGGCAAGCTCAGGTGTTTCTGCCATGGCAGAGCGAGGTGCAGAGTTCTGCTACGCTGCGTATAGTATCGGACAGCCGGTAGGGGTACGGCAGTGTTTCTTTCATGTAGGGGCGGTATGCAAACCATTGTTCAAGACGGTCTGCGATACCTGCCGTATCGTCCGGCGCGACTCGCCCTTCCGGCAGGAACGAATCCAGGATTTCTCCCACCGCACCATGATCATATGCGGCTACCGGTCGTCCCAGAGATAATGCTTCCAGTATGGCTTTGTCATGCGCTGCCGGCTTTTTGGCCAGAGATAACACAACATCACAGATGCAGATGACTTCTCGTAAATCCGGCCGATGCCCCAGCCACGTAATCTGCTGCTCCACCCCGGCTGATTTGTAGAGTTTCTGGAGCTTTTGCAGATAATTCTGCTCGGCTCTTGCTGTGTCGCCGGTGATGTATACGTGAACAGGCACTTTCACTTTAGCAAGACGATTCAGAACAGGCACTAAATCTTCCAATCCATGCAGGGGGGTTATAGCCCCGGGGACGCAGACGGACAGGGTGCTTTCCGCTTCTTTGTGCGTACGGCACCATTTTTCAATCCAGGCGTCAGATGGCTTGTAGCCGGGATGGCAGAGCTCTTCTTGTACGCCGTAAGGGACAATCCAGATATTTTGCTCCGTTTCCAAATGAGCTCGTTTTGTGAGCTCATTGCGCAGGTGGCGGGAAATGGCGATGAGCGCATCACACCTGTTGAGACTGGCTGCCCAGCCCGGGTGTTTGGGGTATGTGGTGTGGATACCGATAATACGGGGCCTGAGCTCGTCCTGCATGTTGCGGCATGCCCGCCAGGCAAGGTTGGCTGCCGGCGTTGTGTAGGCGAGTATTATATCAGTCCTGGTGGAATGCACGAGGCTCCGTACACGGCGCATTTCGTTGAGATAAGTCAGCAGGGCGATATTGCGCGAACTGTGGTGGTGAACGGAGGCCGCCGTGAGCCTGCCGACCAGTTCGTTGGGGGGGGAGATAACGGTGTTGCGAAATCCCATCTGCTGCAGACCACATGCTAGATCCGCGGCCAGCTGGTTAACACCTACCGGCCTCAATCGGGGGCTTATGTGCAGCACATTCATGCTTTATCCCTTGCAGAGCTCGTTATAGAGGTTGAGGTGCGCCTGTATCATATCCTCGCGCCTGTAGGGAGCTGGTACGGGAGTTTTCGGGGCTGGTATTTCCGCATGCCACTTTTCAAGCAGTTCCGCCATGGCCTGCGGATTTCCCGTCTGCACCATGCCTTCCGGCAGGAATTGCTCCAGTTGTTCGCCTACGCCGCCGTGTTCATATCCTGCTACGGGTCTGCCCAGAGAAAGCGCTTCAAGGGTCGTTTTGCCGAATGATTCAGGCTGCAGAGTGAGCGAAAGTGTGATATCGCACACACAGAGAATATCTGCAAGGTCGCGTCGGTGCCCGGTCCATGTGACACAATCCGCAACTCCGCAGGCGGCGAACCCAGCCTGAACCTCTTCACGATATGCTTCTTTACCTTTTTTCGTTTCGCCGACTATGACCGCATGCGCCGGGATGCCCTTGCTTCTGAGGTGCTTGATGATAGGGCCGAGGTGCGGAGCTCCTTTCAGGCGAGTGATTCGACCGGGGAGGCACAAGGTATACTTGCCTTTCAATTCCGGATAGTCTGTATACCATTGATTCACCCAGTCTGCGCCCGGCTTGTATTCCGGGTTGAACAGTCTCGTGTCGACGGAATTAGGAATCACAACGATGCTATCCCCCGGGGTTTGAGGGTAATTCTCTAGAATGTGTTCCTTCATGCAACGGGAAACGGCTATTACCCTGTCCCCTTTTGCCATGACAGCCGAATATCGATTCACGGAGTGAAAACCGTGAAAAGAGGATACGATAAAAGGACGTTCAGCCGCAGGCAGGCATCTGCATGCTAGCTGCCCCACCCATGCCGGCACTCGTGAATGCACATGCAGAATGTCCGGTTTTTCCTCGCGGATAAGTCTGGCCATTTTCCCCACCTGAAACAGGGTGAGAATACTTTTTTTGCCGATGGGGCGGGTAATATGTCTGGCTCCTGTAGCTTCAACGGCCGGCACCATGCTGCCGCCAGCAGAAACAACGATATTATCGACTCCGGCAGCACAAAGGCCTTCGCAGAGCTCGAGTACTACTTGTTCAACTCCCCCAGAGCTGAGGGAGGGCAGCAGGTGCATAATTTTCATGGCAGAAGTTTGGGGAAATTATCCAGAATATACGTAGCGGCGCGGCCGGCTTCGTTCATAATCATGCCCGTGGTGGGAATGGTATTGGTCTTTGCCCATTCGGTGAAGCGGCATACGCTGGCATCGGCAATGAGCATATTGAGGCCGCGGGCTATGCGTGAGGCATCCGGTTTGTGCGGACCTTCCTTAGCCGGCATCTCAATGATGCCTACAGGTGCACCGCTGGAAAGCGCTTCGTATACCATGCTCACGCTGTCCTGGGTAACCCACACCTCCTTGGCTTTTGCCAGGTTATCCTGCACCCAGTTCGGACCGGTTTCTTCAACCGGCACAACCCGGATATTCGGACATGCTGAGGTTACATCGTGCACGAAATCAGACGGGGTTCTGCGGGATGTGGTGAGCACGATGGTGTTCGGTGTGAGCCGGGCAATGGATGAGAGCTGGTTGAGCACAAGCTCGGCATCCCAGTTGTAGCTCTTGCTGGGACCTCCTATCAGGATGAGCGTTTGCGTCTTGGGTACATCCGGTTGCGGGCGTATGCCATTGATGGCTCCGTTGGTCGGTAATATGCTGCCATTGGCCTTGAATCCATCAGGCAGGTCATGGCGGGGCGTGATGCATAAGTCAAACATGCTCACCGGCAGACTGGGGCGCATACATACCATGCAGAGACACCGCAGGTGGCGAGCAAGACTCAGCGCCGCCAGGTGGGTGCCATGCCCGGCACACAGAACGAGATCCGGCCGGGGATGAGTGAGCTCCTTGCCTTTATAAAAGAGTTTGCCAAACCAGCTTAAGCGCGTTATATCAACCTCGTAGCACGCGTGCTCGCGTTCCGGAGCTCGCTCGGTTGCCTGTTCGATGAGGGCATTTGCCAGACCTCTGGTCTGGGAAAGGTGACCTTTCTTACCATCGCTGATGATATAGATAATCATGTGTTTATTGGAGAGGTAGAGTTACGCTGCCGCAAAGAGTCTGCCCGAGCAGAGGTGTGTTCAGGGTGCCGCATGGCAGGCTTTCTTCGGTAACAGATGCTGAGGCTTCCGGGTCAAAGAGCAGCAGGGGCATGCCTTCGGGCTCTTCGGGGTCCATTACATCCGGATAGGCTATGGTGCAGGGATTCACACAGCAGGCTTGCACAAGTTCGCTCCAGCTCAGGCGACCGCGTTTCACCAGATGAGTGTAGAGCGTGGGCAGGAAGTAGTCGAGCAGACACATGCCTTGCGGTGCCGTGGGAAAATCCTGCTTTTTGGCAAAAGGAAGGCAGGGGGTGTGGTCTGACACGATGCAATCTATCGTTCCATCCTTTACTCCTGCGAGCAGAGCTTCCGTATCCGCCTTATCTCGCAGGGGGGGCACAGTCTTGTAATTGGTGTCGTAATCGCCCACGCTCTCGTGCGTGTAAAGCAGGTGATGCAGGGCAACTTCTGCTGTTACTTTACAGCCTGCGGCCTTGGCTCTGCGGATGATTTCCACGCCCTCGGCTGTGCTGACGGTCTGCACGTGCAGCCGACAGCCTGCATCCTGAGCCAGACGCACGATGATTTCCAGACCGATTTCTTCGGCACACGCCGGGGTGCCGTGCAGCCCGAGCTGGTATGAAGTCGTTCCGGGGTGCATGTGCGTATTGGCGGTGATACTGGGTACATCACCGCGAATGGCCATGCACATATCGAGCTCTGCCACATATTTCATTGCCCGGTGCAGCATGAGGAGATTGCCCGGGCGCTCGCCGGCATCGCTCAGAATATGGATGCCGCGAGCTGCAAGCGTGTTATATGGCGCCTGCTGATCGCCTTTCATGCCTTGTGAAATGCAGCCGGCGGGAATCATCTCGGCAGCAGAGCGCTGCCCCACGGCTTCGCGGAAACTGTCCAGGGCGGCGCTGTTGTCGAACATGAAGCCGGTTGTCGGCTGCACCAGTATACCCCATACGCCGCCTTGCACTGCGGCCTGTCCGGTGCGGGTCACGGATTCGCGCTTGCTGCGACCTTCGATTTCCACCTTGGCGTGCATGTCGAAGAGGGCCGGCAGTATCAGTTTGCCTGTGGCATCAATGATGCGGGCCTTGGCGGGAATATTCATCTGGCCTGCTGGTGCTACCTCGGCATCGCTGATTGTTAATCCACCGAATTCCGGCACAATCTGGCTGTGCCCGGGGGCGAGTCGTATATCAAAGCATTCACCCGTGGGGGCCCAGGTGGCATTTCGAATGTAAGTACTAGTCATTGTTCTGAGTCCGGGGGGTGAGATAGGCAAGAATGCTCATGCGGGCAGCCACGCCGTTTTCGACCTGGTCGCAGATGAGACTGTTGCGGTAATCCATGGCGCTGTCGCAGAGCTCCACCCCGCGGTTAACCGGACCGGGATGCATGATGCTCAGGTTCAGGTCATCGATGCGCTTGAGCCGCTCTTCTGTCACGCCGAATGCGTTGTGATAATCTGCAGAGGGGAAGAATGGTGTGTCCATGCGCTCGTTCTGCACGCGCAGCAGGTAGATGACATCCGGTTTCCATTCAAATACGGCATCCCAGTTTGTGAAACGGGGTATGCCTGTATACTGCTGCATCGGTACCAGCGGACCAGGACCCATGTAGGCCACTTCCGCGCCCAGACGCTTCAGGATTGTGCTGGTAGAGCGTGCTACGCGGCTGTGCAGAATATCGCCGATGATGACTACCCGCTTACCTGTGAGATTTTCACCGTATTTTTCCTGCAGGGTGAAGGCGTCAAGAAATGCCTGGCTGGGGTGAGCATGTGCTCCATCACCGGCATTGATGACGGAAGCCTTGGCGTGGCGGCCGATGACGGCCGGGATTCCGCTGTTCTTATGGCGCACGATGATGTAGTCCATGTGCATGCTCATGAGCGTGTCTATGGTGTCGTGAACGCTCTCGCCTTTCACCACAGAAGATGTGGCCACGGAAAAAGTAGTCACATCTGCCTGCAGCTTGCGGGCCGCAAGCTCGAATGAGGAGCGTGTGCGCGTGCTGGGCTCATAGAACAAGGTAAGGACGGATCTGCCGGACAGCGCCGGGTGTGTTTTGCCGCTGCAGAATACCTGCTTCATTTCCGCAGCCCCTTTCAGGATGCCGTGGATATCTGCATCGCTCAGCGCATTAATGGTCAGAAGGTCTTTAGGCGTACTCATCTGGGTGTGTTTGAGTTTGTTGCCCGGGGCTGGCGCCCGATGGTTCTTATTCAGCCAGCTTGATGATGCGGTGAGCGGCCATGGCGGCATTTACAGGGGTCTTCTTGTGCAGTCCCACTGTGGTTGCGGGCACGCCGCCGGGCAGCTGGGAGATAGCCAGCAGAGCATCCACGCCGTTCAGAGGTCCGCAGGGTACCGGCACGCCGATGACCGGAAGCTCCGTGTTCATGACGACTACGCCGGGCAGGGCTGCGGAGAGCCCAGCTACGCAGAGCAGTACTGCTTTTGTATTGCTGGCTTCAAGCTCTTTCAGGTATTCAATCAGGGCTGGCAAATCCCGGTGGGCAGAGTAGATGACCTCTTCGTGCTCTACATTGTTTTCCTGGAAGTATACGCGCGCCGGTTCCATGAAGGGAAGGTCGCTCTTGCTGCCGTAAATTGTGATAACTTTCATGCTACCGCATAGCTTACCACTCATGCACGTGCGTAGCAAGCAAAAACCACGGCACTCGGGGAATTACAGACAGGCGGATTGCTTCGTTCACAGGCAGACATTCAAATCTGCGCTGCCGGATTATATGTTATGTTACGCGGGAATATCCTTGTCATGAGGGGTTGATGCAAAGCCTCCATTATGTTAGTATACCGCTATGCAGACTGCATACACAAAGGAAGAATTGAGGTCATGGCTGAAACCACAGCGTGGTAAACGAATTGTGCTTGTCCCAACCATGGGGGCTTTGCATGCCGGACATGCGTCACTGCTGACCCAGGCCCGGGCGCTTGCTGGTGATGATGGGGTGGTGGTAGCCAGCGTATTTCTGAATCCCGTGCAGTTTGATAATGCAGGAGACCTGGCCACTTATCCCCAAACCCCCAGGCAGGATTTAGAGACATGTGATAAATGTGGCGTGGATATTGTGTTCATGCCTTCTCCGGATACGATGTATTGCCCGGATCGTTCCATTTCCATGGAAGAAACGCATCTTTCCACCGTCTTATGCGGGGCGAGCAGACCCGGGCACTTTTCCGGGGTGTGTCTCGTGGTGAATAAGCTTTTCAATCTTGTGCAACCTACGGATGCAATCTTTGGAAAAAAAGACTATCAGCAGCTGGCAATCATCCGGCGTATGGTGCGGGACCTCGATATACCTGTTGCGATTCATGGAGCGGAAATTGTGCGTGAAAATGATGGCCTGGCCCTTTCCAGCCGGAATGTGCGCCTGACTCCAGAACACCGAGAAGCGGCGCCGCTTATACGCAAGTCTCTGCTTTCTGCCGCATCTGCTTATGAAAAAGGTGCAGCTGCGGTTGATATCTGCAACGGGGTCAGGAAGGAACTTGAGAAAATTCCTGGTGTACAGTGCGATTATGTGGAGCTGGTAGATGCAGCCACGTTACACCCGGTGCCGGAGGCTTCACACCGCTTAGCTTTGCTTGCTGTAGCCGCGTGGTTCGGAGATGTCCGCCTCATCGACAATATAGAAGTTTCCCGCTCATGATTAAGGCAACCAATTTACACCGTTCGTACAGCATTGCCAAAAAGCAGATTGAGGTGCTGCATGGCCTGGATTTACATATCCGCAAGGGAGAGAAGGTCTTTCTTTGTGGCCCGAGTGGGGCCGGTAAAACGACCCTGATGTATACTCTGGCAGGACTGGAGCCGCCCCAGCAGGGGCAGGTTGTCATCAATGGTGAAGATATATACGCCTTATCGCTGCGCCGGCGTGCTTTGTTCCGCAATAAGATGATGGGATTCATTTTTCAGAACTACATGCTTATGCCGGAATTGACTGCGCTTGAAAATGCGTCTCTCGCAACGGCTGTGGCTGGTACTGAGGCTACGGAACGAGTCAAGCATCTGCTGGAGCGGGTCGGCCTTGCGGACCGGATGGATCATTTGCCCAATGAGCTTTCCGGTGGCGAACAGCAGCGTGTTGCAATTGCTCGCGCGCTTGCACATGATCCGGCTATTATCTTTGCTGATGAACCGACCGGGAATCTTGATTCCAGAAATGGTGCACAAATTCTGGATTTGTTGTTCGAATTAGCGGAGGAGGGTGGCAAAACGCTCGTGACCGTGACTCACGATTCTGCCATTGCTTCGCGCGGTGATCGCACTCTGATTATCCGTGATGGCATTGTGGCTAATCAATAATCACCGTATTTGCCCAGTCTGAGGCATAAGGAAAAGACCGTGGATATTTCTCCACGGCCTTTTCTTTATGGACATCCTGTACAGGTATTATTTTGCTATGATTTCTTGCCAGCCAAGTACGATTGCGCCGTGTCCGGTGCGAATCGTTTTACCATCGGCCGACACAAAGATGGCATTGGGAATACCGCGAAGCTGAACAAAACCAGGCAGGTTCTTCTGCGGGGCTGTCATGATGTCAGTCGCCATTACTGTGGGAAAAACTGCACCGTATTTTTTCAGATAAGCCACGCCAGCTTCCGGCGTGCGATCAAAGCAGAGCAGGATAATCTCGCCACCTGCAGCTTTAATTTCAGGATACATAGCAACAATCCTGGGCATAATGGCACGGCATGGCCCACACCAGGAAGCTGAGCTGAGATAAATGTAGAATCCGGCATCAGCAGATGGTCTGGTATCTGTAATATACGGCAGAGCGGCGAGAGCTGCAGGCACGGCTGATACTGCGGGTGCAGCAGGTGCGGTTGAAGTAGCAGGCTCTTGCGCCAGGAGAGTGATATTTGCACTGATAAGCGTGGCAAGTGCAAAGCTTAAGAATGTATTTTTCATTGTCTGATTCAGGTGTGGAGCAAATCAAGCTCTGATGATGTAGTTATCCTTTCTGGGTTTGGGAGAAACTGTGCCACCTTCTGCCTCATAGCCAAGAATGCAGACGGCGAGGCCGGCCATGTTTTCTCCAAGACCCCAGGCGGCCTTTATCTCAGGCCCACCAGGTAATTCAAACATCTGGCGGCCCCGGTTAATCCAGCATGAGCCCAATCCTACTGCATGCGCGGCGTTGAGTAGATTGGCCATAACCATGCATGCATCTTCATGGCCGGTGGAAACACTAAGGTCTTCAAACACCACAACAGCTGTGGGCGCTCCGTAGAATGGATCCCGGTTGGTTCCCATCACCTGCGCGTTCAGACTGGAAAGTCTGGCAAGAGTCCCGGCATCTTGCACAACCACCATGACCGGGCTCTGCTGCCCGTGCCCGGTGGGTGCATAAGTGGCCGCTTCAAGTACTGCGGAAAGATGCTCTTCAGATACCTGCTGGCTGGTATATTTCCGGCAGCTGCGGCGCGTTTTTAAATCTGTTAATGTTTCAAGCATGGTATGTTTGCTCTTTGCGTTGCAGATTTTCAGCTTTCTGCTGCAGTATCCGCCTCTTCAGATTCTTCTCCTGATGCCTCCTCAGAATCGCCAGCTTCCTCATCCTTGCTCTTCTTAGCAGCCGGAGCTTTGATTTCTGCTATGTCAAAGCACTTGTTCAGATCGGAATTGGAGCCAAAGGACCCTGCGCCCTGTTCCTTGGATACGGGTTTACCTTTGTTATCGAGAAGAATCCAGGCCAAGCCGGTAGGATACGTCAGCTCCAGCCCCTCTTCCTCGGAATATTTTTCAAGTTCCGCATCCCACGTTTTCTTGCTGATGGCCGGCAATTTGACACGCAGTTTCTTAAGCTCCTTTGAAAGTTCCTTACCTTCTTCAATGCCTTCATTAATCAGCAGGACGGCAACCTTATTGCGCTTCAGTGTGGGTTCGATTTTCTGAATTTCCTGAACAAAATCTTCGCCATCGACACTGCTGAGTGAGAAAGAGGCAATCAGGAACATTTTGCTGCTGGTTGCAACTTTGCCAGTATCAAGCTTGGTCTTTTTCAGGAATTTGACGAAAGCTTTTTTATCGACCTTTTTTTTGTCTGCTTTATCGTCGTCGTCGTCATCAAATCCGGCATTGGTGCTGTTCTTGCCTTTCTTTTTGGCGGCGCGCTTTTCTTCTTTCTCTTTCTTTTTCAGTTCTCGTTTTTCAGCTCTGGTGAGCTTCTTATCATCATCATCTTTTGCCTGGAGCGGAGATACACCCCAGCAAACCAGGCCAAGCAGCAGAGAAATATAAAGGAAAGGATGTCTCATAACGCAGCGCATTCTAGCAGGAAAAGGCTGCTGCGTCAATATAGAAGCGAGAAAAGCGAGTGCTACAGGAATGAATAGGCGTCAATATCCATTGTCAAGGTAACGCCTTCACCACAATTCATGTCATTTATGACCCGGCTGCATATATCTGATAGTATGCGTGCGCCCGGGGCTTTCAAGGTGCATTGGTAACGGAACTGACCATAAGCCTTAGCTAATGGAGCAGGAAGAGGATCACTTATCTGAACCTGAGGCGGGAGCGCAGAAAGCAGGCGCTTGTGCAATGTTTCCATGGCAAGAAGTGCTACATCTTCCTGTTCGCTGCGTGCGGTGATGACTGCCATGTGGCAGAAGGGGGGAAAATTCATCATCTGGCGCAGTTCCAGTTCCGATTCAGCAAAGCCGTCCGTATCATGTCTCCGTGCAAATTGGATAGCGGCGGCTTGCGGGTTATAGGTCTGGATGATGACTTCTCCATCCAGGTCCCCTCTTCCGGCGCGTCCTGCCACCTGCGTGAGCAGCTGAAACGTGCGCTCTGCGGCGCGTGGGTCCGGAATATTCAGCCCGAGGTCTGCGTTCAGCACGCCTACCAGCGTAACCCCCGGAAAGTCCAATCCTTTGGATATCATCTGGGTCCCCAGCAGAATATCGGTGCGGTGAGCGCGAAAATCTGCCAGAATGTCGCGCAACGCATTTTTGCGGGTTGTTACATCGGCATCCACTCGTTGTAATCGGGCTTCGGGAAAGCAGCGTCTCAATACTGCTTCGACTTTCTGCGTCCCATAGCCTTCCAGTGATATATCGGCGGTATGGCAATCAGGGCAGCGCGACGGCACCATCTGCCGATAGCCACAGATGTGACAAACCAGACGGTTCTCGGTGGCGTGATAAGTCATGGGCAGGGCGCAATGTTCACAATTTGCAACGAAACCGCACTCTGGGCATTGCAGCGCGCGTGCAAACCCCCGGCGGTTTAGCAGCAGAATAACCTGCTCACCTTTATTTAATCGTTCATCTATGGCCATTCGCAGCCTCTCGGAAAGAATCCCGAGGTTACGCTTATCCTTGGCCTCACTTCGCATATCCAGCACTCGTGTGAGCGGTAGTCTCTGGCCGTCTGCACGCTTATCCATGCGGAGCAGACTGTATTTACCAAGGTTGGCGTTGTGAATGGATTCCAGCGAAGGAGTGGCAGAGCCGAGCACGATTGTGGCGCCCTCAAGTTTAGCGCGCAGAACCGCCAGATCCCTGCCATGATATCGGGGGGTGTTTTCCTGTTTGTAAGAAGAATCGTGTTCTTCGTCCACGATGATAAGCCCCAGATTCTGAACCGGTGCAAAAACCGCAGAACGGGGGCCTATGGCTATGCGGGCCTTCCCGCGGTGAATAGCGTGCCATTCGTCAAAGCGCTCGCCATCGCTCATGGCGCTGTGCAGAATAGCGACACTGCCGGGAGTCTGGGCAAACCGGCCTTTGAATCTGGCCATTGTCTGCGGGGTAAGGGATATTTCTGGAACAAGGATAAGAACGCCCTTACCCTGTTCCATGACTCGCTGCGCTGCCTGAAGGTATACTTCGGTCTTGCCGGAGCCTGTGACTCCCTGCAACAGCAGCGGCCTGGTTTCTTCGGCTTCAAAGGCTGCGTTGATTTTTTGCAGAGCCGCAGACTGTTCCGGATTCAGCTCAAGGGGAAATGTGGGGGCAAACTGCTCGCTGCCGGCCGGGTCCCGGTGTATTTGTTCTTCCTCGATACGCACGTAACCTGCTTTCTCAAGCGCCCGGCAAGGATTCAGGGCCGGAGAGCCGCCTAAATCAGTCAGAGGTTCTTTTTTCTTTTCACTGGCATGCAGATAGCGCAGAATAGCGGCCTGCCGTGGGGCCCGGCGGTTGATTTTGTTGAGTGTATCATCATCTGGCCAGTTTTGCAGCACTATGACCTTCCGGGTCTTTTCTTCGTGATGCTCCTGCCGCACCGGCTCCGGCACAATGCAACGAATCATCTGTTCCACGGGTACTGCATAATACCGCGCTGCCCACTCCGCCAGATCCATCAGAGCAGGGGAGATGACCGGTTCCTCATTGACCAGACGGCGTAAGGGGCGTAACCGATGCGCCCACTCGGGGTCCGGTTGCACCAGTGCCAGTACTGTGCCGGTAGTGCCTCGTGCTCGCAGCGGAACTTCAACCCGGCTGCCGCGGGTTACGCCTTTCATTTCAGGCGGAATGGCGTAATCCAGCACCATGTCATTGAGCCCATCAACCAGCACACGGGCTGCCGGAGGGTACACCGGCATATCTGCAAAAATCTCCTGCATGAGCAACGCGTAGGTCAGGAGAGCGCTGCTTCTTCTCTGGAGAGAATATGCACCACTACCTTGATTCCAGCTTTTTCGCCGGCTGCTTTGGCCAGGGAACGTATGGCTGATGCCGTCATCCCATTGCGGCCAATGACTCGGGCCACATCTTCCTGCTCAAGCACCAGACGGAATCGCAACATATCTCCACCCGGGGTGGCTGCCACGCGTAGTTCGGCATTCTCCGGGTAGCGAATGAGTGGAGATACGGCTGCAAGCAGATATTTTCCTATGGATTCTGTGAGCTTGTGCATACGGCTTCTACTTTACAGAATGATGCTGCTACTGTCAAGAAGTCAGTGTTTCATGTTCCTTTGAGCAGGGGCTGTTTCAGATTTGCTGAAGATATTTTACATCTTGGTGCAGAAAATAGGAATTTGGTGAGATGTACAAAGGACAAATTACAAAGGACAATTTAGGAGTTCCGCTCGCCTTAGGCTCGCCATCTTAAACGGCTGCGGCAAAGCCGCAGGGAACTTCAAATTGTCCTCTATACAAATTTTGTGGTAGGTTGAACCTGCACGCGGTAAAATAGCCGCGAGTACGGAGCAGGAATGAGTGGGTAGCTACCACTCATTCCTGGGTTGAGGACGCCCGGAAATTGGATAGAAAGGAAACCTTTCGAGTCAAAGTTAGGGCTACTCAACTCCCGTCACGAAGATGGCTCCGGATTCTTCTCGAACAATTGATTGGGCTATTACGCCCGTTATAGAGAATGAAAGAAATATGAACCAAAATCTCACAAAAAGCAAGGCTAAAAAAACGCAGGACACCACATATGTAGGTGTTGATCTCTCAAGTCGCGACCTGGACGTTTACATAAACGGCAAGTATATTCGGTACAATAATTCGGAAACCGGGAGAGCACATATGCTGAATAAATTAAACAGCATATGCAATAACATGTTAATAGCATATGAGTCGACAGGCTGGGTAAGTCGGAATT
>JAZLDD010000010.1:0-30741 GCA_045614585.1 Akkermansia sp. | reverse complement strand
GGCGTCACTGCGGCCTCCATGGCTTCCCAGTCAAAGTTCCATGTGTCGTCTGTGCAGGTGCAGGGCACGGTGATGAGCTGGCAGCCTACGTCCTCGTGGCAGTGAAGCATGGGCGGGTATGAGGGCGTGCATACCATAATCTCATGCTCCGGGGCAGTGCATACCGCACGGGCTACCAGGGTGAAGGCGGGTACGCAGCCGGGCAGGGCGTGCAACCACTCAGGCCGGGCATCCGCTACATTGTGACGCTCGCGGAGATAATCGCAGATGACACCACGCAATTCATCGGTCATGAAGGCGTAGCCATAGAAGCGGTGGTTGAGACGTTCCTGCAAGGCTTCCACCACGCAGGGCGGGGATTCGATATCCATGTCGGCGATGCCGAAAGGTTGCGGCCCCTGCAGGTCCCACTTGATGTTGCCGGTTCCACGGCGTACTTCATCTGCTGCGTAGCGAATCATAATAGACGGAGTGTTGGAAAATCACTTGGTCGGCTTCACCATGATGCGGCGCCCCTTCTCATAAATGCTGAAGGGAATGGCAGCAATGCCATAGGCGGCCGGGACTACCGTATTGGCCAGTACCGTGCCGGGAACATCCACCAGCACAAAGGAGACACCGGCGAGCGGATAGGCATACCAGGCGTGCTTATTCGTACGGGAAGGGGTGACGGGGATGATGAAGCCGCGGCGGGTATTGCACAGGTGGCTGCCCACATGCTGGTGCTCGCTAGTGACCATGTGGCGGTAGTGGGGGCGGGCTCTGCCCGGCAGCTCAGCTATCCAGCCATACTGAAGATGCGTGGTGACAGGGTTGCAGTTGAGCGCATCGACGCGGTAACCGACCACCTGCCTGCGGCGCTTGATGGCTCGTGCGCCTTCCGGAATCTCCTTTCCGGGCACTATGCCGAAGATGTCATTCCGCTCGATATCCGCTGGGCCGATTTCACGGTACACATAGCGCTGCGGAGCCCCCTTGATGGGAATGAACTGGCCGCTGTGGAACTCATTCACACTGTACTGGGTAACCTTATCACGCCAGGCTCGGCGCACGGTGGTGAGTACACCTCGCAGATACAGCTTGCCACGGCAGCGGAAAACTTCCAGATTCTCCTGATCCGGCAGGATGACTGCCTGATATTCCTGCCCTCGGTCAATAGCCGCGCGGTGGGTGTTCACGTATACGCAGCTGCTGAGAAGCAAAGCTGCAGCCACAAGCAGGAAGTTTGAGAGAATGCGCCCCATGGGCTAACTATAACAACCTGAGGGCTTTCTGGCAAGCAAAAAGCCCGGGGTAGAGGGTGTTTCTACCTGTATCAGGCCAGGTCTTCCTCGATGCGGAGGTTGTCTACAATGTACTGGCGGCGGTCATCGGTGTTGTCGCCCATGTAGAAACGGAGGATTTCCTTGAGATTGTGCGCATTTTCGAGCGTTACTTCCTCGAGTCGGATATCCTCGCCGATGAATCCCTTGAACTCGGCGGGGGAGATTTCACCCAGGCCCTTGAATCGCGTGATTTCCGGATTGCGGCCCAGCTGCTTCACGGCGCGGTCGCGCTCTGCCTCCGAGTAGCAGTAAATCGTCTTCTGCTTGTTACGCACGCGGAAGAGCGGGGTCTGCAGAATGTAGAGGTGTCCCTCGCGGATGAGGTCGGGGAAATACTGGATGAAGAAGGTGAGCAGCAGCAGGCGGATGTGCATGCCGTCCACATCAGCATCAGTAGCGATGATGACCTTGTTGTAGCGCAGGTCTTCCATGCTGCGGTCGATGTTGAGCGCCAGGTGCAGGAAATCGAGCTCTTCGTTGCGCTTTTCCTCGAAAAGTGCCGCTCGGTTCATGCCGAAACTGTTTGCCGGCTTACCACGAAGCGAGAAAACAGCCTGGGTCTCGGCGTCGCGTGCGGTGGTGATGGAGCCGGAGGCGGAGTCACCCTCGGTGATGAAGAGCATGGTATCCTTTGCCCGCTTGTGCTTTGTATCGAAATGCACGCGGCAGTCGCGCAGCTTGCGGGTATGAATCTTGGCTTTCTTGGCGCGTTCCTTGGCAACCTTGCCGGTGACACCTGCTACTTCCTTGCGGGTCTTTTCGCTCTCTTTGATCTTTTCCTCCATCGCCTCACCGATTTCCGGGTGTCGGTGCAGGTAATTATCCAGCTCGCGAGCGAGGAAGTTGAGCACAAAGGTGCGGATGGTCTCCTTGCCAGGCCCCATGGTGTTGCTCCCCAGCTTGGTCTTGGTCTGGGATTCGAAGACCGGCTCGATGACCTTGATGCTGATGGCGGCCTGAATGCCGTTGCGGATATCGGAGCCCTCGTAACTCTTCTTGAAATAGCCCTGGAGGGTCTTTACAATGGCCTCGCGGAAGGCAGCCTGGTGGGTGCCGCCCATGGTGGTGTGCTGGCCGTTTACGAAGGAATAGTATTCCTCGCCGTACTCATCTCCGTGGGTGATGGCAATTTCAATATCGTTGCCGGAAATATGGATGGGCGCATAAAGCGGCTCCTCCTTCATCTCCTCGCGAAGCAGGTCTAGAAGCCCGTTCTTGGAGGAGATGTTGCGGCCGTTGAGGTTGATGGTCAGCCCGGTGTTCAGGTAGCAGTAGTAGCGGCACATGCGCTCCACAAACTGCAGGTTGTACGCGGCATCTGCCGCAAAAATCGTCCGGTCTACCATGAATGCCACGCGGGTACCGTCCGGTTGGTCGGTGGCTTCGGTGGTGTCACTGCCAGCCACCATATCGCCTGCGCAGAATGATATGCGGCGTGTCTGTCCCTCGCGGTATGCCTGAATTTCGAAACGCTCGGAAAGCGCATTCACTGCCTTGATACCCACGCCGTTCAGACCGACGGATTTCTTGAAAGCTTCGCCATCATATTTGCCGCCGGTGTTGATTTTGGCAGCGCATTCATACAACTTGCCCAGGGGAATGCCGCGCCCGAAGTCTCGCACTTCGCACCAGCCATCCTTATCGATGCTCACCAGAATCTTCTTGCCAACTCCCATCACAAATTCATCTATGGAGTTGTCTATCACTTCCTTGAGCAATACATACAAACCGTCATCCGGCATTGTGCCGTCGCCCAGTTTACCAATGTACATACCCGGGCGCAGACGTATATGTTCGCGCCAGTCCAGTGTCTGAATGTCGTCCTCAGTATATTCGGCTTCCATGAATTGCGGGTATATTACACTATTGCTAAGTTTTCTGCAAGCAGGAATCTGGTCAATGGACAGATAAATTTCCTTGTCATGATGCGGGTTATGGCGGCTTGGGGGCTTGCGTAGCAGCGGTGGTGGGGCATAGAATGTGACCGATGATTCGATTCACACTATTCGGAGTGCCTGTGAGCATTCATCCCACGCTGTGGCTGACACTGGCTTTTCTGGGGAGAGCGTTTTTTGCAACCAGCATGGTGGAATTCATGGGGTCACTCCTGTTTATAGTGGCTGCATTTGCGGTGCTGCTGGCGCACGAGATGGGGCATGCCCTGGTGGGCCGGAAGCTGGGAGGCGGGCAGCCGAGCGTGTATCTTGCATGGCTGGGGGGAGACTGCACGAATGAAACGGCACGGCTGACCCGCATGCAGGGTGTGTGTATGACCGCAGCCGGCCCGATTGCTTCATTGCTGGTGGGTGTGCTGGCTTTTATCGTGCTGAGTGTGTATGTGGGAAGCTTCAGCATGGGCGTGGCGCTTGCAGGAGAGTTTGCACTGGGGTATATGCCTGCTGAAATATTCTCAGCATTTCCGCCGCTTGCGATGCTGCTGTTTTTCTACCTGATAGAAGTAAGCTGCTGGTGGACTATATTGAATATGCTGCCGATTTTTCCGCTCGATGGCGGGCAGATTATGCAGGGGCTCATGAAGTCGCGCCGGCAGATGCACAGCATCAGTCTGGCAGCAGCCGTGGTGCTGGCTCTTGCGTTTGCCGTGCTCGGGTTGTGGCTTTTGTCCATATTCATGGTGATGCTGGCCGTGCTGAATCATAAATTATGCAAAGAGGCCTGAGCCGTAAAAACTGATTTTCATTGACTTTTTATTCATAATCCATACAATTCCTGCCATGGCACAACAGAACGCAATTTCGCCTACGCGCGCACAGGACTTCCCCGAGTGGTACCAGCAAGTAATCAAGGCCGCTGACCTCGCTGAGAACTCCGAGGTGCGCGGCTGTATGGTCATCAAACCCTGGGGCTATGCCATCTGGGAGCTTATTCAGCAACAGCTCGATGCAGATTTCAAGCGCACCGGCCACACCAATGCCTACTTCCCCATGCTCATTCCTGTATCTTACCTGGAGAAGGAGGCAGAGCATGCTGAAGGCTTTGCTACCGAATGCGCTGTGGTGACCCACCATCGCCTCGAGGCTGTGAAGGATCCTGAAACCGGCAAGACCCGCATGATTCCTTCCGGTGAACTCACAGATAAGTACGTGATTCGTCCCACCTCCGAAACCGTTATCGGCGCCGCATTCTCCCGCTGGCTGGAATCCTACCGCGAGCTCCCCATCAAGGTGAACCAGTGGTGCAACGTGATGCGCTGGGAAATGCGTCCCCGTATCTTCCTGCGCACGGCAGAGTTCCTGTGGCAGGAAGGCCACACCGCCCACGAGACCCGCGAGGAAGCTGAGGAAGAGACCGCCCTCATGCACAAGGTGTACGAGGAATTCCAGCGCGATGTGCTCGCTGTGGACGTGATTCCCGGTGAAAAGACCGAGCACGAACGCTTCCCCGGCGCCGTACGCACCTTCACCGTAGAAGCCATGGTGCAGGACCGCAAGGCCATCCAGGCCGGCACCTCCCACTTCCTTGGGCAGAATTTCGCCAAGGCTCAGAATATTTCCTTCGCCGGCCGCAACAACGAGCGCCAGTTTGCCTGGACCACCTCCTGGGGTGTTTCCACCCGCATGATTGGCACGCTTATCATGGCTCACTCCGATGACGATGGTCTGGTATGCCCGCCCCGCGTGGCTCCGAAGCAGATTGTCATCATTCCCGTTACTCCCAAGGCAGATACGAAAGATGCCATCATTGCCCACTGCCAGGCCCTGGCCGATAAGCTCAGTGCCATGAGCTTCCACGGCATGCCCCTGCGCGTGCAGGTGGATACCCGCGATATCAACGGTGGCACCAAGAAGTGGGACTGGATCAAGAAGGGTGTGCCTGTTCGCATCGAAATCGGCCCGCGCGACCTCGAGAAGGGCTCCGTCTGCCTCTGCCGCCGCGACCAGGCTACCAGCGAAAAGAGCTTCATCGCCGAGGAAGAACTCGTGCAGAACGCCGTGAGCCTTCTGGAAGACATCCAGAACACCCTCCTGCAGCGCCAGCGCACCTTCCGCGACAGCCACATCCGCACTTGCTCCAGCATGGACGAGCTGAAAGCCAACTTCAACGGCGAAGGCGATGCCGACTGGTTGCTTTGCCCGTGGGATGGCACCCCGGAGGAAGAAGAAACTCTGGCCAAGAGCCTGCGTATCTCTATCCGCTGTATTCCGCAGGGCGAGATGGGAACCGCCGCCGAGGCTGCGCCCTGCATCCTCACCAGCCGCCCCACCACGCGCCGCGTGCTCTGGGCCCGCGCCTACTAAAGAGATTTTTCTCGATTCTGAAAATACCCCTGCGCCGTTTTGGTCGCAGGGGTGTTTTTTTGTTAAATGAGTGGGAGCCTGAATGTTGAAGCTCGGAACTTCAGTTCATAAACATAAGCGGCGAGGGACAAAAGAGCATTTCGCATCAAATGATGTCGCGCCCGAGCTGCGCGCAGGGGAATATGGGCGGCTCTAGTTCTGCTGTCCCGGGCGGGGGCTCACTGCTTCAGTATCTCCCGGAGTTTGGGCATAAGCCCCTTTGCTGTCTGCAGTGCTGCGGGATAGCTCTGGTGCATGTTGTCGTGCATGAGTACCTGGCCATCTTCCCAAGCAGAAAACTGACCATCCTCCAGGTGTATCTGGGCGGCGTGCAACAGGGTGCACAGCCCCGCAGCCTGTACCTTTTCTAGGCAGCGCAGGTATGGGGCGTTTTTTCTGGCGTATTCTTCTGCACTTTGTTGCAGTAACTTAGAAGTTGGCGAGTCAGAAAAACAAAGTTGTCCGCGTATGGCCCGCAGCGGTGAGTGCGAGGCGATGGTCGGTATCTCGTTCAGGATGATGACATTTTTACCTGCATCCTTTAATTTCCGGCAAAGAGTCATTAAATCCTGTGTTGCGGATTCCATGTTGTTGGCGGGATGCAGACTGCCGTCCCATTTCCGTTTAAGCAAGGTTTCGGGGGGCATCCAATAGCTCCAGAGCTGCGCAAGGATAACATGCTTGATTTCCGGGTGCCCGGAAAGCCAGTTGAGCATGGCTTCTGCTTTTTCCCGGTGATAGATGCGGTTGTCGCCTCCGTTGCATAATCTGTCCCAGAAGGCTAGCATGTATGTAGCCGGGAATACGCCGCTCAACCCTTCCTGTCGGCAGCACTCGTGCAGTCCGGCATATAGGGTGTGCGCCTGGCAGTCTCCCAGCAGAATGAAATTGGCAGCCTTTTCGGAATCGCCGATATGGAGCAGCGTCGTATTCATCTTTGGCACTTTCTTCCCGGTAAATCTGTAGACGCCGTCCCAGTATGATAGCTGGTCTCCGGGGTAATCATGGAGAAGCGTTTCATCTTTGCTTTCTCCAAAATCAGTGTATGTAGCAATGCTGATGCTGTTTGCCTTTTTGTGTATGTACTGGCTGAACCCCTGGGTGCATATGGCAGCCGGGGCAAGAATCAGGCAGACGGCGGCTGCCGGCAGGATGAGCTTTCCTGGTATCTTCCGGGTTTCCACCCCCTTGTAAAAGGCGTAGCCGAGCAGTAAAAGGAGAGGCAGGATGAGGCTGATATCGAGGATGGGCAGCTCTTCCTGCCCCGTGAGACTGCGATACAGCGTGATGATTGGCAAATGCACCAGATAGAGTGAAAAGGAAATCCGCCCCACCCATGCCAGCGGCTTGTTTTCCGTCAGCCAGGCCAGATTCCTGCTTTCTGGAAGATATCTGATAGCCAGGACACTACCCGTCACAACGCATACAGCCAGAATTCTGGCTGTCTCGGTGTGGATGACGGATGGTACCAACATCAGAACCAGCCCAGCCAATCCGAGGAATGTGGCCATTTTTGTCGACTTTATTTCCGGGATAAATGCCGTTCCGCACCCGGCCAGCACCACCCAGAGTCGAGGAAAGAGCTCGTAGTACATTTCATCCGGTGTTTGTGGCGTGCTGGCAAAGAATGGCAGGTTCAGTTTGTGGAATATCACGAATACAAGAACCTGATTTGCCCAGAGAAATGATAGTATCGCTGTCAACGCTGCCGGGATGAGTATCCAGATGGTTCTGCATCCGGAAAGAAGATGCCGGCCCAGGGCAAAGAGTATGTACGTCTGCAGAGTTATGGCTATGTACCATGTGTGCAGCAAGGCGTTATCCATCGTAGAGTTTGCAAAATATCCTCCCTCCTGATTGGCAAGATAGATGTTCGAAACACTGAATATCGCAGCAAGTGCTGTTTTTGCGCTCGGTATCAGGGTATCCTTGCTGCTGAATATCATCAGCAGCAATAAGGTGAGAAGAATGCTGATGAGCACCGGCGGATAGATACGTGCCAGACGCTTTTTCAGGTATGCAGATGTGCTATATGTCTCCCGGCGGAACGATTGGCAGATGTAATACCCGCATATAGCAAGAAAAATGTCTACCCCGTGGTAGCCGTATGGCAGAAGCTCCTTGTTTGCGTGAAAGATGATGATGAGCAGAATCGCAAGTCCTCTCATGACATCGTGCGGAGCATTGCGATTTGTGTTATTCCTACTTAAATGGGGGGGGGGTGCAACATGCTGCTGTATTTTAGCATTTTATCATCTATTGTCAATGAGATATGCGTATATCTTCGACCTGGAAAAAGTCAGGTTTACGGGTGGCGGGGGGTGTTATCCTCCTGGCGGAAGTTGAGTTGCAGGGAATCGAAGTAGGGAATCTGAGCCTGGAGACGGAGGGCGAACTCATCGGGGAATATAGGCAGCCCGTAGCGCCAGGCTTTTTCTGCCAGGGCGCAGATGCGTGGCACCAGCATGTATTCCAGCTTTTTCATATCCGGGATACATTCGCTCCACAGATTGGCCTGCATGCCGATGACCTTGCTGCCGGGAATGTCTGTATCAAAGGTGAGCACGTGCTTCCAGTCGATGTGGTCGAATCCGGTGAGCCCGGAGTAGAATGCTCCCGCTTCTTCGTTTGTGCTTTGTGGGAAATTGAAATAGAATGCATGTATGGGGCAGAGGATGAGCTCATGCCCACGGCGGGCGGCTATGCGGGCGTGGTCCATGCCGCGCCAGGCCATTACCACGGCATCCTGCGGGAGCTGCGGGGCGCACATGATTTCATCCCACCCCACCATGCGGCGGCCATGTTTGCGGAGCACCTTGGCGCAGAAGTGGGTGAAGTAGTCCTGGATTTCGCTTTCGCGTTTCATGCCGTTCTGCTGCATGAAGGTCTGGGCCGCGGGGCTTTGCTGCCACTGGTCGCGGGGCACTTCATCGCCGCCGATGTGGATGTAAGGCGCGCGTGGAAACAGTTCACAGACTTCTGCCAGCACCTCCTCAATGAACTGGAAGGTAAAGGCGTTTGGCCCCATGGTGTGGGTGAATACCCCCCAGCCGGTGATGACTTCCGGGGCGAATTCCGGGCAATCGTTGTTGCCCAGTGCGGGGTAGGCGGTGACGGCGGCGCTGGCGTGGCCTGGAATTTCGATTTCGGGTATCACGATGATACCCAGGCTATGCGCGTGCTCCACCACCTTGCGGATGTCTGCCTGAGTGTAGTAGAACTCCACCGGCTTACCGTCTTTCTGTTGCTGGTTAATCCAAGAGGCTGTTTCCTTGCGCTTGCTACCGATTTCGGTGAGCAGGGGATATTTCTTTATCTCGATGCGCCAGCCCTGGTCATCGGTGAGATGCCAGTGCAGACGGTTGAGCTTGTAGCGCGCCATGAGGTTCAGAATGCGCTTGATATCCGCCACGCTGATGGGGTGGCGGCTGCAATCCAGCATGATGCCGCGGTGCTCAAGCCGTGGGACATCTTTTACCCACATGTCAGGCAGGGCTGGCTGACCGGCGGTGTCCTTCAGCACAGCTTGTGCCAGGGTCTGCGCTGCGGCGTGCAGTGCCTCCTCGCTGCCGACCTCGATGCAGATTCCCTGCGGGGTAACTTTCAGGCTATAGGCTGCGGGAGCCATGTTGGCCTGGAGTTGCACCTGAAGCTCGCCTTCCACATCTTCGGGTTGGACCTCCAGCCCTGCAGCCATGAGGGCACGGATAGCGGCTCGACCCAGCTCGCTATGGCTGGTAGCAGAGTCTACCTTGATGCCGCTGGTCAGCAGGAATCCCGGCTGATTCAGGCTCTGCTCATATTGCAACGGCTGGGGAATGAGCGCCGCCTGCTCGTTGATAGGCTGGGAAGGCTGGGCGAGGCCTATGGATGATGAAAGGAGGGCAAGGAACGTGGTAAATCGGACGCTTGTGCAGAACATGGGGGTGCTTGAGGTAACGGTTCGAATCAGGGACTTTGAACAAGTTTCTTGATTCAACGAGATAGAGAACGGAGAGCCTCGAGAAGACGTCCGAGTGCCCGGAGAAGGCGGGGACAGGGAACGAGAGCGCTGAAGAGAGCGCGAAGGCTGGCGGCAACAGGGCGCGGGAGTCGGGAAAGGGAAATGAGGGGGTAGGGGATGCGGTTCGCCCAGGGCGATTCCTGCCAGAACCGGAAGAAATCCTCTTCGAGCTCATTGCGAGGTCCGGTGAGGATATTCGGCTTCATGGCCGCAAAATGGACAATGGCCGGGGCTGCGTAAGCATCTCTGGCCTCTTTGCTTTCATTTTCCAACTGTTCGGAAAAAAGCGGGATTACGTTGTATTCCAGTGGCAGCGGAGTAATCTGCCCGTACAGCGTGGCGTTGAGAGCATCCTGATCGAGCCAGACAAGTGATTCCCTCGGTGTGTTCCGCACGGTTTCAATGATGCGAGCCGTGATGCCGGCACTGCGCATGGCTGCCAGGTCCATGATGAGCAGAGAGGCATAAAAATACGGCGTGCCGTCATCAGGCAGATTGAAACGAGCAGGGAAGCTCCGCAGGTGCTGGCCGTATTCCTCCTGGTAGTGGCCCAGAACCACCCACGGCACGGCTGCTATGGTGTTACCCTGCAAATCTGTGTGGTACAGGGCGGTTAAATCTCGTCTGACCACGGTATCACAATCCAGAAATAACACGCGGCTGATTTCCTGCGGCATCAGCCCCGGGAGCAGAAAACGATGGTAGGTGGCTGAGGGAAAACGCTCGTAAACCGGCAAATCTCGCATCTTGTCGGCCACGTTATACCAGGTGATGTTGGTGAAACCGCCGCGCATCAACACCTTGCGGTCGACACCGCTGTCGAGAATGTGGAAATGATACCGGGTTTCCGAAGCAGCGCTCTGCATGAGGGAATGCAGACACAGTGACAGAGGCACCGTGAATGCTTTATCCGCGCTCAGCGCTATGTGAATCGTTTCAGGCATGTTGAACTTTGCCCCGGAATATCACCGGAAGCGATGTGAGGATAACCAGAATGGCGCAGAGGACTACTGCCCAGTCGCCCAGCAGGGCATAAAGGGTGTAGCCCGCGTTTTTATCAACGGGGAGTACAGCATAGCTGTGCCCGGCCAGATGGGGGCTGCCGTCAGCTTTTTGCAGAATATCCAGGAAAGCACCATTGGGCGCAATAGCACAGGTGTATCCCATGTTGGCGGCTCGCACCATGGGGCGACGCAGCTCAATGCAGCGGAATGCCGCATTGCGGGCCTGCTGCTCGCCGCAGCAGGAATCACGGAACCAGCCGTCGTTGGATATATTGACGATAACCTGTGGGCCCTCGCGTACATATTTGGTGAGGAGGCGGCCCACCGTATCTTCATAGCAGATGGCAGGGATGACCCCGACCGTTTCGCTGGTGCCGGGAACCGGCACAGCAATGGGGTCATCTCCGGAGCCGGGGTGTATGCCATCACCCACCTGAGTGCCGGTCATTTCGGTATATAGCTTTCCAAGCCATTCAAGATGCTCGACAAACGGGAGGTATTCACCAAATGGCATGAGGTGCTGCTTGGATGCGGTGGTGATGGAATCAAACCCACCGGGTATAATAGCCATGGAGTTATACATGCCCCGCGGATACAGGTTCCCATTTTCAGGGTCTGTTTCCCAGCGGTACTGGTCAGCCCCGGTGAAAAGCACAAAATCCTGACCACCCATTTCACGTATCTGCTGCCGCACCATAGGAAGCGCCTCATTTCCGAATAGGTAATGACTCGTGGATTGGTCCTGAATCAACTTACCTGTATGCGTGTTCAGGTGAATGGGGGTACCCATGGCGCTTTCCGGCCAGATGACCCAGAGAGGCAGCTGCTGGGTAATGGCTAAATCCGGATTGGCATAGGCCTGCTGTATGGTGGCTTGTTGTATTTCTGTGAATGCTTGTCTTGTTGTGCGCAGGAATTCACCATACAGTCCGGGTTGCATGGGGCCATCCTCAATGCGTTCCACTTGGTCCAGATTGAGCTGCACGCCCATGACCGGAAGGTGCAGCACATTATCCTTTTTAAGCATGACCAGCGGGGAATACATCTTGGAAAGAGCCAGCCCCCCGGTGAACATAATGAAGAGGATGACTATCATCCCCAGAAAATCCCATGGACGGCAGCCGCGTCCGGTTGCTCGATATTGAAGCCAGGTGCGGCGGCTGGCGCACCAGAGAATCACTGCGGCAGCGGTCGGAAAGAAAGAGAGCGCCGCCGTGCCGATGAACTCGGCCCACTGAACGAGCGAGAGCCCGTTATAGAGAGCCATACCCATGCTGTTCCAGCTGAAGCCAAGTGTGCCATTGGCGCGCAGCCACTCGATGCAGACCCACATGGCACCGCAGCCTGCGGCACTGCGCAGTGTGCCGACCAGATCTCGGTTTGCCCAGCTTTTCCAAGCCTGTTCTTTCTGCCCGGGGCGAGTGAGGGCGGCGGTGTCCGGGGCGTGTTCCAGACACGGCCGGAGCAGGGTGTTGGCCACGCCGCCCCAGAGCCCGACCAGACAGGAATAAACCGTCATGAGCGGAAAAAAAGCTATTGCCAGAAATACAGGCTGGGGAATACGGAAAACAAAGCCTACGTTGTGAATCCACCAGAAACTCACACAGTACCAGCCCATGCCGTAGAACCAGCTGTAGCCGAATCCGCGCCAGAATCCGGGGCGGCCGTTCCACAGCACACAGAGCAGGGGAAGTAATCCTAGCCAGACCAGGTTGCCCAGGTCATAGGGAGGAAAGGCAAGTGCCATGCACATGCCGCCAAGCAGACTCACAAGAATACGAATGATTCTGCTGCGCCATTTGTGAGGAGCTTCAGAGGTCATTGGGCAAAATGCTGAGATATCCGAGCCGCACTGCTTCACCGCCTTCCGGTCGGCATTCAACCTCTACTTTCCAGAGAGGCGCGTGTTCATCAAACTGGTGCAGCACATACTCCTCTTCTGAAAGGAAGCCGTCTTCGAGACGCACGGTTACTTCTGTTTCGGTTACCTGCACACTGTTATTCTGGCGGGGGGTGAATTTGCCATCCTTGTATGGCAGGTAAATGCGGTCACCCATTTGAATGCCCTGACCATTCTTGAACCGTACGGTGACATGGCCACTGCCTTCAGCTTCATCAAGCTCCATGCGAAAAACCGGGAAACAGTATGAGCGCAGCTCCATGCGCGCATCACCGGCAGAGGCTTTCCAGAAGGCGTCTGCCTTGTCTATACAGACTCCGCATGCTTTCCAGGAAAGCGGTGTGTACTCGTTGCGCCACTCGGCGTGGGGGAGTTTCTTCACGGTGTTCCAGAATATTCCGCACCCCACCAGCAGTAAGATAATCGCAATCGAACCCCAAATAATTTCCTTTGTGTTGATTTTTTTCTGTTTCTCCGGCTCCTGCTCTTGCATGACCTTATTTTGTACCGAAAAATGCCGCGTTGCAATAAAAAAGGGTTGCATTCCGGGAAAAATAGGTCATAAATAGCTATGGGTACAACCCCCACTTAAATAAAATGGCCGATATCGACGATAAGACTGAGAAGAATGTTCCCGGCAAGTTCTATGTGGACTGCAACTGCATCGACTGCGACCTTTGCCGCGAAACCGCCCCTGATTTCTTTGCCCGCGATGATGACGAGGGCCTTTCCTTCGTTTGCAAGCAGCCCGTGACCGATGAGGAGATTGCTCTCTGCACCGAAGCTATGGAAGGCTGCCCCGTGCAGGCTATCGGTGACGATGGCGAGTAAAGCCTCGGATATCATTCTTTCCATGGGGCAGCCCGGCAGAGTCGGGCTGCCCGCTTTTTCCCGCCGGTATGGCAGCGCGTAAGAAAAAGACACCGGATGTGGTCACCCCCGCACCGCCGGCTGCGGTGCGAACGCGGAAGCGTTTTTACATGCAGAAAATGCCCGATGGAGTGGGAGAACGCGCTGTTCGTGTCATCAATACCCGCCGTGGAGCGCGCGACCAGGCTATGGCGGATTATTTCGGCAGTGGTTCAGAGTTACCCTTGCAGAGCAACCAGCGCAGCATTGAATCACTACTGGGCGAGCTGCTCAGTGAACTGGATTTGCAGGAGGATGCTCTGGCACCGGATTTGCTGGCGGCAGCATGGGCTGAAGCCGTAGGAGACGCGCTGGCTTCTGTTTCTGCGTTGCAGAGCGTAGGCAAGGGCAAGGCTCGCATTTCGGTTACGCACCCTATGGTGCGCTACGAAATAACCCGGCTCAAGCCACAGATTATACGCGCGTTGAATCGCACGCTGGGTGCCGGCAGTGTCAGAGCTCTCATCTTGTCGTGAGCTCAAGTGATTCGTATTGACAAAACGCAGGTGTTTGAGTAGTATTCATTTCCATGAAGCTGCATCATTTTGTTCTTTTCTTGCTGGCGGGTATGCTGGTTTTTGGCGTGTCACCCTCTGTGGCTGATATCGAATCTGAAGATGTATTTGCAGATGAGATGCCCGGCAAGGGAAAAAAGAAGAGCAAGAAGAACAAGAAAAGCAAGAAGAAATCCAGCGAGGATGCAGCAGTAGAAGAGTCTGCTGAACAAGAAGAGGAAGAGCCTGTCGCGAAAAAGGACAAGAATGCCCTCAGCGCGGTAGCCGAGGCTCTCAAAAAATTCAAGATCTTTAATGGCAGACTGAACCAGAAGGCAGATTATTATATTTACCTGTATTCTGCCAGTTGGTGCGGATACTGCCAGCAGTGCATGCCGGTGGCCGTGGATCAGTATAAGAAAATTCGTGGCAATCGGAAAGTAGAGCTCATCCTCATTTGCGGTGATAAGACTCCGGAAGAGGGTAAGGCTTACCTGAAATCCAAGAAGCTCAAGTCTCCTGCTATTATGTTCTCTGAGTTGGAGGCCACTCAGTTCCGCGGCCTACCGGGCTGCGGCCTCCCAGGGTTCCCCGCTATAACGATAGTGGATAAGGATGGTGCTCAAATCACGAACGTGATAGGCGCTACGAAGGTGAAAGAAGTGCTTGAAAATTGGCGGGAGTACACTATTGCCAAGAAATCATAAAGCTGCGCAGGCCACAAAATACCGCAAAATTGGGTATTTCCGTTGCCTTTAGACTTGTCTTCCGGTGATAAATGCTGCATAATGCGGCATCGGCGCGCGTGGGTGCCGTATGAAAAACGAAATCGCAACCCCTCAGTGGAGCCATGATTCGCATATACACGCAGACGGAGAATGGGATTTCCCGCACGGTGGGCCTGGAGGACCAGGAAGACCGCCGCGGGGATGTTTTCTGGATTGATTTGCTGACTCCGGATGCAGAAGAACTAAGGTACGCGGAATCATTGTGCCGCATTGAGATGCCCACGAAGGATGAGATGCGCGAAATTGAGGCTACATCCCGATTGTACTGTGAGGACGGCGGCCGTTTCATGACGACTACGGTGCTCGCCCGAGTAGAGACGGATGAACCTATCATCTCAGAAATCACCTTCATTCTCAAGAGCAAGGTTCTCATCACCATCCGCCACACGGATTCCTATTCTTTCCGTATGTTCTCACAGCAGTTGCTGCGCATGAATCAGACCAATCGTGACCTGGTCTTCATTGGGCTGCTGGAGTCATTAGTAGACCGTCAGGCCGACGTGCTGGAACGATTCGGAACAGACCTCGATACTCTTTCCAAGAAGGTATTCGGCACGCACCACACACGCCGCAAGCAGAAAGTGGAAGACCCGGATACGGATGACCTGCGCGATGCGCTGGAAGAGCTGGGGCGCGTGGGTGACCTGATTACACGCCAGCGCGATGCCCTTGTGAACCTGCTGCGTCTTATCACCTACGCCGGCAATGAGGAGGGATGCCTCGGGGAGGATAATCTTTATATGCCTCTGCGCTCTGTCTCCCGAGACGTGAATTCTCTTTCCGAATACGCGGCCTTCCTTTCCAATAAGATTAACTTCATGTTGGATGCCGTGCTGGGCCTCATTAACATTGAGCAGAATGACATATTCAAGGTGTTCACCATCATGAGTGTGGTATTCCTGCCCCCCACGCTCATTGCCAGCATGTTCGGCATGAATTTCAAGTACATTCCATTCCTGAACACAGATTGGGGTGTATGGGTATCGCTGGTGCTCATGGTGCTTTCCGGCGCTCTGCCTCTGATTATTTTCAAAATCAAACGTTATATCTGACCATGATTCCCATTCGCAAGGTTGTAACCCCGGACCAGGAGATTTATAAGGCCGACATTCTCATCGAAGCATTGCCGTACCTTCAGGCATACCGCGACCAGACCATCCTTATCAAGTTTGGCGGTTCTGCCATGGATAATCCTGAGTTGGTCAAATCCCTGATGCGCGATATCGTGGTGATGGAGACAATGGGACTCAATCCCGTGGTGGTGCATGGCGGCGGCAAGGCTATTTCCAAAGCCATGGCAGATGCCGGGCTTGAGGCTCGATTCGTGAACGGCCTGCGTGTGACCACCCCCGAGGCTATCGATATTGTGGAGCGTACCCTCAGCGGTACTATCAATCCCGGTCTTGTTGAGATGATGCGTGCTCACGGTGGTAAGGCCGTGGGTATTCCCGGAACAAATGTGTTTGTGGGCGAAAAAATCATGGAGAAGGATGCCGCTGGCAATCCGGTGGATATCGGCATGGTGGGCAATGTGATAGGCTGCCAGCTGGAACGCGTGAAAGAGGCCCTTTCTCTGCAGCTCACACCGGTGATTTCTCCGTTGGCCCGTGAATTGGGCACCAGCCATTCATTGAACGTGAACGCCGACCTTGCTGCTGCGGCTCTGGCACGAGAGCTGAAACCGGTGAAACTGGTGTACATTTCCGATGTACCCGGTCTTATGAATGACCCGAAGGATCCCAGCACCATTATCCAGAGTATCAACCGCAAGGAAGCATTTGAACTCATAGAGCAGGGGATTATTTCCGGTGGCATGATTCCCAAGGTGAAGAGCGCCGTGGATGCACTCAATGCCGGTGTGCGTAAGGTGCACTTCATTGACGGACGCCTCCGCCACACCCTGCTTCTCGAAATATTTACGCCTGAGGGTATTGGTACTGAGATTGTCCGCGAACAACGCTGATTTAATTCTGCTGTGAAAACGCCCGCATCCATCGGTATTTTTTCACCTACTCGCTCTGCAGCGTGCCAGGTGGCACTGCAGCAGCTTATGGATGCGTGTGCGGCAGCCGGTCTGAATGCCTATGAAATGGGCAGCAATACGGAATCAGCCCCCGTATTGGGTAAACCTGAGCTTATTCTTTGTCTCGGCGGCGACGGTACGATTCTTTCTTCTGCGTTGAATGCCAGTAGTAACGGCTCTATCATCGGCGGTATCAACATGGGGCATCTTGGCTTTCTGAGCGCTTGTGGCCGTGATGAAATCGAGCAACTGGTGCAGGCGCTTGCCGATGGCAGTTATGAGGTAGATGAGAGGGCCATGCTCGAGGTTCGCAAATTCGATGCCGCCGGGCATGAGGCTGAGCGTCGCTTCTATGCGCTCAACGAGCTTTCGCTCACACGTGCGCAGACCGGCAAGATGATTGATGTGGATGTGGAGCTTGACGGTAAATTACTGAATCGTTACCACGCGGACGGCATCCTGGTTGCGACTCCGACTGGTTCCACTGCATATTCCATGTCTGCCGGCGGCCCGCTCATGTGGCCATCGGCTGGAGTGACCTGCCTCACCCCCATCTGCCCGCACAGCCTTACCAGTCGCCCGATTGTACTGCCGGATGAGGTGGAGATTACCCTGCGCCCGCGCGAACGCCGCGGCCGAGCCGGTGAATCTCTTATTTTCTCGCTGGATGGCCGCAATACATATCCGATTGAGCTCAATGAAACGCTGCGCATTTGCAAAGCTCCCAATCCTCTGCGGCTGCTGAATCTGCCCGGCAGCGATTATGCTGCCCGCCTGCGTGCCAAGTTACGCTGGTAAGAAAAGCTTGCAAGCTCTTTATCATTATTATAACATGGGCAGCAGCCTATGAAACTGATATCTGCCGCAACGCTGGTACTGGCTCTGACTGTACATGGTGCCCCTGACCGGGATTTCAAGTCTCTGGTGCATCATTGGAATTTTGATGAAGGCCGTGACTGGCATAATATGCCTTTCCCATTTCATTCAGAGGCACAGCAGGCCGATGACAGCGTGGGATCCGTGGCGCTGAATCTACCCGGCAGAAATAAAGACCGGGCATGGGCTGCCGGTCGCCAGTATTCCGGTGTGCGCATGTCTGCCGGAAGCCTGGAAGCCACTGACAATTTGAAGGTGCTGGCTGGAACTTGTTCCATTTCCTTCTGGCTTAGAATGAAAAAGACAGAGGGCTACATCATAGGCGACCGCAAGGGAATTGTCTATGGTGTCGTGTTAAAGAACGGTCATGTGGGGGTGATTGCCAGGGGAAAGGTCGTCTTGCAATCCCGGAAACCACTTACAGACGATAAGTGGCATCATCTGGTCTTTACCCGCAATGCTGATTCCGGGCGCATCTGCCTCTATGTGGATGGTAAGCCGGATGCTGCTGAAGAGGGGCCCACCGGCAAGCTGGGTGAGCATTTTACACACATTGGTGTGTCGCCCAAAGGAAAACAATTTTCTGCCGTGCTCGATCAGTTACATGTATTCAAGCGCGTCATCAAGGGTGATACGGTGCATGCGTTGTATGATAATCATGCTCCCAGAATATACGACCAGAGCCACCTGGTGGATAAAAAAGAGGCTACTCGAACAGGCAGTATCCTGCATCTGTATACTCATGATAATGAGCTGGATTCATTGCGCGTATTCAGTCACGGTCAAGGTAAGTTCGGCTCAGTGGAAAATAATGGCGATGGAACTTTTACTTATACTCCGGGCGAGGCGTTTCCGGGGAAAGATCAGTTTTCTGTAGTGGTTACAGATGACAAGGGCGGCTTTTGCCGGGCCAATATGAAAGTGTATGATTATCGATATGCAGACGCTCCCGTGACCTGCAAATTTACATTTTACGGAGACCTGCCTGATTTGCCCGAGAGTTACAACGGCAGCAGCTATCGCCGACCCATGGCCATACGCCTCAAGAATCGTCAGTCCGTTGATTTGCTGGTGTATGGTAATTCCCGCCTGTGGTACTACGAAAATAAATCCACAAAGGGCAAACTGGAGTTTGCTGCACCTGTGGAGGTGACAGACACGAGCGGAGAACCTCTTCATGTAGAGGGGGCCGCTGTTCTGGAGAGTGATGAACTGCTCATCCGTATGCCCCATTCTACAATGAAACGAGCCAGACTGGTGGTGAGCGGCTCTGCGGTGCAGCTGGAGCCGGGGGAGGTAATTCTGGATACTGAGGGGGCTCCTCTGAAGGTGGATGACCGTTTTTTCTCCTGCATGGATTTTGACCTGGATGGTCAGAAAGATTTGATTTGTGGCTTCTCCTGGGGAATGTATATGCACCGCAATTCCGGGCAGGGTAAGAAACTCTGTTTTGACGCGGGGAAAACCAAGGTGCATGACGAGGCTTACAATGTATTCCCGGGCATTGGCGATATTGATCGCAATGGAAGAACGGACCTGCTGCATGGCAATAACTGGGGGCATCTTTTTGTCTGGCAATCTGCATCCGAGGGGAAGAGCATCATCGATGGTAAAAGAAGAATAGCACTTAAGCTGCTAAATGCGCCCAAGCCGGATTATCTCCCTTGGTTAAATGGCACGAACCTGGTGGCTGAAGATTTTGACGGCGATGGCGTGGTGGATCTGGTTATCGGTTCCAATCAGAATTCACAGCTTGCCGGAGCGCTTGGCGTGAGCCCGGAGCTTGCGGCAAAAAACCTTAAAATCATCGAAAAGGAAATATATAAAGGGCATCAGAACGACCTGGGTAAAGTCCTGATGGCAGATAATGAAAAGCTGCTTAAACGCTATAAGGAACTCATGCACGAATGGACGGCCTGGGCCGTGGCGCAGAATACCCCGGCATCCCGAGCCTCTGTATACTCAATGCTTAAGAAGCATGTCAGGAGATTCCCTTTCCTTCAGCGCCGTTACCTGCAGGAAGCCTGGGTAAAGAAGGATGAAAACACGAAAAAGGTGACCAGCTTCGGTAATATGCACCATGTGCCCGGCATCTTTACTCAGAACTGGATTGTACTTCATCAGCTTATGCCTGATTCCGCTGCGCACCGCAAGGATGTGGCAGATGCGCTCGGTATGACCGGGCCGGACCGCGAGCAATATCTCACAACCGGCTTACCTCTTGCTGATAACAATCACTGCAGCGAGGGTCAGCTGAAAGCCATCAGCGACATGATGCTGCGGCACCCCCGCATTCTTTTTCCGGATGACCACCTTTCCATCGATTTGCATTTTGGTGATGGGCGTGATGCCATGTGCTATATATTCCGTTCTAATAAAAATACATTTGGCTCCGAAACCGGGTCATATGTAAATGAAATGGAGCGCGATATGGTGCTCGCAACCGAGGCGTGTCTGGGGGGGAAGGGCGCAGCCAACGGCGATTACTTCACATTGGTGATGGCTCATGAGGTCTGCCATTCGCTGGATGCATATGTTTACAAACTGCCGAACCAGGATTTGTGGCGCCGTTGGGGTGATATGCTCGTGTATGCCGGCAATAACGGTGGTAAGTCCGGTTTGATTGTGGCAGGCAAGAATGGCTGGTTTGACTCAGAACTCACCCAGAAAAAATTCCGTGCCGAAGGTCGATGGAACGGCAGGGAGGACTGGAATAAGTGCTGGGAGAAATACTGGGATTCAAATCCCTTCAAGGATAAAACATTCATGCGTGGTAATATCGGCTGGTTCCTGTATACGCGTCAGGAATCCCTGGCAACCCAGGCAAACCATCACTGGCCTCGTTCCGAAAGCAGACTCATAGGCGCCATTCTCCGCTATAAAATGGGGTACAAAGCCCCGTTGAATGAAGCCCTGCATTATCTGGATATCTTATCTGCCGGTATGAACAAAATTCACATGTACCACACCAGAACCTCTCAGGAGACCAGAATGGTCGACTTTCATTCAGACCCCGCCTGGCTGGTGCGCAATGATAAGGGGTATATTACCGATATCTGCATCGGCGAACGTGTTTACAGTTTCAAGATTGATGTCAAGGGGCGTGCGGTAGGCATCCGTTCGCATCCATTTGAGGATATCCTGAATCGATTGGCCCGAGAGTTAAAGTGAGTAGGGGGCCGTTTTTGTAACTTTCTTCGCCGCAATCGCACTGTTTTATTGCCAACGAAGAGACATTGTGGTAGCATGATAGAAACGTTGGCTCTATCATGAAACTGCATCTTCCCCTTACTCTTCGCCGCTCATTGTTTTGTTTGTTTGCCGCTATAGTGTCGGCTCCAGCCTGGGGCGCCACACTCAGTTCCGAGGTTGATTTGCGGGTGTATGCCGATTTCGGTCAGAATCGCGGGCGGTACAGCACCAGCAATGTGAACGCGCTGCTCCAGGAATTGAATAAGAATGGCGTGACCATTTCTTACAACAACGGGGCGGCTGATTATACGCTGGAACATGGCATGATTTCATTTGAAAGCCGGCAGGAGAGCAATGGTGCAGCGGCTGCAGTCTGCTATAACTATATAGCTACGGTTTCGCACAATGGTGTGCAGGCTCCGCATTTTTCTTATCTCGAGCTGGGAGAGTCGCATTCTATCAAGTATCAGGGTATCGAATATCGTTATCCGAACTATTTTGATAACGGCAGGCCTGGTGCATTTATTCATTCTGCGCCGACACAGGGGTTCCAGGCAGACTTCAAGCTGACTCGCCTGAGCAAGGTTGTGACCGATGTCACGACATCCAATCTCTATTCCAATGACAAGCTTACATATGAAAATGTGTACGGCGAGCTTCTGTATCACTCCGGTGGTGGTTATAGTGATGTCTATAACCCTGAGACAGGCATTGATACCGGAATTGAGCGTGGTATTACCAGTGGCATTATACAGATAGACGGCCTGGGTAAAGCAGAAAACGGTAATTTCTGGATGGGACATACCGCAGATGGATGGGATGTAACAGTTGACCCTCTGCCATTTGGTGTGAACAGCGGTGATTCCGGTAGTCCCAGCTGGATATGGGATGATGAAGCTCAGGAATACCGATATGTTGCAGCCGTGGCCATTGAGGACTGGAGCAACCTGGCCAATGGCACATCCAAAGGTAATCTCAAGTTTGCTGAGGACGTTGTCGCGTCGCACAACAAGACCATAGATTCCGATTCCGGGCAGATTTTCCTGAGCCAGACTTCCCAGACAGACGAAACCATCAGTCAGGATTCGGTGTCAACCACCCTCTGGAAAGGAGCAGCTACGGATGCTCTGGGAAATGAACTGACCTCTTACACAGGCGTTCAGAGCGGTGTGAGCACGTGGAATGACATGTCGGCCATTCGTGATTATGATAACTGGTACGCCCGGACTCAGGATTACCTCAATGCTTCTCAGAATAATTCTACCGCTGGAAAACTGGATTATGCCGACTTGTTCATGACGGATAATCTTGTATTCCTGGCTAAGGACCGCTCGGAGTACAAGATTGTAGTACAAGGCAATCTTGATTTAGGTATAGGCTACACCGAATTCAGAAAAGGGAATCAGGATTCTGCCCGTTATACCGTGACAGGTACTGGGTATCTGGATTCTGCCGGCTATATCATTGGTGATGGTGTTGACGTGTATCTTGAACTGACCAGCACCGATAAAACCCGCGAAGTCCGTAAAATCGGGGATGGGCATCTGCACGTGACAGGCACCGGGAACAATGATATCCTGCTGAATCTGGGCGGCAAGGGTAAGACATACCTGAATCAGAAGAACGGCTATGCAGCCTACAATGTTCTGGCGAATAACGGCTCTACCGTGGTGCTGGAGGGCGGTATCTCCCAGATCAAGCGGGATTTCACTTTCGGCAACGGCGGCGCTACGCTGGATTTTCATGGCCACAGCTGGACCGAGGGAGCAAAGGGCAACTTCAGTCTTAAGGCGCTTACACAGGATGCCATCATTGCCAACCATAAGTCTGGAACCACTTCAAATGTGACCTTCACGACCGGCGGTACTTTCCTCGGCTCGTTCTGCGATACTGAGGATGCTGCGCTGAAAGTTCATTATGCCGGGGCTAATACCTGGACCTTGCACAGCATTCATACCAATCTTCAGAATGCCGGCAGCGGGTTATCTGTGGACTCCGGTTCGGTAGTTCTGGCAGGCACCAGAACAGAGCATGCCGCCAGCAACCTGGCTGGTACCAATAAGCCATGGAACCGTGATAATGACTGGCATTATGCTGATGCCCGCATGAATGTCGAGGTTCAGGATGATGCAAGTTTTGAACTGGGCAGCCATGCCCGCCTTACCGGCACGGTGACTGTGAACGAAGGGGGTACCTATATCATGCGCGAAGGCGTGCAGAACCGCTATGAATATATTGAAGGCGGCTATAAGCTGGAGGACACCTATGCCATAGACGGTTTCTATGGTCACAAGGGGGATACGGAATTGAATGGTACCATGCAGATTGATTTCTCTGATGGAACCACTTCCAATCTGACATACGCCGGCAATATCTCCGGTTCCGGTAATATGACGGTTGATACAGCAGATGGCACCTTTACATTGACCGGGAATAATACGTTCACGGGTACCAAAGAATTGTTGCATGGGCATCTTATTGCGGATGACGTGACTGCTCTGGGCAGTGGCGCCGGGTGGCAGCTGGCCGAGGGAACAACCCTGACGGTGCATGCCGGACTGAACTCTCAGAACCTGCTTTCTGTGGTGGATAGTACCAAGTCTTCCGGCCTGCTTGTGCTGGGAGATAGTATCAGCAATATGGCCGCTGTCGATTTGTCGGAATCGAATCTTATTCTCGGCGTGACGGCAGGCAACAAGGTGCAGTATGGCACTGAGACGGACACTATCCGCAATCCCAGACTTGGTGGTGGCGGCGGTACACTCGAGGTGCTTGCTAAGGTTGAGGCAGACAATCTGGTGCTGGGCCGCGATGGCGAGACCGGTGTGGTGCGTCTGGTCAACAGCAATAACTCTCTTACGGGCACTATTTCCATGAATGGCCAGGTTGCACTGGATGCCACAATCGAGGCTATTGGCAATGCCAAAGTGAATCTGGATTATGGCAATGGACTTATGCTTCGGGAATCAGTGCAGAGTATCAGCGAAAAGCTTGTTCCCGAATCCTCAGGTGCTCTACTTCTGGATTATTATACCGGCAGTGAAATTGATATGAGCGAAAATCCAGGCTTATCTCTTTCCGCTGCAGGTAAGGCCGATTACGCCGGCACCATCACGGTAGGCGATTCAGCCGCTTATCAGCTGGGCGGTTTTGTGGGTAGCCTCGGATTAAGCAATAATGCTGCAATCACCGGCTCCAATGCTCTGATTGTGGATGCGAAAGGAACCAAGGGTGGTGAAGTTGTGCTGGCTGAGCAGTCTCAGTTCACCGGTGCTGTAACAGTAAAGGATGGCAGCAGCGATGGTGCTGGCTCCGCAACACTCACCTTCTCCGAGGATAATGCACTTACCGGAGCCTCCTCCGTAACCGTGAACCGGGGCGGCGTGCTGGATGTCGGTAGCACCACGCAGAGTTTGAAGAATCTTCAGGTGACTGCCGGTGGCTTATTGACCAGCGGAGAAGGTGGTAAGCTTATCTTTAACTTGCAGGAGGAAAAGGTCCAATATGGCAGCATGCGACTTGATAAAGCCGAAAAGATTGGCAGCGGTGCTTTTACCTTTGAATCTGCAGATAATGAGTGGAATCTTTTAATCCTTAGAGAGGGAACCTTGTATACCCGTGTCGATAATGCACTGTCTGGTATAGGTGTTACCCGGGTGGAGAAAGGCGCTACGCTTAACCTGAATACCTGGGACCATGATGGATACAGAACCCGCAGGATGCATGGCAATATCCAGCTGGCAGATGGTGCGACGATGACAACCGGAGATGCTGGTGACTATAATGTGACCCTGACTGGGTCCTTTACCGTTGATGCCGGAGGGGCGGCAAACGTAACGGGCACAAAATGGCATTTAACCGGGATGAACAACAACGTGGATGGCGGAACAATCAATTTCTCGGCCAGTGAGTTACATTTTGATTCGTCCTATACCCAGGCCATTGGCGGTACAATCAGCATTGAATCCAATGCTAAGTTCTTTAGTTCTCAGGGCAGCACGGACATGCGCAAGCTGTTTAATCATATCAATATTGCAGATGGTAAGACTTTGACCCTGGATGAGAATCATTGGAATACTATCTGGAGAATTGATTCCCTGACAGGTAGTGGCAATATTGTATGGGATTCTAATACCAATCATTCGTCCACATCCCGGGTTGTTATTGGCGGTAATGGGGAATATAGTGGCAACATCTCATTGAATCGTAATTATCAGAACACAGATCGTACCCATCAGGCTTATCTCGAAATTGCTGGTGATAAGGCCGTTTCCGGGGCTGTCATCAATCTGGACGGTCTCTCTGCCACATCCGTTGCCTCTCTGGCAATCAGTGCATCCAATGCACATGTGAAAGGCCTGATCGGCAACACTCATACCCATCTGCTGGCTGGTGGAGCGCCCTGGAATGCGAATACTTCTTCTGCACATGGCTCTTCTGCACGTAAGTCACTGATTATAACAGGAAATGAAAATTATACCTTTTCCGGTACCGTTGCAGGAAATAACCTGTATGGTCTGAATCTGGAATATGCCGGCACTGGCACGCAGACCTTCAATGGAAGTTCGGTGGTATTCCAGAATGTGGCCGTTACCGGCGGTGGTACTCTTGACCTTTCCGACGCTGCATCGCTGCAGATTTTCGGTGGCTTGACTCTTGGCTCAGGCAGCACACTGAATATGGGCAATCATACCTATGAATTGACAGCAGGTAACGTGCTGAATGTTCAGGCCGGCGGTGGTACGCTGAATGCCGCCAAACTGACTCTCAGTGGCGGCTCGTTCCAGTTTGACGCTGATACATTATCAGCAGATAGCGCACTTCTTACCCTGGGCTCTTCATTGTCCAATTCCGCTGGTGCAACCATCTCGTTCCTGAATGTCACCGGTGATTTTGTAGACAAGAGTTTCACCCTGGCTTCTGGTGACTGGTCTGGCGTGCTTTCGCGTTTGAGCGGTGCCAACCTTGGTGCCATGAAAGCCATGTTCTCCTGCAATGACGCAGGCAATCTGATGGTGACATTCTCGGCCAATGCTTTCATCTGGAATGGCACACAGGAGAATAACGGCTGGAGCGCATCTGCCTTTGCTACGGCGGGAACACCTAATGCCAATTCCAACCTGCTGTTCCGCGATGGTGCTAACTGTAAGGTAGTGGTTTCGGGTTCCGTCATTGGTGCTGATATGTATTTTGAGAATGATACGGACAACTATCAGCTCTCCGGGGATGACTCGGCATCTATCAATGTTGGCTCCATTTCGCAGAGTGGAGAAGGAACTACGACTATCGATGTGCAGCTTACAACCTCTCGCATCGACGTAACGAACGGTCGTCTTGAGCTGAATAAAATTAATCTGAATGGTGGCCGCCACAGCGTGCAGAACGGAACGCTGGCGATGGAGTTATCAGAAGCCGAAACCATTGATTTGCTGCACCTCGGCAATGACTCCGTACTTGAGCTTTCCGGAAACTATCGCCTGAAAACTTCTTATGGTTCGAATAAGGTGCTGACCGGAACAAATTCCATCAGCCTTGCCAGCTCCAAAACGATATTGCAGGATAGTTCCTCTCAGTATTTTATCGATGGTGGCAGTCTGGCAATTTCGGGAAGTGGCACCGCCTATTTCAGAAAGATTGAACTTGCCGGTGTTTCGCAGTTGACCGTTGACTGTGTTACGCAGTTGACCGTTGACGGTGCCAATGTGGCGACCAAAGCGGGTCTGGCATTTGCCAACGGAAACTCTAAAGTTTCTCTGGATAATGGTGCCGTATTGGTACTGTTTGGCACCAATGCAAATGAAGATGCTATCATTAAAGCCCCTTCTGAAGGCACTGGCACTATCGAGGTGCGTAACTCCAGCTTCTTGTATGCCGGCGGCAGTGAGGCTTCAGAAAATCTGAAGATTATTCTTGGTGACGGCGGCACACTGGGTACTTCGCTGGATGTCATTTCAAACTATGCTTGTGATATATATCTGGAAAATGGTGATATCAATCTTTCATCTCAACGAGCTTATATCTCTTCCTCAAACGGAGACGACCGTATAAGACAATCTACGGGTATTCTCCAGCTTTCCGGTAATATCATCTCTTCGGATACTGCTGCTAATGTGACAATAGGAGGCAACGGCGTTATCGTCGATTCTTTTGCCGGCACAACAAGTAACACCGGTGTGCTCATCTCCGGCACGGCGGATATCTCCGGCGATGTCTCAGTCGATGTCTCAGACGATGTCTCAGACGATGCCGCTTCCGCTTTACGTATAGCAGGAAGTATGGAAAAAGACGGCTTTGTCTATACTCAGAAAGAGGGCGTGAATATCACGAGCAAGGATGGAAGCCGTGCGGCTACAATCAGCGGCGGCAGCACCCTGGCCTGGGAACCTGTTATTAAGAAAGACGAGACAGATGAGTCGCAGGCAAGTATCGCGTCAGGGGAAACAGGTACAGAGCCGAGGCTGGAGAATACGGCCCTTGTAAGCGGTGTAAACCGGACAACAATCAGCAATGCCCTTGTGGAATTGTATGATGCGACGACGTTGAAATTACAGAACGTGGCACTGGCTGCTGACACCTCATTGGCCTTGCATGCCTCAGCTGCATCTGCCACTGTGGATGCCTCAAATGTCGGGCTGCACCTGATGGAGGGTGCCAATGCGACAACCGGAGCTTCTACAGCTACGGACAGTGCTCTGACTCTGAATCTTACGGGGAACGATAAATCATACACATTCGGCCCCGGTCTCAGACTGCTGGATATCTCCACGGATATGCTGAAGGGTAATCTTACCATTACCGGCGAGAGCCTGATGGTGAATTTTGATGGGTACGATTTCAGTGAGTACGATGCCGTGCAGCTGAGCTTTGCAACCGGGGTGAAAGTGGATACTCAGATGTTGATTACCGGCCAGGCTCAGGTTGAGCAGGGAGATACACCTCAATTACTGACCGGCACCTATGTCACCGGCGAAAATGTCGGCTCCATCATATTCATCATGAATTATCATATTCCAGAGCCCTCCACCAGTGCTCTTGGTTTGCTGGCTCTGGCCGGCCTGGCTGCAAGACGCAGACGCAAGGCTTAACAAAAGAACGCTGCCGGGTAACTCTGGCAGCGTTTTATTTTTTGCGGCTCGGCAGCAGGAGAAGTAACAACTGCAGGCCCCAGCCGAAAGGTGGCAGAAAGAGGGCTGGCAGGATGCAGATGATAAGCTTAGGCCAGATGGCGAATCCGATGTCATTCATACGGCGCCAGATAGCGCCCAGGAAGAACGACATCAGCAGGAGATGCACCGAGGAGGTGAACAGCACCCCGCCTGCTAATTCAATGGGTTTGATATCTGCCCCGAAAATAAGGTAGTTGATAAGGCCTCCGATAAAGGGCCATACTTTAGGAGTGAGATAGACCCAGAGCCAGTATACAAGGAAATCGCGGCGGCTGAGATTGCCGCGGAAGTTGTAGAGTCTGGCAAGCGGATTGGTCATTTACACAATGAGCATGCAATCGCCATAGGAGAAGAAGCGATAGCGCTGTTCCACGGCCTGGCGGTAGGCTTCCATAATCAACTCCTTGCCGGCAAAGGCGCACACCAGCATGATGAGCGTACTCTGCGGCAGGTGGAAGTTGGTGAGCAGGGCTCCCACGGTCTTGAATTCATAGCCGGGGTAGATGAAGATATCCGTATCCCCTGAGGTTGCGGGCAGGGGGGTGCCGTGGCGCGTGGCCAGAGTCTCCAGCACGCGTACACTGGTGGTGCCCACGGCCACTACGCGTTTTGCCTCGGCAATCGCATCTGCCGTGTCCTGAGGCATCACAAAACTCTCGCGGTGCATGTGGTGGTCGGCTACATTTTCCACCTTCACGGGGCGGAATGTTCCAACACCCACATGCAGGGTCACGAAGCTGTGCGGCAGGGATTCGAGGATTTCCGGGGTGAAGTGCAGACCAGCCGTGGGGGCAGCAATAGCGCCCTCGTGCTCGGCGTAAACCGTCTGGTAGCGTTCTTTGTCGGCAGGTTCGCTCTCGCGGTTCATGTAGTGCGGCAGCGCCAGACGTCCGTAAACCTCCGGGTCCACGAATTTATCCCAGCGGATGTAGCGGTAGCCTTCGTCATCGATGCTTTCCACGGTGCCGGTGGCATCGCCCACCTGCACGGTGCGGCCTACCTTCATTTTCTTGCCGGGGCGCACCAGGCATTTCCAGACGAGTTCCTGCGCCAGCCCGGCACGCACCAGCTCGATTCCGCCATCGTTGCTGAAATAACGGGCAGGTACCACTTTGGTGTTGTTGAGCACAAAGTGGTCACCGGGCTGTACATATTCCATGATATCGTGGAAATGGCGATGCTCGATGAGCCCGGTATCGCGGTGAACCACCAGCATGCGGCTGGCAGCGCGATCCGCCAGCGGGCGGTCGGCAATCAGCTCTTCAGGCAGGTGGTAATCGAAATCGATGGTGCGCATGGGCGGACTGAAAGGAATCAGCAGGGGAAAATTTCGATGCGGCGCAGCACCTCATCGCGGCCGAGCGACTGCATGACCACATCGATACCGGGGCCGGCGTGGCAGCCGGTAAGGGCCATGCGTAGCGGGAACATCATAGCGCCCACCTTCACACCGTTGGCCTTGGCCAGCGGCTTGATGAGCTGGAAAGCGGCCTCGCCGCTCCAGTCCTCAATACCCTTGAATTCTTCTGTGAGCAGGGCGAGCATCTCGCGGGCGTTCTCCTGGAGCTTGGCCATGGATTCCTCCTCGTACTCAAGCACCTGCACCCACTTCACCCAGGCGGGAGTCTCGCTGAGCAGCTGCACCTTGGTCTGCACAGAGGGAAGCACCTCACGCAGCTGGGGGGTGTCCTCCAGCCCGGCTTTGATGCAGAACGGCAGGGCAAGCTCCACGAACTTCTCCGGAGCCAGACGCATGATGTGCTGCTGGTTCATCCACTTGCACTTGGTGATGTCGAACTTCGCGGCAGCGCGGTTCACATTCTCCAGGGAGAAGAGGTTGATGAGCTCGTCCTTGGTGAACACCTCGTCATCGCTCTTGGGGCTCCAGCCGAGCAGGGCGATGAAGTTCACCACGGCATCGGGCAGGAAGCCTTCCTCCGGGTAGTTGCCCAGCTGGGCGCCTACGTCGCGCTTGCTCATCTTGGAACCATCGGGGTTCTGAATCAGCGGAATGTGGGCGTACACGGGAGGCTCCACGCCGAAGGCATCGAAAAGCTGCAGGTGCTTGAAAGTGTTCATGATGTGGTCCTCGCCGCGGATGACGTGGGTAATCTTCATCTCGATATCGTCCACCACGTTCACCAGGTGGAAGATATAGGAACCATCCGTGCGCTTCACCACCATGTCGGGGTTGATATCCACGTTGTTGTAGTCCACGGAGATATCGCCGCACACCATATCGTGCAGGGTCATCACGCCCTCGCGCTTGAAGCGGAAACGCCACACGGTACCCTCGCTGGTGCCGGGGATTTCATCGCCGTGCTTGTCGCGCTTGTTGGGGCCGGGGCATTCGTACACACGGCCCATGTCCACGAGCTTCTGGAAGTAGCGGTCGTAGATGTCCTTGCGCTGGCTCTGGAAGTAGGGAGCAAACTCGCCACCCTTGCCTTCGCCTTCATCCCAGTCCAGACCCAGCCAGCTCATGCCGGTGAAGATGGCTTTCATGGCATCTTCCACGTGGCGTTCCTGGTCGGTGTCTTCAATGCGCAGCACGAAAGTGCCACCCATCTTGCGGGTGAAAAGGTAATTGAACAGAGCGGTACGGGCACCACCGATGTGCAAGTATCCGGTGGGCGACGGAGCAAAGCGTGTGCGTACGTGCGTTGACATGCGCGCCTTATACACCGAATCAACCGAATTTTCAAGTCCAATCGACCACAATGACGGCAATATGGTAGAGAATCCCAATTCCGGAGTATAAAG
>JAZLDD010000009.1:0-3834 GCA_045614585.1 Akkermansia sp. | reverse complement strand
ATAGGCGATGGTCTGCGCCCCGGCAGCATAGCAGATGCCAATGACTTTGCCCAGCTGGCCGAGCTGGAGGTGCAGGGTGAGCTGACCCGCCGCGCCTGGGACAAGGGGGTGCAGGTCATGAATGAAGGCCCCGGTCATGTGCCGCTGCATCTCGTGCCGGAAAACATGCGCAAACAGCTGGAGTGGTGCTACGAAGCCCCCTTCTACACCCTCGGGCCGCTGGCTACCGATATTGCCCCCGGCTACGACCACATCACCGGTGCTCTGGGTGGTGCCATCATCGCCCAGAGAGGCTGCGCCATGCTCTGCTATGTGACCCGCAAGGAACACCTGGGTCTGCCGGATAAGGAAGACGTGCGCGAAGGCGTGGTGACCTACAAACTGGCTGCCCATGCGGCAGACCTTGCCAAGGGGCACCCCGGAGCCCAGCTACGCGACAACGCGCTGGCCAAGGCCCGCTTTGAGTTCCGCTGGGAGGACCAGTTCAATCTCTCCCTCGACCCGCACAAGGCCCGCTCGTACCACGACCTGACCCTGCCGCACGCCAATGCCAAGCAGGCGCATTTCTGCTCCATGTGCGGCCCGGATTTCTGCGCCATGAAGCTGACCCAGGAACTCCGCAACAACAGAAAGTGAATGACCAGGCGGGCCCGCAGAATTTCATCGAAGCACGGGGCTTCAGTCCCGTAAATCATGGAGCGTTTAATCGGGACTGAAGTCCCGTGCTTCGAGAACAACAAAACAGCGCGTCCCCTGATTATGCCTGCTCCAGCTGCCGGATGACGCTCTGCGCCGTGCCGGCGATATCCTCCTGCTGCAGAAGCCAGGAGACAATCACCACGCGCTTGGCGCCGGCCTGCAGAACAGCCGGCAGGGTGATTTCATTGATACCGCCTATGCAGAACAGGGGCATTTCGCCCGCGGCTTCCTGGGCGGCGGTGATGTCGCGCAGACCTATGGACGGGCGGCCCGGTTTGGTGCCGGTCGGGAAGAGCGGGCCGAAACCGATGTAATCTGCACCCTCCTGCCGGGCCTGTATGGCCTGCTCCAGGCTGTGGGTGGAGCGCCCCACCAGCACACCGGGACCGACCACCTTGCGCACTTCGGCCAGGCTGCCGCCATCCTGCCCCACATGCACAGCATCGGCGCCGATTTCAGCCGCCATTCCGGGGTAATCATTCAGCACAAAGATAGACCCGCGCTCCCGGCAGATGCTCTGCATGGCCACGGCCCAGGTTTTCACCTGTGCCAGTTCCACCCCCTTGGCGCGGAGCTGGATGATTCTCACGCCGCCGTCGATGAGGGCATGTGTACGTGCTTCCACCTGGTCAGGCTCGGTGTAGCCCATGTCTACAATCCCATACAGACGACAAGTCGAGAGAAGTTTCTTCATGGCAGAACTCTGCCACAAAGCCCGCAGCACTACAAGCAAAAAGACGCCGGATTCCACCGATATGTCATGTTTCCGGCTTGCGGACAACCGGCGTTGAAATTATGCTGGTAAGCATCATGGAAACACTGGTATCAAGCGGAATTATTGAGTCGTATTTCAATAAGTTGCAGAGCAATCTTGTGCTGGATGCCGCCATTGTGGGCGGTGGTCCTTCCGGCATTGTGGCTGCATATTATCTGGCCAAGGCCGGACACAAGGTGGCCTTGTTCGACCGCAAGCTTTCCCCCGGCGGCGGCATGTGGGGCGGCGCCATGATGTTCAACGATATTGTGGTGCAGGAGGAAGCCATGCCCATCGTACGCGAGCTGGAGCTTACCTGCAAGCCGTATAAGGATGGTACCTACATCATCGACTCCGTGCACGCTACTGCCGGCCTGCTCTACAAAGCCACTCAGGCAGGCGCCACCATTTTCAACTGCTATTCCGTGGAAGACGTGGTATACAAGCAGGGACGCGTGGGCGGCGTGGTGGTCAACTGGACCCCGGTGCTGCGCGAGGGGCTCCATGTCGACCCGCTGACCATCATTTCCAGAACAGTGCTCGATGGCACCGGCCATGACTGCGAAATCGCCAAGACCGTGGCCCGCAAGAATGGCGTGAAGCTGAACACGCCCACGGGTGGCGTGGTGGGAGAAATGAGCATGGATGCCGCCGAGGGTGAACGCTCCACTATTGATAACACCAAGGAAATCTACCCCGGTCTCTTTGTCTCTGGCATGGCGGCCAATGGCGTGAGCGGCAGTTTCCGCATGGGCCCGATTTTCGGCGGCATGCTCATGAGCGGCAAGAAAGCCGCCGAGCTTATGGGAGCAGCCATTTCCGCGCAGTAACAAGCCAACGCGGCGGGTGCATTTAGCACACGCCTCGGCTATTTGTGAGGGCGAAGCAAGCCCACTTCGTGGGCTTCTGTTTCTAAAATGCAAAACCCGCACCGGGTGTTTCACCGGCGCGGGTTTCTTAAAGTGTACTGTGTGGAAAAATCAGGCCTCGGCGGCTTCCTCAGCGGGAGCAACAACCTCACCCTTCACCACGAGAACCACCTTCACAGTGGCGGTCACCTGGGTGTGCAGCTTGGCAGCCACCTCGTAGGTGCCGGACTTCTTGAGCGGCTTCTCCAGCTCAATAGCGTGGCGGTCGATTTCGATGCCCTGAGCGGCCAGACCTTCAGCAATCTGCTGGTTGGTGATGGCGCCGAACACCTTGCCATTCTCACCGGCCTCGAGGGTCAGGTTGACCGTGACGGCAGCAATCTTGGCAGCGATCTCCTGGAAGTTGGCCAGCTCGGCGGCCTCGCGCTCAGCGCGCTTCTTCTGGAGCATCTTGATGGAACGCTGGTTGGCTGGAGTAGCCTCGGACCCAAGGCCCTGAGGAATCAGGTAGTTGCGGCCGTAACCAGCCTTCACGGTAACGAGGGCGGCTTCACAGCCCAGACCTTCGATCTTCGTAGCGAGAATAACATTCATGTTTGCCATAACTCAGATAATTTGGGTTTGGTGAGCGGCAAAGATGCACCAAAATGCCCTCATTGTCAAGCCGAAAATGCAACGGAACGAAAATTTATAAGTACAGGATTCAGAGGCGGGAACGTGCTGGCCACCCGCTGCTCATTCTTCTGTATTTGTTATTTGAAATTTGCGGCTGTGTGCCTTTTCCGGCTTGCCGGCTGGAGAGGGGGGTGGTATATTGGGCGCATGGATTTATCTGCCTTTCGTGAAGAATACCTCCAGGATACCCTGCACCGCCGGGATCTGGCGGATACGCCCTTTGTGCAGTTTGACCGCTGGTTCAAGCAGGCACTCGAATCCGGTATTCCGGAGCCGAATGCCATGAGCATTGCCACGGCCACGCCGCAGGGCATGCCGAGCCTCCGCACGGTGCTGCTCAAGTACTACGATGACCGGGGCTATGTTTTCTTCACGAACTACACCAGCCGCAAGGCACAGGAAATTGAAGCCAACCCGGAGATGTGCATGCTGCTGCCTTGGGTCACGCTGGAGCGCCAGATTATTGTGTATGGCCGGGCAGAGAAGATAAGCCGTGCAGAAACGCTGAAGTATTTCCTGAGCCGGCCTCATGAGTCTCAGCTGGGGGCATGGGTTTCCTACCAGAGCCAGGTGATTTCCACCCGCAAGCTGCTCATGATGAAGCTGGCAGAGCTCAAGCACAAATTTGCCGAGGGTAAGGTGCCGTTGCCGGATTTCTGGGGTGGGTACCGCATTGTGCCGCCCCACATGGAATTCTGGCAGGGCGGCCCCGGCCGCGTGCACGACCGCTTCATGTACTCCCTGCAGCCGGATGGCAGCTGGAGCATCGAGCGCCTCCAGCCCTGATTGCACCGCTTCCAGGCGGCGATGATGATTCAGGGTTGAAAATTCCACGGA
>JAZLDD010000008.1:0-48289 GCA_045614585.1 Akkermansia sp. | reverse complement strand
CCCGATTCAAAGGTCTCGGTGAAATGGATGCCAAGGACCTCTACGCCACAACCATGGACCCGGAGAAGCGCGAGCTGCTCCGCGTGCGTCTGGATGACGATAACGCCGTTCAGGCAGACAAGATGTTTACCATCCTCATGGGTGACCTGGTGGAACCCCGCCGCCGCTTCATTGAGGACAACGCCCTCAATGTCCGTAACCTCGACGTGTAACCCTAACTTTTTTTCCTGATTATGAGCGAAACAAGAATTCGTCCCGTCGATGTGGCAGAGGAGGTCTCCCGCAGCTTCCTGGATTACTCCATGTCGGTGATTATCTCCCGCGCCCTGCCGGACGTGCGAGACGGTCTCAAACCTTCCCAGCGCCGCGTGCTCTACGCTATGCACGAGCTCGGTCTGGTGCCCAGCAAGGGTACCATCAAGTGTGGTAAGATCGTGGGTGACACCATCGGTAACTACCACCCGCACGGTGACCAGTCCGCCTACGGCACGCTGGTGACCATGGCCCAGCCCTGGAATATGCGCGACATCCTGGTGCAGGGGCAGGGTAACTTCGGTACGCCGGAAGGTGACCCGCCCGCAGCCATGCGATACACCGAGGCCAAGCTGAGCCACCTGGGTGTGGCCCTCATGGATGACCTGGACAAGGATACGGTGGATTTCCAGCCGAACTACGATAACCGCCTCACGGAGCCCGTGGTGTTCCCCTCTGCATTCCCGAACCTGCTGGTGAATGGCGGCACGGGTATTGCCGTGGGTATGGCCACCAACATGGCCCCTCACAACCTGGGCGAAGTGGTGGACGGCATCTGCGCCTATATTGATAATCCCCTCATCACCAGCGAAGCACTGCGCGCCTATATCAAGGGGCCTGATTTCCCCACCGGCGGTTATGTGCTGGGTTACAAGGGAATTGACAGCTACTTCCGCACCGGCCGCGGCAGTGTCCGCATGCGTGGTAAGATGGAAGTGGTCACCAACGAGAACGGTCGAGAGTTCATCCACATTTCTGATGTGCCGTACGGCGTGAACCGCGCTGTGCTGCAGGAGCGTATTGCTGAGCTGGTGCGTGATAAGATTATCACCGATATCGCCGGCATGCGCGACTTGACGGACTACATCGAAATCGAGCTCAAGCGCGATGCCCGCCCGCAGGTGGTTATCAACCAGCTCTATAAACTCACCAGCATGGAGACCTCTTTCTCCGTGAACATGCTGGCCATTCATGAAGGTCGCCCCAAGGTGCTCTCTATGAAGGATGCCATCAACTTCTACGTGGAGCACCGCCGCGAGGTGGTGGTACGCCGCACGAAGTTCCTGCTCCGCAAGGCTGAGGACCGCGCCGAGGTGTTGGAGGCTTACCTCATCGCCCTGGCAAACATGGATGAGTTCATCCGCATCATCCGCGACTCGAAGAATCGAGAGGATGCCCGCAACCGCCTGATGCAGTTCAGCTTCCCCACGGAACTGGCCAAGGGCCTGGGTATTCTCATCCACAGCCAGCCCTCTGTGCAGGGTGACAAGTACATCTTCACCGAACGCCAGGTGAACGCTATCCTTGAACTGCGACTCTACCAGCTCACTGCTCTGGAAAACGACAAGATTTCCGATGAGTACAAGAAGCTGCTGGAGCTCATTGAGGATTACCTGGACATTCTGGCCAATGAGAGCCGTGTGCTCGGCATCGTGAAGGATGAGCTGCGCGCCATCAAGGAGAAGTACGCCACCCCGCGCATGACCCACATCATTCCCTTTGAGGGTGATATGGCTATTGAGGATCTCATTCCCAATGACTCCATGATTGTGACCATCACGCACAGTGGTTACATCAAGCGCACGAACTCTGATGAGTACCGCCTGCAGGCCCGTGGTGGCAAGGGTATCAAGGCCGCCACGACCAAGAGCAAGAAGGATGCCAGCGACTTCGTGGAGCACCTGTTCGCCGCCCAGAATCACGACTACATCATGTTCTTCACCAACACCGGCCGTGTGTACGTGGAGCGCGTGTACGAGATTGACGAGGCCGCCCGCAGCGCCCAGGGCCGTTCCATCAAGAACCTCCTTGATATGCAGGCAGATGAGCGCATCGCTGCCATTCTGCGTCTGGAGCGCCGCGTGAGCGAGGACGGCAAGGATATCACCTTTGCTGAGGACTCTGGCAACGTGGTGTTCGCCACCAAGGACGGCACGGTGAAGAAGACCGCTCTGAATGACTTCGTGAACTACCGCAAGGCCGGTATCATTGCCATCAACCTCGAGGAGGGCAATACCCTCGTGAATGCCGCCCTTACCTCCGGCAACGATGAGGTGGTGCTCGTGACCCACGATGGTATGAGCATCCGCTTCAATGAGGCCGACATGCGCGCTCAGGGCCGCAACACTATCGGTGTGCGTGGTATCAAGCTGCGCGAGGGCGACTACGTGGTGGCTCTGGCGGTGGTGCAGCAGGATGCCAACCTGCTTGTGGTTTCCGAGAACGGTCTCGGCAAGCGCACGCCCTTCGATGAATACCGCCCGCAGACCCGCGGTGGTATCGGTATCAAGACTATGAACTGCACCGATAAGACCGGCCGCGTGGTGTCTGCCACCACCGTGACGGATGAGGACGAGCTCATGATCATGACCACCGGCGGTCAGTCCGTCCGCATGAAGGTGAACACCATCCGCGAGACCGGCCGTGCTACTCAGGGTGTGAAGCTCATCACTCTGGACGGCAAGGAATCCATCCAGGAAATCACCCTCGTCATCCCCGATGATGATGAAGATGAATCCCCCGAGGATGCCGAAGGTGCCGAAGTGGTAGATAACGAATCCGCCACCGCCGATGAGGCCGGCGCTCCGCAGGAGTAAAGCTGGTCACGGCTGAATAAAACTCATAAGTCTCTCCCCCATCTGCTGCATGTCAGGTGGGGGAGATTTATTGTGCTGTAGGAAAAGAAAAAACGCCCTGATTCAGTGCGGAATCAGGGCGGCAGCAAATGTGTTGAAGGCTGGCAATTATTCGCCTTTGGACGCGTCTCCTTTTTTCTTGATGAAGCGGGCGAGAACGGCCATGCCGCCTTTGTAGTAGGGATGCACGAAATCGACCTTCTGCTGGCGCTCGGGGGTGATGGACATGCAACCGCCTACCAGGTCGGCCTCGCCTTTCTGCAGTGTGTCCAGCAGGTTGGCGAATGGTACATTCCGATATTCTACTTTCATGTTGAGCTCATAGGCTACGCGGTTGATGGTTTCGATATCCATGCCCATGAGTTCATTATACGCCTCGTAGGCCATGGGGACCTGAGAGTAATCTGTGGCGTAGCGGATGGTGCCGGCGCTGCCGTCGTAATCCTCCTTGTGTGTCCACTCGGTAATGTGGCGGTTCTGGTCGCTGGACTGGCACCACTTTTCCTTGAATTTCAGCAGTTCGCCACTTTGCTCCAGTTGCTGGATGACGGCGCTGATTTTGGCGTTGAGCGGGTCGCCTTTACGCGTGGCAAAGGAATAGAGGTCATCCGCATAGGTGAAAGCCACGTATAAATCCTCCGGATAGAAGGCGGCCCAGTACTGGGCAATGGGTTCATCTTCCAGAATAGCATCGAGTTTGCCGGTGAGCAGGTCATTCAGCATGACCTGGGAATAGTTGTACTGCCTGTATTCTGCCACACCAGGCTGCCGGGCCTGCAGTACAGAGTGGAACATACTGCCGGTAAGTTCGCCGGTGCTCTTACCTGACAGATCCTTCAGCTCGTGAATTTCAGTGGGTTCAGGTGCTTTGGGGGAGAGCCCGAGCACGCTGAGCAATCCACCGGTGTTTTCCTGCTCCTTGCAGCTGCTCAGCGCTGCAAGCGCAGCTGCGCCCAGAATCAGACACGAGAGAAAAAGTTTTCTTCTTTGCATATAGATATTCTTAAGCAAAAACAGTTAGTAATATGCGTTTCAGCTATTGTACACGTGCCCGCGTATATGTCAATGAGGAATATCAATTTGTGGATATGGATTGGGATACATGTGATTTTCCCCGGATTACCTGGCTTATTTGCGTCTGCGGCGAATGGCTGCGGCGGCCAGAGCCAGGAGCGCCAGGGCGGATGTAGAGGATTCCGGCAGAAGCGCTGTGTCGAACACAAGGGTGTATGTCTGTGTTTCGTTTGCGTATTGCTGCAGCATGGTTCCGGTGATGACGCAATCCGGATTATTGTAGAATTGGGCAAGGAATACGCAATCATCTGTTACATCCAGCGCGGAGAAGTCAAGGCAGATGAAATCGTAGAGCTGAGGTACAGGTACGTTGTCCAGCATAAACGTCAGCGTGCTTCCGGATAAGGAGAAATTGCTCAGAATACTGGTGCTGAGCAGCAGAGAGTTTCCTTCAACTTGTCCATAGTCGTTCAGAGTGAGACTCATGGATGAGTCTGTAAGGTTGATGGTTGAAATGCTGGAATCCACCTGGCAATCCGCAAACAGAATAACCTGATTCAGGTGAAGTGAGAGCCCCTCGTTTTCTGCAGAAAAATTCACATTTTCCAAAGCAGCTGTGCCCTCGCCAGTAATGGAAACCGAATTGGCTTCTCTGGTGATGGTGACGTGGTTAAGCCTACCCTTTCGTTGCGATTCAGCAGCGCGGAGGCAAATGGCATCTGATGCGCCAAGCAGAAGGGTACCGGAGTTCAGCGCAATGTTGCCATGGAATTCGCTCCAATCGCCGGATGCACGGAAGGTGGAAGCGTCAGTCCCTAAATCAATCTCTACCGTGCCGGTACCGCAGATATCTCCATCGTATGAGTTTTCTACAGTCACCCCCGCGTGATAGGCAACGCGGAGAGTTGCGTCATCTTCCAGCTGTGTGGCACCATGGTGGCCATAATATTGTGCAATATCTGCAGTGTTTTCAAGCTCATATCCACCCTCGATGTATTCCTGCGCATGGTATACGCCCTCGCGCATGAGGTAGGTGCCACCTTCATGCACGGTTACATTGCCCGTGAGGCGGGCATGGCTGTCCAGTTCAAAAGTTGCGCCTTTTTCTACCTGTATATTCATGGTGGCATCTGCGTAATGCCAGTCATTTTCGTTTGTGTAGCGGTAGGATACATCCTCTCCGGCAACCGAGCCGTTGGCGTGCACCGTCAAGGTACCAGAGAGGGAAACATGACCACCGGCAACCGTCAGACCACTGTTGCTGTTCAGGAGTTGGGTGTGGATGCTGTTCAGTTCCCACCTATCTGTTCCTTCGTAGATGATGCGGAGGGAGCCAGTAGCCGAATCGGCGAATGAACCCAGATAGTTGCCGCCCTCTGAGAAATACAAGGAGGTGTGCCCCTGGCTGTTGGTGAGAATGCTGTCCTGCGTGAGTGCGTGTATAGAGAAGTGCGCGTCTTCTCTCCATTCCTCGCAACCGTTGAAATCGAGAATGCTGCCGCCATTTCCGGAGGTGAAGTCAGCGGCAATTTGTCCGATGCCATTTAATACGACACGACTGCCCGTGCTGGCCAGAACCTTGTATGCAGCGTACCCCTTCTGCTGGTTCAGGGTAGTGGTTCCGGTGCCACCCAGATTCAGGAAAATTTCATTCTTACCTTCACCTGCCAGAATCATGTGACCGTCGCCAACCTTACGCCACTCGCGCATGTGGTCTGCATTGCTGTTGGTCAATTCCACGGTAACACATACATTAGCATCAACCACATAACCAGCTGTATCAAGTTGGGAACCGTTGGCTGATGTCAGCTTGAAATCGGCCTCCGCTGCGGATCTGCTGAATTGGATGTATCCGATACCTGTGTCGATATCCTCATTGATGTTGATGGTATAGGTGGCGGAATCGGCAGCATTCAGCACCATGTTTTCTGTAAGATACAGGTCTGCGTAATCGAGCTCGCCGGCGGCTGCGTTTTTGCTTGCGTTCAGATAATCACTTACGTAGGTATACCAGGTGTCGGATTCTTTCAGGGTTGAGAGTGATTTCCAGGTGTGGTACCCCTCCGCCAGAATTGTAAATTCTGCTGTTTTCTTTTCGCGGCTGTCGCTCAGGATGGCGTAATGGGGAGTAGCGGAAACTCCGTTGCTGTCGGTAATGGCTTCGCCTCCCGTGGAGGCGCGGCTAAGGTTTAAGGTGTGGTCTGTAGTCAGGTATGCCCGCTGGTCGAAGTTTGCCATTGTTTCTACGGTCCAGACAGGAGCGGCGGTTGCCTGGTTGATACCCGTGTCACTGTCTGATGTCTGGTTAACGCCCAGAAATTCGTAGCGATTTTCCTGGCGGTTCCATATAAAGACGGGTGAGCCTGAATCGCCTGTGGAACCCAGTGCGGGCAGGGGATCTGCTGTCGAGATGCCGGCATTTCCCCAGCTGTCCACCGTTGTCTGGATAAAGAAACTGTCATCGGTGCAGCCATTGCTGTCCTTATTGCCAAAATTATCACTCCATGCGCCATATCCCGAGGTGCTCATGATGCTGCCATCAATGCTCTGACTCCACCAGTGAACCAGCGCTGCTGTACCTGAGCCCGATATCTTGAAGCGGTCGCCGGCACCGGCACTGTAAAGGAGTGCATCAGCCAGGCTCGTTTCGTAGTTGTATACTGCTGCAGGTGTAGCATCCGTCACAATCTTGCTCAGGCGCATGAGCTTGTAATCCGCCTCCGGGTGCAGACAGAATGTATCAGAACTTCCGTATTCGATGCATTGGTATTGGATGGCGTGTTCGGTTCCGATATCCCGGGTACTGAAAGTCGGGCTCTGGACGCGCCATGTTTCGTCGCTTCCTCTGAGGTGCCATACACTGGCAAGAAATCCATATCCCACAGCTGCAGCATTGCCTTTGTCTGCTACGCAGTGGAAGTCAATCATGGGCTGGTTTATGGTGTAGGATTCCTGCCCTCCTGTATAGCTGATGGAAATGCCGTTCTTGTTAAGCTCCTGCAGCAGGGCATTTGTTTCCGTGGTGCTGTAGCGCCCCCTGTTCTGCCCGAAATCTGTGTAGGTGAGCAAATCCACATCGTTGTGCAACAACGCGCCCTGTGTTATGGGGCAAAGAGTAAACAGGAGGAGAGCAAGCGGCAGGTGTAATTTCATGAGATACGCTATATGCTAGCAAATAGCGGGCTCCTTAACAAGCACAGAACGCGTGCATGATATGGTGTTTTTTCGACTGCGGTATCTCCGGCAGATAAGCCGCTGCTTATTATAACCCGGCGGCTGCGTTCTCCAGCTTCTTGGTGGAGGCTCTGCCCTTGTCTGCCACGGCAGGGGCAAAGAGGGAGAGGCGGAACTCGGCTACCATGAAGCCATGCAGGGGAGGGGGCCGGCTCCGAGCAGCATGGCGCGTCTCTTACCACAGAAAAAATCACCAAACGACTTGACAGTGAGTCAGGGTGTGTTACACTACATCCCGCAGCTGATCTACCCACAGACTGCATTTTTGCAACACACTATCCTATACCCCAACAACAAGAACACCCGTACTGTCGGGAGACAGTACATAGAAAAACACTAATATAACTGTATGAAAAACCTGAAAATATACACCGATGAGGTGGATGAGCTTGCGCAGAAACAGATTGCCAGGCTCCTGGAGCAGCCTGCCTTTGCACAGGCCAAGGTACGAATCATGCCCGATGTGCATGCCGGCAAGGGCTGTGTCATCGGGTTCACCGCTGACCTGGGCGATAAGGTCATTCCCAACATTGTGGGCGTGGATATCGGCTGCGGTATGCTTACGGTGAACCTGGGTAAGCAGAAACCTGATTTCGCTGCGCTGGATGATATCATGCACCGTAATATTCCCAGCGGTATGTATGTGCATGGAGAGCCGGTGGAGGTGTTTGAAGCCGTGGATGCTCTGCATTGCCTGCCTCAGCTGGAGCGCGTGAAGCGCCTGCTCTGCTCACTGGGTACACTGGGTGGTGGTAACCACTTTGTGGAGGTGGATGCCGATACGCAGGGAAACTACTACCTGGTTATCCACTCCGGTTCCCGAAATCTGGGTAAGCAGGTCTGCGATATCTACCAGCAGGAGGCCATCGGCCGCCATGCCGGCTGCGCCGACCGGGCGGAACGCGAGGCTGCTCTTATTGCCGAATTGAAAGCACAGGGTCGCCAGAAGGAGATTGCTTCAGCTATCAAGGCTCAGCGCGCTGCATGGAATGCGGCTCAGCCTGATATCCCCGCCGAGCTCTGCTACCTGGAGGGTGAGGCCCGCGAGCGGTACCTGCACGATATGCGTATCTGCCAGCAGTTTGCCCTGCGTAACCGCGAGGTGATGGCCGATATCATTGTGCGCCGCCTCGGGCTGGAGGTGCAGGACATGTTCCACACCACGCACAACTACATCGACCACGAGAGCAACATTGTGCGAAAGGGCGCTATCTCTGCCCGCCTGGGTGAGAAGCTGCTCATTCCCATCAATATGCGCGACGGCTGCATCTACGGTGTCGGTAAGGGGAATGACGACTGGAACCGGTCTGCTCCCCACGGTGCGGGGCGTCTTATGAGCCGTTCGCAGGCATTCCGCCAGCTTTCGCTTTCCGACTTCGAAGCCCAGATGCAGGGTATCTATACCACCTCTGTGACCGCCCGCACGCTGGATGAATCCCCCATGGCTTACAAGGGCATGGATGCCATCCTGAAGCATATCGGCCCCACCGTCGATGTGGTGGATATCTTCAAACCACTGTACAATTTCAAGGCCGAGGAAGCTGAGCCTTCTTATAAGCGAAAGAAATAGAGTGAATTAACTGCATTTGTGTAAAAAGCAAGATTCAATCTTGTTTTTTACACAAAATTATTTAATTGATTTACAGTAAAGTTTCTGCAGCCTCCAGTTTCTTGGCGGAGGCACGGCCTTTGGCGGCGAGGGCGGGGGCAAAGAGGGAGAGACGGAACTCGGCTACCATGAATCCGTAGGTCTGCCAGGCGGGGGAATCGGCGTGGCGGTCGTATTCGGCAAAGAAACGCGGGGATACGGCGGCGTTGAGGGTGGCGATACGCTCCAGTTCCTTTGCGGCGGGTTGCTGGGCGATACGCTTGAGTCGCTCCTGCAGACCGCGGAGGAAGCGCGAGTAATCTGCCAGCTGGGCGGGTTCGACAGAGGAAAGGAACCAGGGGCGGGTGAGCCATTGCCACTCGCGCTGCACATCCTCGGCAATCTGGGCGCCGAAGCGGTCGCGCCCGGCTACCAGGCTATACTGGCGCACGGCGGCATCGGTGGCGGCCAGCTGCTCCCAGAGTTTGGCGAGCGGGCCGGCGATGCGGTCGTATATCGTCTCACGCATGCGGAGGCAGGCGGCATCGAACTCCGCAGCGGTGCGGGGCAGGGGGGAGGCCAGTGCGGCATCCATGGCTGCGTACACTGTATCGTGCAGGTTGTTCTTCGGCTGCTGTCCAATGGTGGTGAGTGCCAGCTTGGCTTCTATGCTCTTGATGGGTAGTTTCTTACGAATGCTGTTCAGAAAATCTCCATGTTTGATGAGAGCCAGTCTGCGCACGGCGCGGCGGTGGTGCAGGGCGGCTTCCTCAGCCGAGGGGAATACATGCAGTTTCACTCGGTCTCCGTCCTCTCGCAGGGCGGGGTAGCCGGTGCCGTTGCCCACTTCTACGGTGGCGGGAAGGTCACCGCAGTCCCAGCGGGTCATGGGCGTGGCTGAGAAGGAACGGGCGGCTTTTTTCTCGAACCGTTTTTCCTGATACTGTGCCAGCTTTTCACGAAGTACATCGGCATGAGTGCCTAACGCCAGTTCATTCTCCTTATCATCGCACACCCAGATTTTGGTGATGAATTCAGCTGGCAGTTTACCCATGTCCACCTGGGATGCATTGCAGAATTTATTGCTGCGGCGCATGGCAAATTCGGCAAGTGCCTGGGCCAGCGGGCGATCCGGCTCGTGGTCGAACCAGTCCTCTGCAAAATCATCGGCGGCGGTGCTGATGGGCATGAGGAACATGCGTATATCCTTGGGAAGGGTGCGCAGCAGAATCTCTGCGCGGTCGGCCAGGTGTGCCGGCACGCCCCACTGGGGAAGCCAGTCGGGGAAACCTGCCAGCTGGTCGATGTGTACACCAATGGTTACGCCGTCATCGGCTTCACCGGGCGCGTGGTTATAATAGATATTGTATTTCTGCCCGGCGTGTTCAATTTCGTCCGGATAGAGATCGGCGCGCACTTCGTCCTCGCCGGGGTACACGCAATCCTCGTAGGGCACGCAGAGTATCTTCGGATTGCGAGGCTCCATCTTGTCCCGCCAGCGGCGAAGCGCTTTCTCGGAGCAGATTTCGGCAGGAATCACGGAATCGAAGAACCGGAACACGCCTTCCTGGCACCAGATGAGGTCGCGGCGGCGCAGCTTGGATTCCACCAGGCGCACGCGCTCGCGCATGTCGGCGAGATGCTTCAGGTAGGGGGCCCGGTCTTTCATCTCCTGCGCCATGATGCCATCGCGAATCATGATTTCGCGGGCTGCGGCAGGGTTGTAGCGGGCGTAGCTCACGCGGCGGCCATCAATAATGGTGAGTCCGCCGCAGGTTACACGTTCTTTGGCATATACCTGGCCACTGGACTTATCCCAGGTAGCATCATAGGCATGGTGGGCGCAGAGTTGCGGGGCAATCTGCTCCACCCACTCGGGCTCCAGCACGGCGGCGCGGCGCATGTAGAGGCGCGTGGTTTCCACCAGCTCAGCACCCATGAGCCATTCGGCTCGCTTCTTGCGTTTGAAAAGACCCGAGCCGGGGAAAATGGCAAAATCGCGTCCGCCGGCACCGCGGTACACCTTGTCTTCCGGTCGCCAGAAGCCGATTTGCAGCGGGGCTCCGGCCAGCAGGGCGCGGTGAATCATGTCGGAAGTTGCCTGTTTTGCCTCTTCCGGCAGGGGAGGAATGCGCCAGCGCATGGTGTCCTGCAGGGCAGAGCCTAAATCCTGCACCAGATTGTGCCACTCGACCATGCGCAGGAAGTTCACATAGTTCTTTGTGCACCACTTGCGGAGCTGGTTGCGGCGCAGGTTGTTTCGTTCTTTGAATTCAAGAGAGGCTCGCCACAGGGTGAGCATGGAGAGGAAATCGCTGTCCTCGTTTTTCCACTGAGCGTGCGCCTGGTCGGCCTGGGTGGCAAAATCGGCCGGGCGCTCGCGCGGATCCATGATGCTGAGCCCGGCTACAATGACCAGAACCTCTGCCAGCGCTTTTTCGTGCTCGGCTTCCAGCAGCATGCGACCCAGTCGTGGGTCCAGCGGTAGCCGTGCCAGACTGCGACCGGTAGGCGTGAGGTGCTTCTGGCGGTCGATGGCACCGATTTCGCGCAGTGTTTTGTAACCTTCATTCACCAGACGCGGGCTGGGGGGATCCGGTAGCGGAAATTCGCCCAGCGGCGGCAGTTTCAAATCGGCCATGCGCAGGATGACTCCGGCCAGGGCACTGCGCTTGATTTCCGGGTCGGTAAAGGCATCACGATTCTCAAAATCGGTTTCAGAATACAGGCGGATGCAAACACCCTCTGTCACACGACCGCAGCGGCCGGCGCGCTGGCGTGCACTTGCCTGGGAGATGGGTTCAATCTGCAGCCGTTGAATCTGTCGCCCGGGCAGGTAGCGGGAGATGCGGGCCTGACCGCTGTCGATGACATAGATAATACCGGGAATGGTGAGAGAGGTTTCTGCCACATTGGTGGCCAGCACAATGCGGCGGCGGCCTTTGGATGGGTGGAAGATGCGCTGCTGCTCAGCCAGCCCCAGACGGGCAAAAAGGGGCAGAATGTCAGTGTGCGGCAGCCCCAGCCGCTCCAGCTCGGCGGCGCAGTCGCGGATTTCCCGCTCGCCGGGCAGGAAGATAAGGGCATCTCCTTTTGCATCGTATTCGGAAAGCCACTGCACGGCGCGGCACACGTGGTCGGGCAGTTCCTCCTCACTGTGGCGCGGGGGCATGTAGTGCATGTCCACGTGGTAGGTCCGGCCTTCTACATTGATGACCGGCGCATCGCCGAAGAATTCGGAGAAGGCCCCCGCATCCATGGTGGCGGAGGAGATGATGAGTTTGAGCTCCGGCCGGCGGGCCAGCAGCAGCTTCATGTAGCCCAGCAGAAAGTCGATATTCAGACTGCGCTCGTGCGCTTCGTCCAGAATGATGGTGTGGTATTGCCGCAGGTCACGGTCATCCTGGGTTTCGGCCAGCAGGATACCATCCGTCATGAGCTTCAGTCGCGTATCAGCCCCGGTGCGGTCGTCGAATCGCACCTGGTAGCCTACATAACCGCCCAGCTCACACCCCACTTCCTCGGCGATGCGGCGGGCCACCGCCACGGCGGCCAGTCGGCGGGGCTGGGTGCAGCCCAGTTTGCCACGGCGCTTGCCAGCCACCTCCAGCGCAATCTTGGGCAGCTGGGTTGTTTTGCCGGAACCGGTTTCACCCACGACCACGATGACCTGGTGCTTACGCAGGGCTGCGGCAATCTCCTCGCGGTGGCGGGAGATAGGTAAATCCGGGTAGCGGAAGCGTATGGGCTGGTCGCTCATGAATCAGAATTGCTGCACGGCTCCGCCGGCCAGTCTGGATTTTTCGGCCAGGAATACCATGCGGTGGCCCACGATGCTGTCCTCCAGGGTGGGACAGCCGGGGGTGGTTCGCTCACCCCGCAGCAGGGCAATGAAATCGAGCACAATGCTGCGGTCGCCCCCGCCGTGGGCATCGCCCTGCTGGAAATCGGAGATATCCAGCGTGCGCTCGGTATAGCCGCCAAGGGAGTCCGGGTCAATCAGGCGCACATGGAATCGCTCGCGTTCAAAGTCGCCGTGTATCTCGCCGCGTGTGCCGGTTACGTGAATAATGCGGCGGGGCATGGTGGCACCTCCATTCATGGAGAAGGTGCCGGTAGCGCCATCCCGGAAATGGATGAGCACGGATTGGTGATCCACGATGTTGATATTGCAGCGGTAGACACAGCGGCTGAATGGGTTATCAGTCCGCCGCAGGATTTCTTCTTTCTCTGCATCCGATGTCGGGTTGCTGTGCGTATCGTGCCACACGTTATTGGCCCAGCGCATGGGGTGCTCAATGTAGAGCCTCCGGGCAGAATACGGGCAATCCCGCTCAATGGGGCAGTTGTTCAGACAGTGTGTGCCGGCGCCTTCGGGGGCTTTTTCTTCCTTGAACTGCAGCACGCTGCCCACGCTGGAGATGGTGACGGGTACATTGTCGCCCATGAGCCAGGCCATAATATCCAGATCATGGCTGCATTTGGAGAGCAGCATGCCGGAGCCGCAGACTTCCTCGCGCGCATATTTGCCGCGCACGAAGGAAACAGATTCATGCTGGTAACCCACCTGGTTGACCATGTGAATGTTGATGACTTCGCCGATGGTTCCCAGGGCAATCACCCGGCGAAGTGAGCGGTAAAAGGGGGTGTAGCGCAGAATATGGCAGACCATGACCTTGCGTCCGGTCTCACGGGCGCAGTCGATGATGAGTTTTCCCTCTTCATCGTTCAATGCGTAAGGTTTTTCCAGCAGCAGGTCATAGCCGTGGCGCAGCAGGGGCAGGGAGGTTTCCACATGAAACCTGTCCATGGTGCAGTTGATGGCAGCATCGGCGATGCGGGGAATGCTTACCAGGTCATCCACCGAGGTGAAACAATGTTCATCCGGCAGGTCGAACATGAGTTGCGCCTGCCTCACTCGCTCCGGTGCCACATCCACCACTCCGACTACATGCAGCAGTTCCGGATTGGTAAGCGCTACGGCTGAGTAGATGGAGGCACGCCCCCCCATGCCCACTATGACCACGCTGATGGGGTGCTGCTTCTGTTCCTGTGTGGCTGTGCTCATGAATTATTTACCCCAGCGGCGGGTGATACCGCTGTAGGAATCTATGCGGCGGTCGCGGAAGAAGGGCCAGATGCGGCGGTGGGCTTCCAGGGCTGCCAGGTCCACATCTGCAAAGAGGATAGTGCGTTCTTTCACCGGGGCCTTGGCTACAATCTGCCCGCAGTAGTCGGAGACGAAGCTCTGCCCCCAGAAGGTGGTTTCCCCCTCCACCCCGCAGCGGTTCACGGCGCATACATAGCAGCCATTGGCCACGCCGTGTCCCCTCTGCACGGTTTCCCAGGCGCAGTGCTGGGCGGTGTAGAGCTCTTCCTCCCCGGGAATCCAGCCTATGGCGGTGGGGTAGAACAGAATCTCTGCCCCCTCCATGGCGGTGAGTCGGGCGGCTTCCGGGTACCACTGATCCCAGCAGATGAGCACGCCGATGCGTCCGAAGCGGGTCTCGAAGCATTTGTATCCCAGATCGCCGGGGGTGAAGTAGAATTTTTCCTCGAACCCGGGGTCCTGGGGAATGTGCATCTTGCGGTACAGACCAAGGAAAGTGCCGTCGGCATCAATCACCCAGGCTGTGTTGTGGTACAGCCCGGTGGCGCGTTTCTCAAATCCGGCAGCAACGATGACGATGCTCAGTTCCTTGGCGAGCTCGCAGAGTTCATCTGTCCATTTTCCGGGGATTGGGTCCGCTGTGTTGAAAAGCTCGCAATCCTGTGTGCGGCAGAAGTACAGCGTGGTGCACATCTCCTGCGTGCATACAATCTTAGCACCGCCGGCAGCGGCTTCGCGGATGGCTTGCATCTGGCGGTTCTTGTTTTCGGCGGGGGCGGCTACGGCCTCCTGTTGAATCAGGGCAATCCTCGGCATGCCGTGACTGTAGCATATAATTACCCTTGTTTCAAGCTCTGCGCGTTGCATATGTGCGTTTGCGCATGGTTTTTTTGTTGCAAAAATTAATTTGTAATGTAGAATGTCCCCGTAGAGTTTGACCAATTAATCCACATGTCGAAGAAATCTATAGCCATTGTAATCCCTGCGTATAATGAGGAGCTGACGATTTGTCAGGTTATGAGGGAGTTTTATGCAATAGTTCCGAATGCTGAGATTGTTGTCGTAAACAATAATTCAACGGACAGGACGGATGAGTTGGCTCGCCAGACTTTGGCGGAGAGCGGGATGCGTGGCCGGTGTATCGTTGAGCGCCGCAGAGGAAAGGCTGCTGCAGTACGGCGGGCTTTTGCTGATGTTGATGCAGATGTCTATGTAATGGTGGATGCTGATTGCACATATCCGGCGACGGATTTACCTGCTCTGCTTAAGCCGGTGCTGGAGGATGAGGCCGATATTGTGGTGGGAAATCGCCATGCTGGTGGTGCATACAGTAAAGAGAATAAACGACCGTTCCATAACTGGGGTAATAACTTGGTGATGAAGCTTATCAACCGGCTGTTCAATGGCGACCTGAAGGATATTCTGAGCGGGTACCGGGTGATGAATCGTAAGTTTGTGAAGAATTATCCTATCCTGTCACGGGGCTTCGGAATTGAGACGGAAATGAGTATTCATATGCTTGATAAAGGGTTCCGCGTGGTGGAAGTTCCTACCAATTACAAAGACCGTCCGGAGGGGTCATTCTCTAAATTGAATACCGTAAAGGACGGTATTATGATTCTGCGTTTGATATTTGATATTTTTGTCTTTTTCCGTCCTGCAATCTTCTTTTCTGTTATGACGTTTATGATGTTAATGCTGGGGCTGATTGCTGGTGCGGTGCCGGTGTTGGAGTTTTATCGGACGTCATATATAACTCATATGCCTTTGGCGATTTTGGCGGTTGGTTGCGTGTTAACCGGATTGCTTTGCTGCTTTACAGGTGTTGTTCTGGCAGGCCAAGCACGAGTGCAGAGATTCGCGTATGAGCATCAGTTGATGAGCTGGGATAAAGATTAGTGTTGACAGGCCGTTTCTCTATCTCAGGTTCTGTATTGTTTTGTTACAGGAGTCTGCAGGTGGTGATGTTACTCAAAATGCGGCATAGTGTAGTTTTTGCCCTTGATTTTTATGCAGGTGGGTGGTATGGTGCCGCGCATGGCTACTGATAAGAAGATCACGATGAAGACCAGCAAGGGCGATATCAACCTCACGGTGTTCGCTTCAAAGACTCCTATGACTGCCGCCAGTTTCCTGAATCTGGCCAGCAAGGGATTCTATAATGGTCTGACCTTCCACCGTGTGATTGCGGATTTCATGATTCAGGGTGGTGACCCTGAGGGCACTGGTTGCGGTGGCCCCGGCTACAAGTTTGATGATGAATGCCGCCCTGACCTGAAGTTTACGAAGCCCGGTCTGCTGGCTATGGCAAATGCCGGTCGCACCTGGACGGGGCAGGGCACGAATGGTTCCCAGTTCTTTATTACCCATGTACCCACGGAATGGCTGAATGGCAAGCATACCATCTTTGGTGAGGTGATTTCTGCGGCTGATCAGGACGTGGTGAATGCCGTGCGTCAGGGTGATAAGATTGTCTCCATTGAGATTCACGATGACTGCGCTGACCTCTTCGAGGAACAGGCTCGCAACATTGAGCGCTGGAATAGCATGCTCAAGAAGTAAGTAATTTACCTCAGCGCCGGCACTCACCGAGCAGGAGAGTGCCGGCGTTTCCTTTATTATCCGCTCATGGTGTTTGCTATCCAGGACCTGCATATAGAGTTCGGCCCGCGCGTGCTGTTCGATTCTCTGTCCTTTGTGGTGGAACACGGGGACCGCATTGCCTTTGCCGGGCAGAATGGTGCTGGGAAATCCACTCTCATGAAGTGTATTGTGGGGGTGATGGAGCCGGACCATGGCAAGGTGCTGCTGCCGAAACATACTCAGGTGGGCTATCTGCCGCAGGATGGTATTCATATTTCAGGCACGCCTCTGCTGGAGGAGGTGCTGGGTAGTGTGGGAAATATTGTGGAGCTGCAGCAGGTGGTGGATGAGCTCTCTGCTGATTTGCAGGCAATGGATTCTTCTACTCCGGAGTACAAGGATACGCTGGAGGAAATAGGCCGCCTGGAGCTGATTCTGCAGGATCGCGATGCCACGCGTCTGCGTCCGCGTACAGAATCGATTCTGCGAGGTCTGGGCTTTGCAGATAAGGATTTTGCACGTGATTGCGGTGAGTTTTCCGGCGGCTGGCAGATGCGTATAGCTTTGGCCAAGCTGCTGCTGCAGGAGCCGGAGGTGCTGCTGCTGGACGAACCGACCAATCACCTGGATATCCAGAGCCAGCGCTGGCTGGAGCAGAGCCTGCGTACGTATCGCGGGTCTATCTGTATCATCAGCCACGATGTGGCCCTGCTGGATAGCCTGGTGACCCGTACGATTGCTTTTCATCACGGGCGGGCTGAGGAATACGCCGGCAATTTTTCCTTCTACCTGAAGGAAAGTAAGCTTCGTAAGGAAATTTTGCAACGTCAGGCAAAAGCTCAGCAACGCGAGATTGCCAAGACTCAGGAGTTCATTGACCGCTTCCGCGCCAAGGCCACTAAGGCTACTCAGGTGCAGAGCCGTATCAAACAGCTTGAGAAGGTGGAGCTTATTGAGGTGGAGGACGATGACGCGGTGATGAGTTTTCATTTCCCCCCGCCTCCTCCCGGTGGACATACAGTAGTGAAACTGGAAAAAGCCTGCAAGGCATACGGCCCTGTCACGCTGCTGAATGGCTATGACTTCACCATGTCCAAGGGGGACCGCATTGCCATAGTCGGTGTGAACGGCAGTGGTAAATCCACCTTCACCCGCCTGATTTCCGGCACCGAGGCGCCGGATTCCGGTGAGTTTGCCTTTGGGCACCACACCCAGGTTGCCTTTTTCTCCCAGACGCATGCGGATGTGCTGAACAATGAGCAGACTGTGCTGGAGTGTGTGGAAGCCGCCGCCAGTCGCGAGACCCGCCCGCTGGTGCGCAATATCCTGGGCTGCTTCCTGTTCCGTGGGGATGATGTTTTCAAGAAAATCGGGGTTCTTTCGGGCGGTGAGCGCTCGCGCGTGGCTCTGGTGTGCATGCTGCTGAAGCCGGCCAACTTCCTGATTATGGACGAACCGACCAACCACCTGGATTTCCAGAGTCAGGATGTTCTGCAGCGAGCCTTGCAGGAATATCCGGGGTCGTATTGCATTGTTTCCCATAACCGCCAGTTCTTGGATCCGATTGTGAACAAAGTGCTGGAGTTCCGCCTGGGGCATGCTCCTCGCCTCTTCTATGGGAATGTGAGCGCTTATCTCGAAACCGTGGAGGCTGAGGAAAAACGCCTTAAGACTGAGACTTTGCAGCAAAGTGCAATTACGCCCGCTGCGCAGGTGCAGAGTGGTAACCGCAAGGATGCCCGCCGTGCCCGTGAGATGGCCCGCCAGCAGCGGAATAAAATTCTCAAGCCTCTTGAGCAGGAACTGGCTCAGGTGGAGGCGGATATTGCTGTCAGGGATGAACGCAAGGAGCTCATATCTGCCGAGCTGGAGAATCCTGCTAACATGAGTGATAATCAGAAACTTATGGAGCTTACTCAGGAATACCAGCAGTTGGAGCGTGAATCGGAAAACCTCTACACCCGCTGGGAGAAACTCAGTGAAGAAATTGAAGCTCGAACCGCCGAACTGGAAGCCGAATTCGGTGCTATTTAATAAAGAAAATTAAAAAATGTGTCATATTTAACATTGGTGGGTTGACACAGGTGAAATTGCCTATATAATTCACGCAAATTTGCCAGACACTTGACAAATTTGATAAAGGGTGGAGTATGCCCCCAATTTTACCTACTATTATGTCGACTCCCAAAAAAGATTCTGCAAAGGCTCCAGCCAAGAAGACTTCATCTGCCAAAAAAACGGCCGTTACAAAGGAAAAAACGGTTAAGGCTGGTAAGGTAGAGGAGAAGAAGGCTCCCGCAGTAAAGAAAGCTGCTGCTCCAAAGAAAACCAAGCCGATTCCTGTCCAGAATGAGGTAAAGGCCGAGGAGATGGTTGAGATGGTGAAGGAGCCTGTCCTGGAGAATACACTGGCATCTCAGCCGGATGCGTTTGAAATCATGATGGGGCTTGCCCCGGTTCCCGATGAGGTGACTCAGGAGGAAAACGTGGAAAATGACGACAATGCTTCCAAAGTAAAGGAGGGTAAGTCCAAGGAGAAGAAGAGTAAGCATTTTACGCCGCAGATTTCTGCGGCTGAGATGAATGAGTTCTTTGCGGACGACGCTACGCTTAAGAATGCGTTTAAGTCTCTTCTTGCCATAGCAAAGAAAAATAACGGCTACGTAACTTCTGAGGATATAGAAAACTCGCTTCCTCCGGATGAGACCGAGGATAATGACCAGGCTCGTCTGTTTGAGCGCTTGCATGAGGTCGGTGTAGAGGTGCGTGATGATGAGGAGTTTGCGGTGAGACCTTTGTCTGCGGATGAGCTTACATCCAAGGATGGCCGACTGGTGAATAGTCCTGTGGTTCAGGAGCGTATCAAGGAATTGATACGCCAGGCTCAGGAGCAGGGCTACCTTACATACGATGATATCAATGATGTTCTGCCTCATGATGTGATTGACCCCACAGACTATGAGGAAATCATGGAGCGCTTGCGCGGTATGCAGTTCGATATCATCGATGCGTCTGATGTAGACACGTATGGTGAGCGCCAGCGCATGACCGAAAGCGGCGAGGAGGATGAAGCCGAAAAGATGGAGGCCAAGCTGGATATTCTGGATGACCCCGTGCGCATGTATCTCAAGCAGATGGGGTTGAAGGATTTGCTTTCCCGCCAGAAGGAGGTTGAGATTTCCCGCAAGATAGATCAGGCTGAAGAGGACTTGCAGCGTTATCTGCACCGTTTTGGTGTAGTGGCTATCTATTATTGCGATACGGCAGACAAGGTGCAGCATAATGAAGAGCGCTTTGACCGTGTTGTTGTTGATAAGAATATCGACCGCCGCGATAAGTATCTGAAGGAGCTGCCTCCTCTGGTGACGAAGGTGATGACCCGCCATGCTGAGGTTCAGGCTGCTTATGCCCGGCTCTGCTCCGCCCGTAAGCGTAAGAAGTCTGTTGCAACCCTGCAGAAGGAATTTGAAGAGAAGCTGGAAACGTTGTCTGCGTTGTACGCTGGTTTTTCGTTCAAGGGTAAGGTGTATGAGGATTTTGTCAAAGAGCTTCGAGAGTTGCGTGTGCGTATCAAAAAAGTGCAGCGCCAGCGCGAGGCCGACCCGGAGAACCCCATGTATCGTGATGCTCTGAAAGAATTCGAAATGGAGCTGTGGATGCCCGTTTCGCAGTTCATGGAGAATTACAAGCTCATGAATCAGAGCATGAAGGATGCTGAGGCAGCCAAACGTGAGATGATTGAGGCAAACTTGCGTCTGGTGATTTCAATAGCCAAGAAATACACCAACCGAGGCCTGGCATTCCTGGATTTGATTCAGGAGGGTAATATGGGGCTTATGAAAGCTGTGGAGAAGTTTGAGTACCGCCGCGGTTATAAGTTCTCTACCTATGCCACGTGGTGGATTCGCCAGGCTATCACTCGTTCCATTGCAGACCAGGCTCGTACCATTCGTATCCCTGTGCACATGATTGAAACGATTAACAAGCTCATGCGTGTGCAGAAGAAGCTGGTGCAGGACCTGGGGCGTGAACCTACGCCGGAGGAAATTGCCCAGGCTCTGGCAGAAGAGCCTAATAAGGGAGCGGTCATGTCTGTGGAAAAGGTTCGCAGTGTGCTCAAGATGGCGCAGCAGCCCATTTCCATGCAGCAGCCTGTGGGTGATTCGGATGATACCTCATTTGGGGATTTCCTGGAAGATAAGAGTGCGGAGAATCCCATGGACGGTGCATCCTACAACTCTCTGCGCGATAAAATAGGTGATGTGCTCAATACACTTAATGCCCGTGAACGTGCAGTGATTGAACAGCGCTTTGGTCTGAAGGATGGTAATCCCCGCACGCTTGAGGAGGTGGGCCGTCAGTTCAATGTGACTCGCGAGCGTATCCGCCAGATTGAGGCGAAGGCGCTGCGTAAGTTGCGTCATCCTACGCGCATCAGTAAGATAAAGGGTTATCTGCCTGATTCTGCTGAATGCTGAGCAGCTGATAACCATATTTTGCGGCGGTTCTTCCCGGGGAAGAATCGCCGCTTTGTATACGCATGGCTCTACAAAAATAAAAGCAGTACTCACTTTTAGAGTGACTTTTGCTGAAAGATTTGCTAGTATGGTTGCACTTGCTATGAATAGCTTTACATCTCGCTCTGTACTCTTCTCTCTGGCGGCATCGGCGGCATTGACCCTTGCTCCGCAAACTCTTGCACAAACGGCAGATGGGGGGGCTGCTGCTGTTCAGGAAACAGCCCGTCGCCAGTTGTCTATGCGCGAAGCAATGCAGAAGATTCAGGATGCGCGTACGGCATATACTGCTGGTAAGTATAGTGAGGCTGTAGATTGCTACCGTGAGGCTCTGGCTGCGGTTGTGAAGGCTCCTGCTTCTGAGAAACAAGTGAAGTTCATTAAGGACAGCCTGGCTGATGCATTGGTTGCCAAGGGAATGGATTATCGTAAAGTGGGGCGGACTGATGAGGCTGTTGAATTCATGAAAGAGGCCCTCACTCTTTCTCCGGGGCATAATTTTGCGGCAAATGAGTTGCAGAAAACACAGGACCCGCTTCGTACGAATCCTGCTCTGACTCCGCAGCATGTCGGTAATGTAGAAGAGGTGAAGCGTCTGCTTTCCCTGGCATATGGCTACTATGAACTGGCGGATTATGATAAGGCATTGGAGACCTTTGATGCGGTGCTGCGGATAGATTCCTATAATACTGCGGCGAGCCGTGGTAAGGAACTGGTGCAGAACAGGAAAAAACAATATTATAAATCTGCGCGCGATGCTTACCGGGCACATGCGCTCAACGAGGTGGACAAGTCCTGGGAGGAACCTGCACCTGTTGAGACATCGGTAGTTGAGGTAGCAGCATCGGAGTCCGGTTCAGTTGTGCGGCAGGATGCAGAAACGGAGGATCGGATAGTGGCTGCGCTCAAGGAAATGGTGCTGCCGGAGATTGCGTTTGATGACGCCCCTGTAAATGATGTCATTGAGGCACTTCAGGGGCAGGTGGCGCGTTTTGAAGCCCAGGGCGTAAGTGCCGGCAGAAAGATTAATATCGTGCCCAGCTTCGGAGATAAGGAGTCGGAGGGATACAAGACAATCATGTCCCGCCACGTGAATCTGAATCTGAATGATATATCGGTTTATGACCTGCTTGAGATTCTGGATAGTCAGCTCGGAATCACTCACTACATTACGCCGTTGGGGGTAGAGCTCTCATTCTCCGGACGAGATTTCGGCCCTATGGTTGAGCGTGTATACACAGTTCCCCCTCACTTCTTTGATGCTCAGACAGTGGAGGAGGATGAAGAAGAAAGTGACTTTGAATCTTCCTCATCCCGGGTTGTGGTGAAACGGGTGAATCCGGTGGTGGCTTTGCGGGATATGGGTGTCTCATTCCCCGAAGGTGCAACCGCTCGCTACGATGCCTCTACCCGCATGCTCACGGTTCGTAATACCGCGTACAATCACGAGGAAATCGAGGAACTTATCTCCATGCCGCTTGAAACGGAGCGTGCTGTTGTGCTCAACGTCATAGCCATGGAGATCGATGAGACTGATTTGAATGAATTAGGCTTTGAGTGGTTGTTCAATTTTAACCTGGGGCCCAAGGCTCTGTTTGGCAGTGGTACAAAAGAGGAGCTGTTATCAGATGTGGCGGCGGTTCCCACTGTTAATGTTGATGTGACGATGCCTCGCTCATCATTCTCTGCAACCGAGGGCCTTCGTTCCGGGCGCCGCGTTCTGACTACGGATAATCTTGACAACCTGATTAGTAGTGGGCGCGTGGCCTCATATGGACCTTCATCACAGAAAGCTCCGGGGATACTCTCGTTCCGCGGGGTGTGGAACTCTGGCGATGTTACGATGATTATGCGGGGTGCTGCTCAGAAAAAAGGCGTGGATCTGATGACTAATCCCCGCATTGTGATGGCTCCGGGACGCGATGAGCAAGTGGTGTTCTCCAATGTAAATGAAATTTTTTATCCGGAGACATATACTGAGCCTCAGATAAGCTCCACGCGCATTAATCTGGGCAGAAACAGTGCTTTGCTGGAATCTTCTGGCAATAATAATCAGGATACCTATGTGGATGCTGTAGTGGCATCACCCGCGCACCCCGAAGCATTTGTCCGCTTTGGTGTGACAGAGGATTCCGTGGGCGGTATAGGTTCGGTGGTGCAGGTGCATAGTGCTTCCGTAGCGCCCGATGGTCAGCATGTGACGCTGGCTCTTACCGTTACACTCAATGAACTGGAAGGATTTGTGAACTGGGGTACACCCATACAGTCATATTTGTTGTCACCCAAGGAAAAACAATCCACCAGAATTATACTTTCAGAAAACCAGATATTGACCCCCGTGTTCAAACGCCGTTTGGAAAATACCAAATTAACGGTCGGGACCGGCTCGGTTGTAGTATTGGGTGGCTTGAAAGAAGCCCGGAGCGTGAAGTATGAGGATAAGCTCCCGGTGTTGGGCGATTTGCCGATGGTCGGCAGATTATTCCGCTCTCAGGGTGAAGAGAAAGTTCGCAAAGCATTTCTCATGTTTGTGAAGGTGGATGTCGTAGATCCGACTGGTCGCAGTGCGGGCACCGGAGAGCGTCCATCCGATGTGGTTGATTAAAAAAAGACAGAATCATGGTCGATAACGACGATAAGTACGGAGACGAGGAGGAGAACCTGACTCAGGTTCGCAGCATTATTAAACATCTCAACGAAGATAAGCCTTCACAGGAGCGCTCGCGCGAAGTTGTCGTCCGAGCTGATGGCAGTAAGGTCGTTCGCGTCACAAAGAAACGCCGGGTGCTGCTGACTACTGCAGACAAACGCCGCCGCAGCCGGAGCCGCACTTTGGTCGTGCTCGCAATCTTGTTCTTAGCTGTGGTATCCGCAAGTGTGTTTGTCTTTTACAGAATGTCGACCATGTCGGGCTCTGCCTATGTGAACAGATGCCAGGCGGAGTTGCTCCAGCGCTGGGGCGCAGAAAAATTGCAGATAGAAGGAGCTGGCGTAGATGGAGCTACGTTGAAGCTGGATCAGGTCGTGGCAGAATTTCCGCAGGACAGCATGTTGCAACGGATTGAGTTAGCAGGCATTGAAGCAAAAATTGATGCTGATAGCTTTATTACCGGTCGTATCAAAAGTGAATGCCTGGAAATTGAACAAGCGTTGATTGTGCTGCGAGATGGTACCAATATGCAGATGCCGCAGCAGAATGGTATGGACCTGTGGGATTTCCGGCGCATAGAGTGCAGAAATTTCAATATTCAGTTCTCCGATCCGGAGCAGGGGCCTGTTCAGTTGAGGAATATGCAGGCATATATGTACCACCCTCAGAAAACGAAAATTACGAGTGTAGTGATGTTCCGTGATGGAACCATCAATATCAAGGGGTGGAAATCTGTGCACGTGGAGGAAGGTAAAGCCCATGTGTCTGGTAAGGGTATAGATGATTTCTCATTCAGTGGTACAACGGATGAGGGCTCTGATAACATTGAGCAGCGCCGCTCTAAGATTTCCTTTGCCGGCAAACTTCAGGAAGGAGACGTCATGACCGGGCCTTTCTCTGTGGAGTCAGAGAATATGAGCCTTGCAGATTTTACTGATGGGCGCTTTGCAGAATTTTTTACCGCCCGTACCGTGGCTGTTTCGCATGGTAAATTAAGCGGTAAAGCCACAATCAAACTGACTTCCGGTGGGGAGTTCGCTCCATCATTTGCGGGAGAATTCCACTTGCGCGATATATGCCTGAGCTCATTCCCGGCACTGATGGCTATAACGGAACATATTGAGCCTTCCAAGCGCAATCAGTATAATCCGCTTTCATTGCACCGCGGGTATGTGGTGCTCGGGCATGAGGGTGATGCCAGGACAATAGAGATGCCGAACGGTGCATTGTCTGAACGAGATATGGCCAGTATCAGCGGTAAACTGATTCTCAATGCGTCAAATGAACTTTCCGGTGAGTTGAAGTATGGTATTCCCGCCGTGCTGGCGCGTGTGGAGTATCCCGATGGATTGCCGGACCCGATTTTCCAGCCCATGGGAGAATGGGCTGTGCTGAGCACTCGCATCAAAGGTCATGGCAATATGCCGGGTGATGATATGGCAGAGGTGGAAGCCCGGGCCGCTATAGCCCGCCGGGATCGTCCGGAACGCATGCCTTTTGACAAGCTGGATGTGAATAAGATGACAGATACTCTGCTGAACGGGCAGCTTGCACCAGCTCCAGAAGCTGCAACCCCCGCCGCAACTCCTGCCGCAACTCCTGTTGCGCCGGTGGATTCGCTCCATCCGTTACAGAAAACGCAGGATAATCCGTTTGAGACAGAGGAGGATCCTTTTGCTCCATCGCTTCCGTTTTAACGTTTCACAAATACATATACGTGAGTAAAAAATCAATAGAAAAGCGTTCGAAATGGTGGACTCGTCCGGCCGGGCATGTGGTGTGGTTGCTGATAACAGCTGTATGCGCCACTCTCCGTAAGCGGATTGTGATACGTGGGGCTGCAAGTGATATTCTGGGTAAGAAGCAGTGCATTGTGGCTCTGTGGCACAATCGTGTTTTCACGCCATGCTACGTGTATCGCTATTGCTTGAAGGGCGAAGTTCCTATGAGCATGCTCACCAGTGCCAGTAAGGATGGGGCTTTGCTCACCACCGTTGCTGAGGATTACGGTATGAGTACCGTACGTGGTTCCAGCCACCGGCGTGGGGTGGCCGGGTTCCGGGATATGTTGCGCGAGCTGGATAATGGTACCTGCATGTGTATCACCCCCGATGGGCCTAAAGGTCCTCGCTATAAATGCCATCCCGGAGTGATTCGCCTGGCCTCTGTTTCCGGTCTGCCTATAGTTCCGCTGTGTATAGATGTGCCGCGCTGCTGGCGTATATCTAAAGCCTGGGATGGTTTTGTGCTGCCGAAACCGTTTTCCAAGGTGACTATAGTGGCAAAGGAGCCTTTATATGTGCCTTCTGATTTAGATGAAGCCGGGCAGAAAGAGTATATGGAAAAGCTGGACTCGCTGTTGGCATACGGGCGGCCTGATTTTGATTTTGAAGAGAAATAATCTATATATGGAACCAACTTTGATAGATGGCAAGGCGGTGGCTGCGCGTGTGCGCGCGGAGCTTCAGCAGGAAATTGCTGAGTTGAAAGAGCAGGGTAAGACGCCGGGGCTGGCTGTGGTGCTGGTGGGTGAAGATCCGGCTTCTCAGGTGTACGTGGGCTCCAAGGTGAAAGCCTGCGCTGAGCTGGGATTGTATTCTCAGAAGTGGGCATTGCCGGCTGAAACTACGCAGCAGGAACTCGTGGAGTTGATTCATCAATTGAATGCGGATGAGCGCATTCACGGTATTCTGGTGCAGAGCCCGCCTCCGCCCCATATCGATGAGGAGGCCGTCATTCTGAACATAGATCCCCGTAAGGATGTGGATGGATTCCACCCTGCCAATGTGGCTAAGCTGGTGCTGGAAGATGCCGAGGGGTTTGTTCCATGCACTCCGCTGGGCTGCATGGAGCTGCTTAAGGCATACGGCATTGAGACTGCAGGAAAGCATGCCGTGGTTATAGGCCGGAGTATGATTGTGGGTAAGCCCATGGCAAATCTCCTTGTGGCTAAGAATGCCAATGCAACAGTAACCATCGCGCATTCCCGCACGAAAGATTTGCCGGCCCTTTGCCGCACGGCAGATATCATCGTAGCAGCTGTAGGTCGACCGGAAATGGTGACGGCCGATTATGTGAAAGAGGGTGCTGTGGTGCTGGATGTGGGGATTAATCGCATAGCCGATTCAGCAAGCCCTCGCGGGTATCGCATTGTAGGCGATGTGGATTTTGAAGGGGTAAAAGACAAGTGTTCCTATATAACCCCTGTTCCTGGTGGTGTAGGCCCTATGACGATAGCCATGCTGATGGCCAACACGGTAAAAGCCTGCAAGCAGCTCACCCGCTGAGTTCCTCTGGTAAAAAAGCTCCTATAACAGGAGCTTTTTTAATGCGCCCACTGGCAGAGCTGGACCGGGAATGCGCAATCCAGGCATATATGGCTGGCGCAGAAGTCGGTGTCTATCTGCAGCAAGGCTTGTTGTGCAAAAGCGTGTCGGAGCGTCATCCTGAGGTCTTCCCTATTACCGAACAGTAATTTGGCAGTGCGGTCAATGCTGCCGGGCAAGGGGCCTTGTTTTATGGATAAGAAGCTTTTCCAGGCATGAGCACTTGCGTCATTGACATACACATGGTTGATGAGAAAATCCGTTATCCGGCTCTGGCCTACCAGTGCTGCTTTTTGTTTCATGGGAGCAGCGGTCAACGTGTAGTGAGTATCCCAGAATGGATGAGACAGATTACTGAGCATTTTTATCAGGGTGCTGCTGCCTTCAGCATTGAGCAGGGGGATAATCTTTTTCCAGAGCGGCACAGTGGCTGCAAGCGCTGCAATTCTACGCTGGGGATGATTCAGGGGACGGGCCGGTGATTTGCACCATGGCAGACGTCGACCTTCCGCCAGTTCAAACTGCTCCCGGAGCATCCACCAGGCGTCCCATACTTCGCGGTGGTAGTTCCTGGCATTGGAATCTGCGGTCTGAGCCAGCACCGGTACCATAAAGCCGGCAGTCCCCAGTAGAATGGCTTCAGCCTGCTTTCCAAGTTCTTTTATGGGTGCGCGCAGTGCCAGCATGTGCATCGCTTCCTTATTGGCACTGTAGCCCAGTGTGGCAGCCCATGCTTCGTACCATGCCTGGGCATCACCCACTGCTGCTGCTCTCTGGCGGAATTGGGTGCGCTTCAGCTCTGCCCGGTAGGCGGCTGCGGCCTGTAGAAGATGGATGATTTTATCAGCCGGCATATCGGCCAGCGGTTTTCTGCAGCGCGGCAGAGTATCATCTGTGCGCTTCTGGTTGAGAGAGGCATTTTCGAGCGCATCAGAGGAAAGGTAGAGAATAGGAATATCACGGTGGAGACTGTCCCGAGTATACCAACCGGCGGGGGGCGGGGTCAGTACCACGTGGAGAATGACATTGTTAAATGCCGGATTGGCACCGTGCCCATGTTGTTCCCAAGCCTGCGCGGAGGAATCAATTTCGATGTCGCCTCGAATCCGTGAGCCGTTCAATTCGATTTCAGCGTGCGTGAAATCGGGTCCGGCGCTGCGGTTCCAGCGTCCCGCATCCAGTATTTTTACAGCACCATGCCGCTGGGTAATGCCGTCCCGCTCCAGCTGTCCGGTATACCACCAGCTCTGCACAAGCAGCTCCGGCGGCAGAGGTCCGGCGGCATGCTCAGCCGCACAGTCGGGGTATACCTCCGCCAGCAGCTCCCTGTATTGCTCAACCAGGCGTTGGCGGGAGGTGTTCATCACTCTCTGTCGGCCAGTTCGGCTTCGTGGCGCATGAGGTCCTCCTCCAGCGTTTCACACACGTAGCCAAAGGTTTCGTTGTTCTTATGATTCATGGCGCGCAGCGTGTTATGCGCTTCAAGTACATGACGCGTGCGATCCAGCTCGTTCATGTTGTCTGCCGTGGCTTCTTTTCCGCTCCCCTGAGCCAGCTGCGCCCGGCGGTCTTCTATATCTGCCTGCCAACCTGCATCTGCCGGGTCGATGTCTACGAGCATATCCAGCCCGAGGCTTTCCATGGAGGCGCGGGTGCGGCGTGTGGGAGAGGCAATCTGCAGGAAACCACCCTGCGCCATCATTTTTCTGGCCAGCCCAGCCAGCGTGCCCATGAATGTAGAATCTACACCCGGGCATATTTCCAAATCAACCACGATGAGCTTGCCACTGCGGGCAATATACTTTTCGGATATTGTCTTAAGAGCCGGGCTGTTAACAAAACTGCCACGGCTGGTGCAACGAATCCAGAGGCAATCATTAAACTCGTGGTAGGTAAGGGAAGAATCGGTCATGGCTTGCTTATACGATTCTATATTCACAGCATGGGAAAAGCAAGCAAAAAGCAGATTCACGAATCCTTTTTTTCATTGTACAGGAACCCCCATTCAGCCACACTGGGAAACTCAAATGACCCGATACGAGCCCGGAGAAGGAACCAGAGCTTGCGGAAGTTATTCACGCTGTACCGGCGCTCGAAAACCCGGTATTCATCGTCTCTCATTTTTTCCAGCACCGTGCGGTATATGAGGCTCATAGCCTGGGCTGGTATGAGGGCGTTGCGGTCATCTGCATTCATGGCCTGGTATAGTTCCTCTGCCTCGCAGAAATATTTTTCTGCCAGTGCTGCTTCGTATGCCAGGAGCTGGCGGGTGCGGTAGTTATAGCGCTGGTTGTAGAGGTCATCCACACTAACGCCGAAAAGTTCCATGTCGTCCGCAGGCAGGTATACGCGCCCATGTTCGCGGCAATCTTCTGCCACATCGCGGAGTATGTTCACGAGCTGCAGGGCGTAGCCCAGTGCCATGGCGTAAGCTTTGGCCTCGGGTGAGGCACCCATGACTGTTGCGCTGGATATTCCCACGCAGGCGGCTACCTGGTAGGCATAATGAAGTAATTCTCTGCGTGTCTGTGGCTGTCGGGGGCTAATGTCGCTCCGGCAGCCATCGATGAGCTCCAGCAGGGGAGCCGGGTCCAGCTGCAGTTCGCGCATAAGTTTCTGCACTTCTGTTTCAATTCCGGCGGATGCTTCAACCTTGTCCGTGATGATGGCGGCCCAGCGGTCAAGCGCGGCGTGGCGCTCATCGCTCGTCATGCCGGGTTCATCTACTACATCGTCCACGATGCGGCAGAAGGCATAAAGGCGCGCCATGTTCTTCCGGCGCTCTTCCGGAAGATCCATCAGGGTGAATGCCAGATTGGATTTGGCATTGGTGGTAATTGTATCGGCTTCAGACATAGCAGAGAGAGAACTGTGTGTAGTGAAGTGGATTATTCTATGCTTCCCCAGTGGTCAGTAAATGGCCAGAGTGTAAAGCATGCCGGCCCTATGATGTTGAATTGGCGGACAGGCCCCCAGTAGCGGGAATCGAGTGAATTGGTTGTGTTGTCGCCCAGCGCGGCGTATTCTCTGAGCGTGGGATTGGTTGTTTTCTGAAGGTGCACGGGGCCGAGATTGGTCATGTACGCCAGAGGATGTTCCCGGTAAGTAAGCTCCTGATAGCCTTCTTTGTTGTACGGGGGCTTGCCGGCGGCAATCCGGGATATGGTGGGTTCTTCTGCGGCTTTACCATTCACCAGGAGAAAAGGTGGGGCTATTTGCAAGGTGTCTCCAGGAAGCCCGCACAGACGCTTGATATAGTGAGTGCCGTCCTGCTGATCGTTCATGCGCACGACAGAGGGAGGCTGCATGGAGGTATTGATGCCTCTGGTATCAAATACGAATGTTTCACCGCGCTGAGGCTGGCGGAAATGGTAGGCAACACGGTTCACCAGAATCATATCGCCGGCATCCACCCTCGCTCTGATGATGGTTTCACCGGGTTGGTAACTGCCCAGACGAAGCCCGTTCGGGGTTTCGGTAAGCTTGCCTTGCTGCCGGAGGTATTGCATGACTGCACCCTGAGCAGAAGGTATATTCACCTTGCTGCCATCGCTGAATGTCAGGGTGGTTTCCGTGAAGAGCAGGTACTTGGGGTGGTCTTCTATATTGACGATGTGTTTTGAATTTTCTGCTGTAGCTTCGACATAGGCACTGCCCAGCGTCAGCATGTCCCACGCCTGACGAGCCACGCCGGGAACTTCATCCACGGGATGCAGAATGATACCATTCAGGCTGGGCTGCATAGAGCCTGTCGGTATGCGGAAGGGTTGCACATAGTACGTCCGCAAACCCAGGAAAATAACCATGATGACCAGAAACGATTCCACCATTTCGGTGATGGCGCTTCTTTTGTATCCGGGCATGGAGTCACACTGCACTTCTATCAGTTTGATGATTCTGCTGCATTCTGCCTTATCCCAGTTCAGAAGCGCGGTCTGTAGTGCTGATTTGTGCTCGTTACAGGTGGTAATCACCTCCGCACTCAAGGTGTGCCGGTTATAATTGGTGTAGCGGCAAAGAGCGGCAATCGTGTCGCGTGCGCTGCGTCGCCAGGAGGGGGTAAACCACGCCAGCGCATTGTCCAGAAACCAGTTGAGAATGTGCTTGATATATTTCATGCCGGTCAGTCTTGTCTATTCTACACGTTTGCCGGCAGAAGAAAAGCAGAAAGTGTGTCCCCCAGGGGGATTATATCTGCAATCCGTTAAGAATCAGCACCAGCATGACCAGTGCTGCGGCAATGCGGTACCAGCCAAAGAGCGATAATCCGTGTTGTTTGAGATAGTTCACCATCCACTTGACGGCGATGATGGCGCTCAGCCATGACATGAAAGTGCCGGCCAGCATGGCTTCCCAGCCTATTTCTGCTACCATGTTATCGCCGTATTTCATGAAGTCATACACGGTGGCTGCACTCAGGGTAATGAGTCCGAGCAGGAAGCTGAATTCGACTGCTGCAGCCATGCTCAGACCGGCCATAAGTCCACCCAGCATCGTCATGAGGCTGCGGCTGGTGCCGGGGCACATAGCGATGCATTGCATGAAACCTACGGTGAGTGCTTGTTTCCAGCTCATGTCTTCCAGTTCGATACCCGCATGCCGCCGACCTTTGCCGGTTTTCATGCTGTAGCGGACAAACAGAAGAATGGCTACGCCGCCGAGCGCCCAGGTGATGAGAACCGTTTCGGCGTTGAAAAGATAGTTCTTGATTGGCTTTGCAAGAAAGAATCCGATAACCATGGCGGGCAGAAAACCCAGCAACAGGTTGATTGCCAGCTTGAGCCCAGCCGGGCATTTCCCGCAGACTCCTCGCCACATTTCCCGGACTCGCGCGAAATACAGATTGAGAACGGCCAGAATGGCGCCGCTCTGGATACAGACTGAGTAGGCGTCCAGCGCATCTGATTCCTTTAATCCCAATAGATACTGGGTGATAATCAGGTGTCCCGTAGAGCTGACGGGTAGATATTCAGTAAGCCCTTCGACAAGGCCGAGAATGAGCGATTGCAGGATGGTCATGTCGCGTGCTCATGTACCTTATTTTTTATGAAAGGTCAACCACAAAACGAAAAAGCAGACATAAAAGCTTGCCATCAGTAAAAAAAGATTGAAGAATCGTCAAAAAACTGCTAAGTATAGTGGCGTATTTTTGCATGCAGCATTTGCCATGAATATGAAGAAGCTTTCTCGTCAGGTCAGAAAGGGGTTCACTCTGGTGGAACTCCTCGTGGTGATAGCTATTCTGGGGGTCGTGATGACGATGGCCGCCGGGGTGCTGAGAGATGCCGGTAAGGGACGCGGGATTGAATCCGGCGTGGAGATGCTCGAATCTCTGGTCACTGAAGCCCGGGCCACGGCTCAGGGAAATGATACGTATTCCCGGCTGATTATCGTGGCAGACCCCAAAGATAGCTCTGCGGATACAGTGCATTTGCGGTATATGACAGTGCAGATGTTCCGCAAGGGAACCGGTAAGGAGGATTCTTTTGATGGCACGGATGTGGCCGCAGATGGAAAGTGGGTTTCGACTTCTTCCGGCGTTCTTCTGCCGCCGGGGGTGTTCTTTTCTCCCACATTCAGCAAGCCTCTGCCGCGTGAGGATGGTGCGGTGGGCTCTATGATCGGCCAGGGGGTTACTCGCCTTCCCGGTCGGGGGCAGAGCCGCATCTACTATGTTGAGTTCGATGAGAAAGGCCGGTTTGTTGCTCCTATGGCTGACCCGCTGAACCTGACTTGCCCCCAGCGTCTTGTGCTTATTAACGGCCGCCCGGGGCGTGGTCGCAATGCGGCGGATGGTGTCGTGCCGCGAGATACAATCAAGGATGGCCGCGAGGTGCGCCCCGCGGGGGCTAAGGGAATATGCCTCTGGCCCTCGGGTGATGTAAGCCTGCTGCGCACGGATGACCAGGTGTTCCGCGATGTGCAATAACACAATATGATAATTTGTATTTTATGAAAAAGAAGCCTTTTCTTTCCTGCCTGCGGGGCTTTACGCTGATGGAAACTTTGCTGGCTATTGCGCTGGTGGGGGTGTTGCTTTCCATTTTCCTTACTGTGTTTGTACCCGCCCGTGGTCTGGTGCGCCAGGCCCTCACGCGCCAGGAATCTGAGCGCATCACCGGTATTCTGCGTGCCGAACTTAGTCTGCTGCGTGCAGACGAGCAGGCAGACAGCAATGCAAGTACATCGAGTGAGAGCCTTTATCTGAGTCCTTTTGACAAGGGGTTCCATTGGCTGAAGAAAACAGCCAATCCAAGCACCGCCATTGTGGTGTTCTCATACCGGGCAGATTTGTCAAAACCTGCCCGAAAGGATGGAACCTATCCCCCGGTTCCTGCAAGCAAGAGCGTGCCGGGCAAAAATGTGCAGTTAGTGTCCATTGCCTGCCCGATGGATGACCCGGTGCACCGCGATGATATACGCGATGCTGTGGGGCCGGTATTCCTGGTTAAGATGACCCAGTTGGAGCTCAAGGGCGATGGTGAATATAAGCCGGTCAATGCACCCGGCGTCATCGTGAATGCTGCCAGCCCGGAGAGTTATGTGTCTCGTCCCGGGAGTCGCGATGCCTGGGGCGGCGTCGTGTTCTGCCGGGCAGATTTCTATCATATGTCCCCCCCCAATCCGGCGCGTTACAAGGGCAAGTCCTGGAAAAAACTTGGTCGCCCGCTTTTCTCTGCCAATCTTTCATTCCGCCGCTGATTTTTTGACATTATTCCACCTGATTAAAGCATGAAAACTGGAAGAAATATTTTTCGTCGTGGTTTTACGCTGATTGAGTTGATGACGGCTATGGCCATTACCGGAATGCTGGTGGTGGTTATCATGCAGCTGACGAATCAGAGTATAGATTTATGGCGGGCCGTGAGTGAGGATGTGAGCACTTCCACCCGCTCGCGAGTGGCATTGCAGACCATCAGCCGTGATTTGGAGTCGTTCCAGATGCGCGGTTACGACAACAAGTACCAGTGGCTTTTCGCCAAAGCTGATGAGCACATGAGCAATGTGCCCAAGGGGCTCAACATTCCACGCTCGGCTCAGTGCGTGTTCTTTGCCTGTGCCCCTGATCGCAATCCCTCGGTAAGCTCCAGTACGTCTCTTCGCCAGAATTACCGCGAAGCTCGTGCTCACAACCGCGATACTCAGGGAGATGTGAATGCAATAGGCTACAGACTCATGTTCCGTGACCAGATTCTCAATCTGCCCGGGGCCGATACTTCTGATAAGGGTGTTTATCCTCTGTTCTCTCTCTATCGCCAGGTGGTTGCTCCGCGTCCCACCTTCGAATATCTCCTGGGAAAGGATAATCTGGAATCTGCGTATGTACGCTTTGAAGAGGATGATGAAAAGAATTTCCTCTGCGAGAATATTCTTGAGCTTAATATCACATTCACTATTCGCTACGCTGATTCCAAGGCCGACGCCGAGGATGGCCGGGTGGAGTATGAGATGGTGAATGTTCCGATTGTGGCCACGAATCGAGAGACGAACAAAGTGGCTGTATATGGCGACCGTATAGAAGCCGGTGGCTCGGTATATGAAAACGCCCGCATCGATTCGGCCACGGTATCCATTACCGTTCTTACGGAAGAGGGCGTGGCCATGGTGGAGCAGATTCGCCAGAAACGCCGCCGCGCGCCTAAGAAGATAGCCGATTTCTTTGCTAAATATACGCGGTCATATTCTCGCCTGGTGAAGCTTCCTCAGCCGCTCTGATTTCCCTTTCTTCCTTTTATGCAAATGCAGACTCAGCAGCGTGATGTGCTCCCCGGAGCCATCACGCTTTGGATTGACCCGGTTCCCCGCACCGGCTACCCGAATATGGCCGCAGATGAACTTCTTGCCCGCCGGGATGAGGCGTGGCTGCGTATCTATACCTGGGGGCGTAGTGCGGTGAGTTTCGGCTATTTTGATACTGCAACTGAGGCTGCGGCCATTTTCCCAGGTGCAGAGGAATATATCCGCCGCTGGACGGGCGGCGGTATAGTGGACCACCGTATCGGCTATACGTATACAGTGACTCTGCCGGGAAAGGAAGGGGTGATGTATCCACCGGCAGATCAGCTGTACCTTTGGATTCATGGCGCTCTGGCAGCTGCCTTGCAGCAGAGCGGGGTGGAGTGCACGCTGCTGACTGAGGATGCCCCCGATGGTGGCCGGGCTTGCTGGGCCAGCCCGGTCAAGAGCGATATCATAGATTCCAGCGGTCAGAAGCTTGCCGGGGCCGGTCAGCGCCGTTATAAAGGCGCTGTGTTGCACCAGGGCCTTATCCAGCAGTGTAACCCGGCTGCAGGCTGGCCGATGAAGCTGGCAGAGGCTCTGGCCCCGGTGGTGCATATCGTGGAGGGCGATGAGCCGTATCCTGGATTCAACGCAGAACTGGCGGAGCTTTGCGCCAGTAAATATGAATCGGCGGAGTGGAACGATGAGAGCCATGGCCGTCGCAAGCCTTCCCGATAAAAGAGAGGAAAAAACACCCCGGGGCGAACGCAACCGGGGTGTCTGCATGTAAGGTATGCACCTTGTTTACTGCTGGGGGCGGGCTCTGTATTGCTCCCAGTCCATTTTGCGAGCTTCAGCCTTGTATCTCCCATCGGCAGTTTCTGTGATGATGATACCGGCTTCTGCAAGCTCATTGCGGCGGGTAAGCATGGCCGCCATGCAGAAATTATCAGGAGCGGCGTTGATGAGATTGCACCCGGCCTTCTGCCATTGGTCCAGCTCGTCGTTGGAGATGCTGCCGGCTTTGGCATTGATATAGAAACTGGTCATTTCCGCAATAGCAATCGGGTGGATGTACATGAGATAGGGATGCCAGTCGGCCGGATCCTCACCGAAGCTGAGGTCTACCCCTTTATCCGATACTTCTTTCCATATCCCGGTGTTAATAGCTTCGCTGCTCAGTATGTTGTCGGCTGGCAGATTCGCATAGACGCGTGCAATTGTCTCAAAGAGAATCTCTTTATGGTGCAGCGGCATTTCGTTGTATTTCATTACAGCGTCTCCGCGATCGAACATGTCCCACTCTTTTGCTTCAGGCCCCGTCAGAGTAACCATGCTCACCTGAGTGATTTCGCGTGGCTTAGCTGCTTTTTTCACTCTTTTTGATTTTTTCTTTGCCGGCGCGACTTTAGTAGTGGTATAGATGGGGACTTCCACCTGAATGCAGGGGCGGGGAGCCTGCTGGCATGAGCAGATGACGCCCGCCGCCAGCATGAGGAGTAAGGTTTTCTTCATCATATGCAGCATTATATGCTATCGTAGTGGGGGTGGTCAAGTGGCTTTCGCGAAAAAAATACCCGCCGGATTCAACTGAATTACCGGCGGGTACTGAGTGTGTGAACAGATGTGAATTATTGCGGCAGTTTTTCGCCCCGTGCTTTGGCAGCGGTCCAGTCGCGCATGCGGGCAAACACGGCGTATAAGCCAGGTACCATGAAAATACCGAATACCGTAGCCAGAAGCATGCCGCAGAAGGTCGTGACGCCGATTTCGATGCGGCTGGCGGCACCGGAACCTGTGGCAACTACCAGCGGGAACACACCGAAGAGGAATGAAACCGCGGTCATGAGCACGGCGCGGTAACGCATGCTGGCTCCATTCAGAGCAGCTTGTTTCACCGCTATGCCTTCTGCGTGATTTTCCTTACTGAATTCCACCATGAGAATGGCGTTTTTGGCGGCCAGGCCAATGAGCATGAGAAGCCCCAGCTGCACATAAATGGACATACTCAGACCGAAGAGCTGTGCACCCATGAGCGCGCCCATGGTGGCTACGCTTACTGAGAGCATGACCGGTACCGGGGTGGTCCAGCTTTCATACTGCGCCACCAGGAAGAGATAGGCAAAGAGCATGGCCATGGCAATCAGCGGACCAATCTTGCCATCATTCTGCCGCTCCTGGTAGGAGAGGTCTTTCCAGCTTACTTCCCAGAGCAGATTGCGGCCGGCGGCTCGCTCTTCCTTATTCATTTCAGCAACGATGCGTTCGATTTCAGCCATAATCTGGCCGGAGCCTACCCCCATGGCCGGGGTTACGGAAATATCCGCACTCATATACTGGTTGAATCGGTTGTAACGCCCCGGCCCCATGCGGTATGAAAGTGAGCAGACGGCAGAGAGCGGTACCATTTCTCCTTTTTCATTTCTCACCATCTGGTTCAGAATGTCATCTGCCGTCCGGCGGTCCGGGGTGCCACCCTGAATCTGCACTTTGAAATTGAAACCATTCAGGGTGAAGTCATTCACATAGGATGAGGACATCACGCTCTGCAGGGTGCGGAAGATGCTGTCCACCGGTATATTGAGCGACTGGGCTTTTTCACGGTTGATTTCCAGATGCACCTGCGGAGTCTCGGCGTCATATTCACTGCGGGTGCGGGATACGAGGTCGCTGCGCTTCATGAGCCGCTCCTGGAGTTCCTTGACGGCCAGCCCCAGATCCTGTGGCGTGGCATCACCGGAAACCTGCAGCACGGCGCTTACACCGCCTGCAATGCCCAGACCACGGATGGCAGGCGGAGTCATGGCCATGATGCTGGCCTGGGGGATGTCAGCGCAGGCGGCGTTGATACGCTCAGCAATGCGGCTGGCGTGCATATCGGGGCTCTGGCGCTCATCCCAGTGGGTGAGCAGCACAATCATCATACCACTGTGCTCACCGGAGCCACTTGCAAAGCTGTATCCGCTCTGGGCTGTGACCATTTCGACGCCGGGCATGCCGATAACGCGTTTTTCAATCTGCCGCATCACTTTATCAGTACGCTGTTTTGCGGTAGCTGTGCCTTCCATGGTCACCATCACGAACAAACTGCCTTTATCCTCAGTGGGTATGAAAGAGTTGTTCAGCGCGGGGGGGGCCAGCAGGTTCGCGGGTTTGATAGTGCCGACGGCAGCTGCTTTGCCATCGCTGCCTACCAAGGACTGCCAGCTCGCAGGGACACCGGCAAAGTAGAAGTAGTTGCCAGCCAGAACCAGCAGCAGCAGCAGTACGGTCAGCCACGCGTTGCGGACCAGAATGCCGGCACCCCACAGATAGATGCGGCGGCTGGTTTCCAGAATCCAGTTGAACGGCCAGAAAAGGGCAGCTGCCAGCTTGTTCGGCTTTGTGCCGGCCGGTCGCAGGATGAGTGCACAAAGTGCAGGGGAGAGGGTCAATGCATTGACGGTTGAGATGCAGAGCGCCACGCACATGGTCACGGAGAACTGGGTGTAAATCACGCCCACCATGCCGCCATAGAAGGCAATGGGAACATACACGGCCAGCGTTACCAGTGTTGTGGCGATGATGGCGCCGGTAATCTGCTTCATGCTCTTGATGGTGGCTTCCTTGGGAGAGAGTTTTTCTTCCTGGATGATTCGCATTACATTTTCCACCACCACGATGGCATCGTCCACCAGCGAGCCGATAACCAGAATGAGACCGAACATGGTCAGCACGTTAATGGAATACCCAAGCGGGTACATGACCATGAATGCGCCCAGCAGGGAAACCGGGATGGCTATGGCCGGTATCAGTGTGGCTCGCCAGTCTTGCAGGAAAAGATAGGTCACCAGCACTACCAGCAGCAGTGCTATCACCAGTGTCTCTATAATTTCATCCATGGTGGCATCAATGGCCTGTGTGGGGTCATAGCCCATGCGCCACTCCATGCCCTCCGGGAAATTCTTCTCAATCTGCTTCATTGCTTCCTGCACCTTGGCCACAGTGGCGAGAGCGTTGGCATCGTTATTCTGGTGAATAATCATGCCTACATTGTCCATGCCGTTGAGTCGGCTGTAACCGGTGTTTCTCTCGGCTCCCAACTCTACGGTAGCTATGTCCTTGAGCTTGGTGACATGGCCATCCTGACCTCGTTTTACGACAATATTGCCGAATTCCTCGGCTGTTTTGAGTCGGCCGGTAGCCGTTACTTTGAAGGTGGCGTATGATTGAATGTCTTCTGCACCCACTGAACCGGCAGCGGCTTGTACGTTCTGGGCTCTGATAGCTTCACTCACATCTGCCGGGGTTATGTTCAGAGCGCTCATGCGGGTGGTGTTCATCCACACGCGCATGGAGTAGTTGCGGCTCGGAATAATATCTGCGCTGGATACACCATCTACCTGGCAGATTTTATCCTTTACATTCATGCGCAGCCAGTTGGAGAGGTCCAGAATACTCATCTTGTTTTCATCGCACATGAAGTTGATGAAGCAGAGCATGTCACCGCTGCGTTTATGCACATTATAGCCGGTCTGTTTGATTTCGCTGGGCAGTTTTGCTTCCACCCGCTTGATGGCGTTGGAAACATTCACCATGGCCATATCATCATTTGTGCCGGTGCGGAAGATGAGTGTAAGGCTGAATGAACCGTCATTACCGCAGGAAGAGTAGAAGTATTCCAGGTCATCCATGCCGATGAGCTGCTCTTCAACCGGTGCAGCCACTACCTGGGCCACTTCTTCAGCACTGGCACCAGCGTAGGTCATGCGCACCGAAATGGTGGGCGGCGAGACCTCCGGGTATTCGGAGACTGGCATTTTGCTCAGGCAGAGCAAGCCGGCCAGCATCATCAGAATGGAGATTACAAATGCAAACTTGGGACGATGAATAAAGAATGCAGAAAACATATCTGTATGAGGGTGTGTTGTTTATTTTGTTTGCACGGGGGTGTTTTCTTCCATGTCTGCCAGGTGCGAGGTTATAACGAGCTCTCCCGGTTGTAACCCGGAGAATACGGACAGCCTTCCATCATCTGCAGCGCTGCCGCAGATAACCCGTCGGGCCACGGCGCGGTTGTGTTTCACCACATAAACATAATTTCCTTTGGAGTCCGTCAGGACTGCATTTGCCGGCACTCCGATGACCGGGCAATCTGCCTTGCGTTTCACTTTGATGGTTACTACGCCGCCGGGGGCGAGGCTGTTGTCATTATTGTTGAAAACAGCCCACACATTCTGGGTGCCTGTCCCGGGTTGGATTTCATTGTCGCAGAAGGCCACGTGGCCGGTCTCTGACAGAACCTTGCCGGTAGCTGTCACCAGGGTGAGCTCTGCTTCTGCTTTCAGCTTTTCAGAGCTGCCGTAGATGGAAAGAATATCCTTCTCGCTGAGCGGGAACCGCGCATAAATGGGGCTGAGCTGCACAACACGGGCCAGCGGGGTCTTGATATCGGTCACGTAGTTACCCTTGGAAATGAGAACTCGACCAATCCGACCGCTAAACGGAGCTTTGACGATGCATCGGTTCAAGTCATCCTGCGCTACGGCCAATCTGGCCTCGGCGGCTTGTCTGGCAGCTTCTAGTTCAGCGAGCGCGGCGCGGGCGTTTTCCATGTCGTCTTTGCTGCTGGCGTTCACTTCCATGAGTTTCAGCTGTCGCTCATATTTGGAACGCGCATCTTTTATCTTGATGTCGAGCTGGTTAATGGCTGCTACGCATGCATCCACGGTGGCCTGGTAGCGGGTGGGGTCGATACGGAACAGCTCATCGCCCTTCTGTACACGGTCGCCTTCTGCAAAGGTGCGTTCCTGCAGTATCCCTTGGACAAGAGGCCGCAATTCCACCGTATTGATGGCTTCCAGTCGCGCCCCTTCTACTGAGACAATAGTCGGGTCCGTCATTTCCTGCACTGCCACGGTTTCTACCTCCAGCGGGGCCAGTTCACCGCCCTGTGCGGAGCCTGGCTCGTTGATGTCCGCATCGGCAAATACCGGTCGGACTACCGCGCCCGGACGGGTCTTGTGAGAACCATCGCTGATGACGATTTCGCCAGCTTGCAGCCCGTCGTAGACGGATTGGAGCCGCCCTTGCACGGCGCCGGTTATCACATTGCGCCGGGAAACCTTGTTTTCGGCATCGATGATGTAGACAAAAGCTCCGTTGGCATCGTAGTGAATGGCAGTGAGCGGCACCATGCAGACTTCCCGGGTATTATTCAGGTTGATGTAAAGCGCCCCGATTCCCCGGTGGGTCAGTTCCTGCTCCGGATTTTCGAACTCTGCCCACAGGGTGTAAGAGTCGGTGCTGCCGGTCAGCTGGTTATCTACCACAGAGATGCGGCCGCTGGCCGGGTAACTGCGACCATCTGCCGTGATGAGCTGCACATCGGTCACATTGCCGATTTCTTTAGGCCCGTGGAAAATGCCATTCACATCGTTCTGGCTGAGCGGGAAACGTACGTAAATGGGATCCATCTGCGTGATGGCGGTGATAGCTTCACCCCGGGTGATATAGTTGCCTTCACCCTTGGGGATGCGGCCGATGCGGCCGCTGATTTCGGCGCGAATGGAACAGTCCGTCAGGTCTTTTCTGGCCCGGGTCAACTCTGCTTCCGCGCCAGCTTTGCGGGCTTTGAGCTCTTCTACTGCTGCTTTGGCGGTTTCCATATCCTCCCGGGAGGCGGCTTGCTGCGCTGCAAGAGCGTCCAGACGGCGGAAACGGCTTTCGGCGTATACAAGCTGGGCCTCTAACTGGGTGATGGCTGCTTCTGCTTGCTTCACCGCAGCTTCATAGCGCAGAGAATCGAGTTCCAGCAGCAAATCGCCTTCTTTTACCATGGCGCCTTCCTGAAAATGAACTTTTTTCAGCCGGCCTTCCACAGCTGCTCTCACCGTTACGTGGCGGATAGCTTCTGTGCGTCCTATGCTCTTGCGTACTATCTTGTCTCTGCCGGAAACTGCTTTTTCGGCCTGTACGAAAACTTCTGTTTTGCCTGGCATTTGTGCTGTCGCTATTCCACTCAGCGCCAGCAGTATGGCAAGTGTTTTATGGGATTTCATTGTTTGTTGAAAAAATAAACCGTTTTCAGCGGAATAATATCACCATTGCGTGACTATTGCAAGTTGTAATTTGGTGACATATCCGCCACATTGGGCTTCAAATTCAAGAATGCGGGGGATACGAAAGTCTGCAGGTTATCATACTGTAGAGCGCACCGATACAGAGGCAGTGAAAGGGAGAATGAATTTATGCAGTTCCACCGTGGCAGAAGTGGCTCCGAAATCTTTCACACAGGCTGTGGCCATGCGGTGGCAGAGCGTCTCCAGCAGCACTGTGGGTTCGGCCTGTGCCAGATCCATCAGGTGGCGGGAGAGAGCATCGTAATCGATGGTTTTGCTCAGGTCTTCGCCCATGCTGGCAAAGCCGGCGGGCGGGGTCAGGGAGACGTTGGCCACCAGTCGCTGGGCTTCGGCCCGTTCCTCCTCCGGTACGCCTATGCGGCAGGTGAACTCCAGCCCATTCACATGAATGCTGTCGGTGGTGGCGGTAGCGGGGCGGGTGCCGCCGCGCTCCATAAAGCTTTGCAACGCACCGAGGTGGGGTACGGTCAAATCAGGGCTTGCAAGGGAAAGCTGGGCTGCGTTGTTATAGCCGGTGAGTACGCCGATGCCGATGATGCCGGCGCAGTGGGCAGCGTTGATATCATGCTGCATATCACCGATGAATGCCGTATCTGCCGGGTTGAGCTTGTGCTGCCGTAGAAGATTGTAAATATATTCTTCCTTGTTGCGTACGCCGGAGTGAATATGCTCGAAATAATCCTTCAGCCCCAGGTAGCGCGCCTGCTCGTCAAATGCGCGCGGGTCCATGCTGGTGAGAATGAAGCAGCGGATACCCCGGCTGCGGCAGAACTCCATGAATTCCTTGGCGTGGGGAATGATGGTTACCTGGGTTACTGCGTTATCAAAGGCGTGGCGATAGTATTTTTCCAGGTCGACCAGCTGAGCTTCCGGAGTTTTTCGGGCATAATAATCCGGGTAGGGCAGCTGGAATTCAGCCCTGAATTGTTCGCGTGTGAGTGCAGGCCTGTTATATTGCGCCAGTACATAGTTGGTGGCTTCCAGGGTCAGTGCCAGGTCATCGCACAAGGTGCCGGACCAGTCGAAAATAAGGTTTTTGAACATAGGAAATCAGTGGGTTCGGGGCTTGGTGGTGATGATGTTGTGCTTTTTTTGAAATTTGTAGATGGCGTGTTTCAATTCCGGGTTAATGAAGGGGTTATCCTTGCCATAGCGGGCCCAGGGCCCCCCGGGAACACGGTGAAATTCCACGAATCGCCAATGTACTGTGGCGGTGCCGCCTTTGATGCCCAGGTAATCGCGCACGGCGGGGGAAATATCAATTCCAGCGCATTTGTTGGCCTTGTTTTTGGGGCGGGCCCCCAGAAATACATAGTTCCAGTCATCCGTGCAGAACGGCCCGCAATCTTCCCACTGCGCGAAGCAATAACGCCCATTGTAGTATATCTGCACCCACATGCCGCGGCAGACAGATTCATATTTGCCGTCCTTGAAATGGCGGTACCATGGGATGACTTTGGCAGCCTCCGGTTTGGGCCCTCCCTTGTCTATATCATTATAGGGGAGCGCTATGTAGAAAGGGTTGAGCTGCGGGGTAAAGCCCAGCGGTGCATAGGTGCGGGGGTCCCTGTTGGCAGGATTCGGATCATCGAATCCACCGTAATTGTCATCCCACGCGCTGTCCCAGCTGCTGGCCGTATTGGGCACCGGGTTGTTCTTTGTGGCGCGTTCGCCTATGTAGAAGTAGGTGGCTGTAATATCAAAATGCCAGGGGTAGGCGCCGGGGGTGGGGCGCTGGCGCTGCGTTTTCGGGTCCGGGAAATTGCGGCGGTGGCTCTGGTCGTTGGTGGCGCGCAGTGGCCCTGCCTTAATGGCAGCTGCGCGCAGACGCTCCCTGGTCATGCGCCGCTTGGGCTGGCTGGCTGCACTGCTGCGGATATCGTGGCTGCTGAGAGTGGTCTTTACTTGCCGGGCTGCGGCTGGCGCGGGCGCCAGCATAGGCAGCAGCAGGAGGATAATCAGGGGCAGATGCAGCATGTCGGCGGATTACCAGTTGTGCAGCACACTCGGGCGGGCTGTCGGCAGTTTATCCGGTGCATCCAGTGTGAAATGCAGACCACGGGATTCCTGGCGGCGGATGGCGCAATCCACAATCAGGGATGCAGTGAGAGCCAGATTACGCAGGTCGATGATTTCCGGTGTAACGCGGTAGCCCCAGTAATACTCGTTGATTTCGCGGTTGATGTTGCGCAGGCGCGTGGCAGCGCGCTGGAGCCGGTGGTTCGTGCGCACGATGCTCACATAGTCCATCATGGTGCGGCGCACTTCATCCCAGCAGTGGTAGAGAATGGCCAGGTCATCCTGCGGTACGCGCTCGCCGTGCTTCCATTCGGGAATGGGGTATTCCTCCATCTTGTGAGCCAGCGGCAAGGTGCGGAGCATGCGCTGCAGCGCACGCTTGGAGATGACGACGCACTCCAGCAGAGAATTGCTGGCCAGGCGGTTTGCGCCGTGCAGCCCGGTGCAGCCGGTTTCTCCGGCGCAGAAAAGGCCGCGCAGTGAGGTCTGGCCGTCTGTATCTGTCTGCACGCCGCCGCACTGGTAGTGCGCACTGGGTACCACAGGAATATAATCAGTCTCGGCATCTACGCCGTAGCTCTTGCAGGTTTCGTAGATGTATGGGAAGCGCTCTGCCATGAACCCTTTGGGCTTGTGGGTCATGTCCAGATACATGCAGGGATGCCCGGTACGCAGAATCTCATGGTTAATGGCGCGGGCTACGATATCGCGCGGGGCCAGACTCTTGCGGGTATCATACTTCTGCATGAATTCCTGGCCATCCGGTCCGCGGAGCACACCGCCTTCGCCACGCACGGCTTCGGAGATGAGGAAGGTGAGACCGTCGCGGTCGGTGCTCTTCGGGTTGTAGAAAGTGGTGGGGTGAAACTGCACGAACTCAAGGTTCGAGACGTTGGCTCCCGCGCGCCAGGCCATGGCCACACCATCGCCCGTGGCGGTGGAGGGATTCGTGGTGTACATGTACACACGCCCGGTGCCGCCTGTTGCCAGCATGACGCGGTCGCTGCGGAAAATCTCTACCTCGCCGGTGGCGGGGTCCAGCACATAGGCGCCCAGCACACGGTCCTCTGTCACGCAGCCGAGCTTGGCCGTGGTAATCAGGTCAATAGCGATGCGGTGATCGAGCAGGGTGATATTCGGGTGCTGCTGCACGCAGCGCAGCAGTTTGGTGCTGATTTCAAGCCCCGTGGTGTCTTTTGAATGCAGAATGCGGCGTTTTCCATGGCCGCCCTCGCGCCCCAGGTCAAATTCGCCATCCTTTTCTGTATCAAAATCCACGCCCCAGTTGAGCAGCTCTTCGATAGCCGCGGGGGCTTCCTCCACAATGGTGCGCACCGCCTTCTCATCGCAGAGCCCTGCGCCGGCATCCAGCGTGTCTGCCACGTGCTCTTCAAAGGTATCATCCTTATCGATAACCGCCGCAATGCCGCCCTGCGCCTTGGCCGAGCTTGAAACCAGGGGGTCGCTCTTGCAGAGAATGGTCACCTTGCCATATTCGGCGGCGCGCAGGGCAAAACTCAGTCCCGCCACACCGCTGCCGATTACTAGAAAGTCTGTTGTAGTCATCGCCTGTATGCTGGATGCGTGCGGGATTCTACCACATTTCTAACCATTCGTCACGCCCAATGTCAGAAAATGTAAATAAAACGCCCCGCAGGGGTGCTGCGGGGCGTGGTGATTGAAAGAGGGGGATTATTTACTTGCCCTGCTGGGCCTGGCGCTGGCGCTCCAGGGCAGCCTGCTGTTCCATCATGCGCTCCATGAAGGATTTCTTGGCGCCTTTCTTCTTCTGCACCTTCACGAGTTCCGGCGCGGGCAGGCGGCGGATGATGATGGTCTGCAGAATGGAGATGAGGTTACTGGTGGTCCAGTAGAGACCCAGAGCGCTGGGGTAGGTGTAGCAGAAGAGGAAGAACATGAGCGGCATCCAGCGCATAATCTTCACCTGCGTGGCATCGCCCGTGGCGGGGGTCATGTGCATCTGGATGATGGTGGATGCAGCCATGAGAATGGGCAGGATGTTCACCGGAACTTCATACCCCATGAAGGGGAACGAGAACACAGTGTCCATCTGGGAGAGGTCGGTCACCCAGCCGATAAAGCCCTCACCGCGGAATTCGGCCGCCGTCTGCAGCACGTAGAAGAAGGAGAAGAAGATGGGCATCTGCAGCAGCATGGGCAGGCAGCCACCCATGGGTGATATGCCGTACTGCTGGTAGAGCTTCATCATCTCCATCTGCACTTTCTGCGGGTCGTTCGGGTACTTTTCCTTGAGCGCCTGCATCTGCGGCTGCAGCAGGCTCATGCGCTTCATGCTGGTGTAGCTCTTGCGGTAGAGCGGCCAGATGAGCAGGCGGATGGTGATGGTCATGGCAATGATGGCCCAGCCCCAGTTGCCCAGCCAGCCGTGGTAGAGGTTCACAATCCAGTTCATCGGGTAAGCGATGATGGTGAAGATGCCATAGTCCATCACGCGGTCAATCATGCGGAAATCATCCGTCATGTCATCGAGCATGAGGTTGAGCTTCGGCCCGGTGAAAATATCGTAGGAGAAACTCTTCTGTCCACCCATCATGGAATCAGTTTTGCCGGCCAGGGAGAAATCAGGCATGCCGAGGGCTACTTCCACGCATTCGGTCTTGTCTCCGCTTACCTGCAGGGGGAACTGTGCCGGTGCCGCGTACAGGGCATTGTTGCCACTGGTCTTATCCGGTTTGATGATGGAGGCGTAGTATTGGTTCATTACGCCGGCCCATTCCATGTTGTCCACGTCTTTATCGTAGCTGCGGTCTTTCTGCTTGCCGAGCCAGGGGCGGAAATCGCTGGCGCTGTTTTTCTCGAAGCTGCCGTCCTCCAGGTGTACGTAGTAGGTGTAGTAGGCAGATTCATCCTTGGAAATCTGGCCTGCGCCACCAGCGTATAAGCCCCAGTCCTGGGCGTTGAGGGTCTGCCCGGAGGTGTTCTGGATATCCACCTTCAGGTTAAGCACATAGGCGTTACCGTCAATGGTTTTCTCACCCTGTTTCAGCGGCTTGAGGGTGTATACTTTGCGCACGATAAGATCACCCACACGTCCCAGCAGGGTCACCTGGTTCTCGTTGCTCAGGTCGGGGCGGTATTCGTATACTGCCTGGTCAAACTGCGGGGCGCGGTCGTTGGAAAGTCCGAATACCAGGGTGCCGATACCGGCCTCCGGGTTGGCATTGATGCTTACATCGGTGCTCTTGAGCTCATCGCGGGTGCTGTTGATCACCTGCCCGAGCATCTCAACACCGCTGATGCCGCCGCCGATGTTGGTGAAATTGTATCTGGCCACGGGCTTGCCCTCAGCATTCTTGCTGGTGAGGCTGGCTATCACCCGGCGCTCTGCTGCGGGAGCTGCAGGGGCGGGGGTGGTTACCTGGGGGGCGACCGGTGTGGCTACTGCTGCTGCGGGGTCTGCCGGTGCAGTGGCTGCTACCGGGGCTGCCGCGGCTGCGGGCTGCTCATTAGTGCTGTTGTAGTACCACTGCAGACCAAGCAGGCCTACGCAGAGAGATACGACAAACCATCCTGTTTTATCCATAGCTGTTTATCTGGGTTAGTTAGAGGTTGATAATGGTGAAAATGTGGGGGAAAACTTTACTTGTGCCGGCGGGTCGGGGGAACCGGGTCATGCCCGCACCCGCCCCAGGGGTTGCAGCGCAGAATGCGCCAGATACCCAGCCCTACGCCCTTGATGACTCCGTGTGCTTCCACGGCTTGTATGAAGTAGGTGGAGCAGCTGGGCTGGAATCGGCATCCGCTGTTGGGTCCGCAAAGAACATGCAGCGGTTTGCTGATGAATCTTTTGTAGAATAATACAGGCAGGATGACCAGGCGTTTCAGCATCCGCGGGGTTGATTTAGTTGATAAAATGTGTTCGCTTGAGCAGGCGTATGAAGTCCTTCTCAAGCTCATGGTAGGCGGCTGTGGCGGCAGTGTGGCGCGGTATGATTACCACGTAATGTCCCTGCTGCAGGGGGGTGCCTTGTGCCCGCAGAATCTCGCGTACGCGCCTGCGCAGCAGATTGCGCACCACGGCATGCCCCAGTCGCTTGGTTGTGATAATCCCGAACCGGGATTCCTTTGCGCCCGCACCCTCGCCGGTGTAGGGGAGGGTGCTGAGCACAAGAAAACGCCCTGCTGCGGATGAGCCGCTTGCACGTACCATGGCGAACTCGCTTGCTCGCTTCATGGTTTGGTGCCGCTTGAGCTGCATCGTGAACAGGGCGTTGGTTTCTCCTGCAGGGCAGGGAGCACCCGGGGTACTCTCTTACAGAAACCCTGCCGGGGCTTTAGCCGTGCTGGATGATGTGGCGCTTGTAATGCACCTCTGCACCCTTGGGCAGAAGACGCTTGCGGCCCTTGGCACGACGGCGGGCGAGAATGGCACGACCGTTCTTGGTAGCCATGCGGGCGCGGAAACCGAACTGGCGCTTGCGGCAGCGCTTGGAAGGCTGGTATGTTCTCTTGCTCATAATTCTTTATCTGGTTTT
>JAZLDD010000007.1:0-32397 GCA_045614585.1 Akkermansia sp. | reverse complement strand
GTTTCCTTTCTATCCAATTTCCGGGCGTCCTCAACCCAGGAATGAGTGGTAGCTACCCACTCATTCCTGCTCCGTACTCGCGGCTATTTTACCGCGTGCAGGTTCAACCTACCACAAAATTTGTATAGATTCCAATTTGTCGGGCAGATAGGGGCTTCTTCCAAAATGTTGCTGATGTTTCTATTGTTTACCAAATCTTTGGGACACATGTGAAAACATCCGTTAAAGAGGGATATCCGCTTGACTTTCCTAACTTAGATTGATTATAATATTAGCACACAGAAATAGAGCTATAGTATTTATATGAAAAGGGTATCAGAAATTATCATGCTGGGTCTTCTGGCAGGCAGTGCCTGGGCGCTGCCTCAGGCGGCAAATGTGGATTCCGCAAAACCGATAGCAAAAGAACAAGGGCGCGACATTATGCTTGAGTTCACAGGCAAAGAGTGGTGCCCCCCGTGTATTCATCTGCGGACCAAGATTCTGGAAACAGAAGAATTTGAAAAAGCCGCAGGTGACAAGTACGTGCTGGTCGAGGTTATTTTCCCTCGTCTGCCAGCAGCCGTGGCAGCCATTCCCGAGGAACAGCGCAATGCCAATGAGCAGTTGCTGGTCTATCATCGCATCGAGACCGGTCTGCCTACTGTACTGATGCTGGATGCCGATGGCCTGCCATATGCCCAGATAGCAGGAGCCCGCCGCACCACTGCTGATTACCTGAAAGAACTGGAGAAGGCAGCCGCAGTGCGCGCCGCCCGTGATGCCGCATTCGCCCGAGCCAGGGGCTTACAAGGCATGGAACGCGCAACCGCACTGGCCGAAGGGCTGAACGCCGTGCCTGAGAATTGCCGTGATAAATATACTGACATTGTCAACGAAATCAACAGTCTGGATCCTCAGAACACGCTGGGCTATGCTCGCGTGCTGACACGCCAGGCCAACTTCCGCAAGCAGGAAGCAGCTTTTAAGGCCATCACTGATAAAATGCGGGGCCACTTCACCGATGGCGATTTATCAGCCGCTGTCGTCATGCTCCAGGAATACCTTGAAACACCGGAACTGGAGCCGGAACTGGCCCAGCTTGCCTGGCGCGCACTGGGAGATACATATGCCATGCAGCGCCGTTATCAAGATGTTTACCAGGCATATAAGACAGCCTATGAATGCGCCCCGGAATCCCGCATAGCTCCGCGCCTGAAAAGTGCCGTAAAGCATTACGAGAACAATATCCTGCCAGCCGTAGAACGCGGCGAACTCTGAATAGAAGCAGGTTCAAATAAAAAACAGACGCAGCCACACGGCTGCGTCTGTTTTTCTGTATCAGAGCGATTGAAGATATTCAATATAAGCATCGCGGGCGGCCTGACCTGGCGGCTCCGGGCTCTCAGCTGCATCCGCACCGGCATCTACAGCCTCCTCATCATCATCGGACCCTTCTTCCTCTTCTTCTGCATCCGTTTCCTCTTCTTCCCCATCTGTTTCCTGGGGCCAGTCGGAGGCCTTGCCCGGGTACGAAAGCGCAAAACTATTGCGCGATGCCAGCAATTGCCCAGCCGCCTGACGCTTGCCGATAACAGCCTTGCGATCCGTGCGGGCCAATAGCACATTACCCTTGGTGTTCATATAGGGAATCGCAGTGCAGCGCAACTGAGCACAGAGCCCATTGCGAGAAGCCGCCGAAGCGGTATTTTTCCCAAGACCCAGCTTTTCGGCCAGCACCTCAGCCGCGTATTCATTCATCTGCTGGCGCCCGGTCACCTCAATGGCGCTCAGCTTTTCCACGCCCACAGGCATCATGAGCTCCACGCCGCTCTTCTTGACCGTTTTCCAGTGCATAAAACCATTCGGAAGCACCTTCTCAATGAAAAAGTATTCATCATTAAGGAGATATGCCATAGCCTCCACAGGACTGCCACTGAAAACATGCTCGGTATCCTCGGCAAATTCATCCAGAAGCGATTTGTCAACCAGCAGAGATGTTTCCGGGCCATCACTATCAAACTCCATGGATTCAGGCGAATCCATCCCCACCAGTTCGGCCACCCGGGAAACGGTATCGGTCAGGTCATATTCATGGTCATCTGCATCTTCGTTCTCCGTAATGAGAACAGCCGCTATCTGCTTTGTATCATGAGACAGGAAGGCTATGTGCCAGCCGTCATGCATGATGCAGACGTGATTATCACCGGCCTTCACATGCTCAAATGCAGACTTGGCAGACTCAAGAGTCCACCCCTCAGCATGGGCGAGAAGCGGGCTGATCAACAGACCGGCTGCCAACAGAATAGAATGAAATGGAAAGTGCATCATTTATGGTACGATTTCATGAGGCGGCGCACATATTTACCCATGGAGATAAGCTGGCTATCAATACTCTGCGCCAGTTTGAACTGGTTGCGTGCACGTATCAGGTTATGCTCCGGCTTTTCTGTGCGGAAATACAGGTCTCCATCCAGATAGTCGGTCAGGAAACGAATGCCTATTTCGGTGGTAATAAGCCAGCCGGCAAAGGGCATGAACTCCACCTCGCGCTGGGTCAGGAAATTATGGGCGGCATCCAGGTAGCCTTCCGCCAGAGACTCAAAGAAGGGCATCTCCATTTTCACCTTGCTGAGGTCTTCTTCATCTTCCCTGGCCATGCAGGTGGCGGTGCGCACCATATCCCCGAAATCATAGAGCACTGAACCGGGCATGACGGTGTCAAGATCAATCACACAGACAGCGTCATCGGTTTCCTCATCCAGCATCACATTGTTGATTTTCGTATCATTGTGCGTAATCCGGGTGGGAAGTTCTCCACTTTGCAGCATATCCATGATGCGGGAGTAGCGGCTTTCCCAACCCTTGAGCAGCTCAAGCTCAGCCTGGCAGTTAGCCACACGACCTTTCACATCTGCCTCCACGCTCTTGAGCAGGTCGGCATAGCGTTTCGGCGTGTTGTGGAAATCCGGTATTGATTCGCGTATATCCTCCGGATTCATATCGCAGATGAGGTCCTGGAAAGACCCGAATGCAAAACCGGCCTGATACGCCTGGCGGGTATTTTCCACAACATCGTATGTGTGTGTCCCCTCAATATTATTGTAGCAGCGCCACATGCCGCCTTCCTCCGGCAGCACAATATAATTACGCCCGCCGCGTGCCGGGTAGAGATTGAGCGTCTGCCCGGCAGCATCGCGCCGGCGGCGCATAAGCTTCCAGGTGATGTGGCGCGTCACCTTTTCCACATTACGCATAACCTGCGCCGGATCCTTGAACACGTAGTCATTGATGCGTTGCAGAATATAGCGGTCAATCTGCCCGTCTTCTGTGCGATAGCACGCACGGTATGTGGTATTAATATGTCCGTTCCGAAGTTCCTCGCCGTAAAGGAAATCTCCACTGACGGCAAATTGATCACCAATGCGGGCGATGCGCTCCGCCACAGGTCCGTCTGTAAGTTTTTCAGGCATATGGAGAGATGATTTAAAATTAAAGTCAATTACTTGCCATCGGTGAGCTGGATGGGCATAAGCTTGGGAAGATTACGAGAGGAATCCTTCACGACCACATTGATAATCGACTGCTTATCCGAGATAGCAAACGAGGAGGAGCGGATACGCTTGTAACTCTTGCTTTCCTTATCGTAGTATGAAAGAATGAAAGCCACCTGCTGGCCTTTTTCACCCTTGAAACTCCAGCTGTTCTTATCGCAGATACCATCTTCCCGGCGATAAACACCAATCTTGCTCTCTTTCTTATCTTTGAAATCCGCCGTATCGGACGTGATAATCTGAAGCGGGAAAGAAGAAAGGTTAATGACATGCACCCCCTTGCGCGGGAAATCACCCTCATTCAGAAACAGTGAGGTTGTTTTCTCCAGTTCCTTGCCGGGTGAGAGAATGCACATAGCTTTTCCACCCGCCGAGGCCGGCACTGTCACCTTGAAGGCCGGCTCCGGAATCTGCGTTGCAGAGGGTTTCTTTTCCCCGGGAGCCGCCTGTGGCGCCGGGTTCTTATCCCAGAACTCAATGACACCCCCCACCGGTTTCACGCGTACACTGGGTGTGCGGGAACCGATATTGAGTGTCTTGAACTCCTTACCGCTGCGCACATAAAGCGGGGAAGGCATGACCGCACCGGAAGGCGAACAGATAACAAAGCGCACACCAGTCTTCGGCGCAGCTTCTTCTGAACCAGCCGCTGCTGCAGGCGCAGAAGATGCTGGTGCCGCAGCGCGTTTGGCGCGGCGCCCCTGGGCATGAACCGGCAGCAGTGCTGCAACCGCAGCGCAGACAAGCAGTATGGAAAATTTCTTCATCATAGCAACATTTATAATCCTCAACAGATAGTAACAAGCACAGGACGCTAAATCAAGCAGAAAATCCTGCACCTGCACGCACAACACAAATATTTAAGCTGATTCTGCGTTTATATCCCCCCGCTGCATTCTTTTTCCCGGAGCCATAGAAATCCTCCTCTCTGCAACAACAAACAAGCCCCCGGGCCGGAAGCCCGGGAGCTTGTTCATTTTATGACTTTTACTTAAATGAGAGAAGCGAGTGCTTCTTCGGCCAGCAGCTTGCAGTTGCGCAGGTCGAGCTTACCGGTAGGCAGAATCGGAATAGCCTCCACAGGCACCACATACTTGGGAGCCCAGAGGGTGGGCATCTGGCGCTCGGCCAGGCCGGTACGAATCTGCTGCAGAATCTCCTTTTCTTCGGAGCTGCGCTGGTGTTCATCCAGAGCGGAAAGCAGCACAATGGCCTCGCCTTTCTGCGGGTCGGTCACGCCGGTAATGGCAATCTGCACGCCGCCTTCAGCAGCCGGGTCAATCTGGAAGATATCCGTAAGCGCCTGCTCCACTGCTTCATGCGGCACCATTTCGCCACCAATCTTGGAGAAGCGGGAAAGGCGGCCACCCAGGGTAATGAAACCGTTGAGATCCATGCGACCGATATCGCCGGTCTTGAACCAACCATCCTTGAAGATGGTGGGATTCAGCTCAGCCTTGCCCACGTAGCCGGTGAACACGTTGGCACCCTTGATCCAGATCATACCCTGCTCTGTGAGCGGCAGTTCCTTGCTGTCATCGTCCACATCGGTGATGCGCACGGCAATGCCGGGCAGCGGGGTACCGATGGTGCGGGGAATCACGGCGGGCACATAGAAAGCCGAACCAGGAAGCATCGGAACATCCGGCATATTCACGGAGCACACAGGAGCAGCCTCCGTCAGGCCGTAGCCTTCCAGCAGGGTCACACCACAGCGTTCCTTGAACTCGCGCTCCAGATCGGGCTGCAGTTTCTCAGCACCCACGATGAAGAGATTCACAGAAGCAAAGGTATCCTTATCGGCGCGGCGCATCATGGCACGGGCGAAAGTGGGCGTAGCGCACACGATGGTAAGCTCATAACGCTTGCACAGATCGCACAGGCTGCGGGCATCCGTCGGGTTCGGATAAGCGCAGAAGCTGTATCCGGTAAGCAGGGGCAGCATCATGGTAACCGTCAGACCGAAGCTGTGGAAAATGGGCAGACTGGCCAGGAACTTCTCCTCCTTGAGCGGAATACGGTTGGCGCACTGGGCCACATTGGCCAGCAGCATGCGGTGGGTAAGCACCACACCCTTGGGCTCGCCACTGGAACCAGAGGTGAAGAGCATCACAGCCTCATCGTTGTTGCGGCGTGCATCGGTGTCGTACATCTTGCAGATGACGCTGGCCGGGGCAGCCTTGGCCATGAGCACATTGGTGATGAGCGTCTTCTTGTTCAGGTTCTTGAGCAGGTCTTCCACGAGAATCAGCTGATCCTCCGGCGGCCAGGGGAAGGTATCCAGCTTCTGCATGAACTTACGAGCGGTGATGAAGGTCTTCAGACCAGCCTGGCGCACCGTGCTTTCAAAGGCAGCCTTGGAGGAGGCGTAGTTGATGAGCACCGGGGTGATACCGGCCAGCAGGCAACTCAGCGTAGCGATAGTACCGCCGGGGCCCGGAGGCAGAATCACGCCCACGCGCTTTTCGCCACGCTCCTTCAGAATCTTGGCCACGGTCATGGAAACACCCAGCACCTTGAAGAACGGCAGCGTGCTGTGGGTCATGCCGTCGATGATTTCAGCCTTCGGATTGGCCTTCATGGCCTTCACCAGAGCGGTGGCCAGCGAACCACGCAGCAGCGGCTGGGCAGAGTAGAGCTCAGAGCTGCGCTGCAGCCAGGCAGAAAGCAGACGCTCACCGGTCTTGGGGCCGGGGTGCAGCTGCGGCAGAATACTCAGCTCTTCTTTGTAACCGGCTTTCGGCTCACTGCGGAACAGATCACAGATGCTGTCATCATAGTAACCCACAAACACCGGCACGGGAGAAATGTGAAGGCTGCCAACTGTGGAGAGGAAGGGGGAGGGCACGTCGGCATGGCAGCCGCGGGGCTTGCTCACCTGGCCAGGCAGGAATACCACACTGTTACCCTGGTGCATCTGCTCCAGAATCTGTTCGCGGACGGCACGGGAGGTCGTGTTGCGGAAATCAAAGTACTCGATGTGCACCTTCTTCTTGGTCAGGTACTCCATCACCTCCGGGTGCGGGGGGAAGGTCGGGTCCACCAGGTAACACACCTTGCCATCCAGCAACTTGTGCAGAGCCTTACCCACCGCCACACTCAGGCGGTTCGGCATATAAAAGCCCGGGCTCACGATATTTTCCTCACCGGTCACATTCACCGGATTCCCTTTCAGACTAAGCAGACTTACCATAAGTTTTTTTGATTAAAGAGTTTCTGTTTCGCAGAAATTACCGGCTTGAAAGCCGCCCTACTGACTGGGTACAGCGGGCGGCTTTTTAGCCCACGGACTCTATGCTAGCATATTATCCGGGTTATTTCCAGCGTAAAACGCTGTGTTTGATTAGAATTTGTAGGTTGCAGTCAGGTCACCCACCACGGCGAAGTTGCGGAAGGGCTTGTACTGATCGCCGAATACCTTGGCATGGGAGCGCTCATTGGCCTTCATACCACCCTTGCCCAGCCAGTTAAGGCTTACGGAAGGAGTCAGGATAAAGTTCTTGGCGTTGTTCACAAACCAGGGAGTGGAGAGCTTCAGCCAGAATGCCTGAGTACCGTTGGAGCAAGCATTGTGGTAGGAGTTGTAGAAGTTAGCGGTCCAGCTCATACCGTATTCCAGGATACCGGCCACCTTGATGTCCTCGGGGCTGCCCACGATGGGAGCCTTGAGGCGGGCGTGAGCCTCGAACCACCAGCCTTCCATGGTATCAAAGGTACGGGCGGCAGAGATATCTGCGGAGAACCAGGCAACGGGGGTCACCTCAAAGGCACCGAAGAACTGCTGCAGGTGAGAGGTATCAGCACCTTCGTAGTGCTTCACCACCACGCCGGGAATACCGCCGTGCACAAAGTCGTGACCGAAAGCAACATTCCACTTATTGGTGGTGTACTTCACACCATTGCGTACAAGGAATTCATCCTCCACGTTCTTGTAACCCATCTTCTTGTTGCCCTGGTACACATCTTCCATGGTGGTACCCTCGGCGTTGATGGGAGCCTGGCTCCAGTACTGCTGGGGAGTGTTAGCCATTGCTGCACCGAGAGCAGCCTTCGTGGGATCGCTGTTATGCTGCATGGCCATGGTGAACTGATCACGGGTCATGGTGGGGTTACCATACAGAGTGTGACCAGAGAAGGGAGACTTGTAGGAAATTGCACCGGTGTAGCTCCAGAAACCTTCCTTACCGAAGTCGTAAGCAAGCTGGATAGCACCCATGCCGTAGCCTTCACCCTGAATCACCGGGCGGGAAACAACATAACCGTGCAGAGTGTAGGCCGTACCGGCGCCCACGTGTACTGCACCGCTCAAACGCTTGAAATCCTGAGGAGCTGTTACCTGATAAGTATCTGTGGTAGCTTCGCCGGCAAATGTTGTGCTCAGCATTGCAGCGGCCATCATCGTTATAAGGCTCTTTTTCATATGTATAGTGTGTGTTGTCTTTTTTTGGTTTGGAAGAGAACCAGCCTGCCCTTCAGACTTTCTGATATCCTTGTGGGGTGGCTCCGCAATCATTCTATCTCAAAACTAGAGTACGGTCAATATTAAAACGTAGACTATACTCTAGCTTCAGGCGATTTTTTTGTCTAAAAATAGATTTTTCTGCCATTATTTGGGAATATTTGGTGTTTTCAATGTATTTTTGAGCTTATAATGACACAAAAATTAAAAATTATGACAAAAAACACTGAATTACATGCCGACAATCATACCCAGGCACCGGAATCCTTACTTACCCAGGCAGAAAGTCGAGAAAACCCGGGTGAGGATATCATCCGTATCAATACGCCCGGTGATAGAGCCCAGCGCATCGAGAGCAGCGCGCAAATCCACATCGACAAACTCCGGCGACACTCCTGCGAGCATAGCAGAGCGAGCAGCATCGAGATTATTCAGACACAGCTGCAGAGCATGGCGGTGCCGGGTATTGATAGCGGCCAGAGAATCCAGCTCACCGGATTCATGAAGGAAAAGCCTTTCCACCGCCCGCTCCAAATCGCGCAATCCACTGCCGGAAGCACAGGAAATACGGATAGCCTCACGCGCATCTGCCCAATCAGGGTGAGAAGGCAAATCACATTTATTCAGAAGAAGGAGACGATGAGCACCGGTTTCCGGCATATCCACACAGGTACGAGGCGCCGTCACATCTGCCACCTCGAGAATTAAATCTGCCTCTGCCCCGGCGCGGCGGCTGCGCTCCATACCTGCAATTTCGATAGCATCCGAGCTTTCATGAATACCAGCCGTATCGATAAGCCTCAGGCGCAGACCGCCCAGCGCCACACATTCCTCAATCGTATCGCGCGTGGTGCCGGCGGTGCTGCTCACAATAGCACGCTCATACCCCAGCAGCATATTCAGAAGACTGGATTTTCCCACATTCGGTGCTCCGACTATTGCTGTGCGGATACCTTCGCGCAGCAGACGCCCCTCATCCGCCGTGGCAAGAAGCTGCCTCACCATGGCCGAGACCTCATCTATCTGCGCCAGGAGCGTTTCGAGCGAATCAGGCGTTATATCCTCCTCCGGGAAATCAATATACGCCTCCACATGAGCCGCCACACCAATCAGAATATCCGCAGCCACGCTCACCTTGGAACCGATGGCCCCCTGCAGCTGATTCTGCGCCGCGCGCAAAGCCAGGTCACTTCCGGCAGAAATGATATCCATGACCGCTTCTGCCTGGGTTAAATCCAATTTACCATTTTCAAATGCCCGGCGCGAAAATTCACCCGGCTCAGCAGGGCGGGCACCACATGCCAGCAATCGCTCCAGCACACGGCGGGTTACCAGCATGCCGCCATGGCAGCTCAGCTCCACCGTATCTTCACCGGTAAAACTTGCAGGGCCGGCAAAATATGTTGCCACACACTCGTCTACTATCAATCCGCGCGCGTCGCGCACGCGTACGAGCGACGCAAGCCTCGGCTGCAGAACCTTTCCCCCGGTGCAACGCTGCACCACTTGCACCGCCTCTACGCCACTGACCCGGATAACAGCAATAGCACCGGTTCCAGGTGCTGTCGCTATGGCGGCTATGGTATCATTCTGCTGCATCATGCGCCCAGATATTCCCACATCTACGCGCCCGCTGCAATCTTTTTCTACATAAAAACCCGCAAAAATAAGACAAAACATGCACCATTCGTCAGATAAATGTTGGTTTGTCAAGAGCAAAAAAATCATTTTAGGCTTGATTTGCAGGAAAATACTGCTATATTGAGTTTAGCCCGCCAAGCTATCCTTGCCTGGCCGGGTCATCAAACAACATCAAAACAAGTAAGATAATTATGAAGAAGATCGCTATCCTCGCTCTTACGGCCGCCGCTTTCGTTTCCTGCCAGCAGCAGCAGCAGCAGCAGGTGACCCCCGAGCCGGTTGCTCCCGCTCCCGTGGTGACTCCCGTTAAGAAGTAAGTGATACCGGAAAGTAAAGCTTTCCATCACGCAATTACGCGTCTGGTTCTCCCAGGCGCGTTTTTGTTTACCCGATTTCGGCATCTGCAACGCAAATCAGGGTCATAATGCGACATTCGTGATTGCCACGCATGGCGGGAACGAGTATAATACAGAACATGAGTTACGACCTGATTGTGATTGGTGGCGGTCCCGCCGGCTATGTAGGTGCCATCCGCGCAGCGCAGCTGGGCAAGCGCGTAGCGTGCGTAGAGCGCGAGCGCGTAGGCGGCACCTGCCTGAACTGGGGCTGCATTCCCACCAAAGCCTTGTTGAAAAATGGCGAGGTGTACAACACCATCAACAAACGGGCTGCTGAGTTCGGCATCGCGACCGAAGGCCTCAGTGTGGATTGGGAAGCCGTCATTGGCCGGTCCAGGCAGATAAGCGACCGTCTTTCCGCAGGTATTGCATTTCTCTTCAAGAAAAACAAAATTGAGAGCATAACCGGAGATGCCCGCATTCCCGGCCCCGGCAAGGTGGAAGTAACCGCGCCGGATGGCACGGTAAGCATGCTGGAGGCACCGCAGATTCTCATCGCCACCGGCGCACGCACCCGGGAAGTACCGGTATTCCCATTCAACGGCCGGACCATCATCGGCAGCAAGGATGCACTGGTCATGAAAAAGCGGCCGGAAAGCATGATAGTCATCGGCTCCGGTGCCATCGGCAGCGAATTATCCTATGTCTACCACAGCTTCGGCACCAAAGTAACACTGGTGGAAGCCCTGCCCCGCATTCTGCCGAATGAGGATGACGAAGTAAGCCAGGCCGTGGAGCGCTCATTCAAAAAACAGGGCATAACCTGCATGGCCGGGGCCAAGGTGGATGCGCTCAAAGATAACGGCGACAGCGTAACTGCCACCATCACCGCCAAAAACGGAAAAGTTCAGGAAATAACAGCCGATGTATGCCTGGTCGCTATAGGCGTGGTACCGGTTGTGCCGGATGCCACCGGGCTGGAGCTCACGGAACGCGGCTTCATCAAAGTGAACGAGCGCTACGAAACCAGCATCAAAGGCGTGTACGCCGCCGGCGACTGCATAGGCGGCATCATGCTGGCACACACCGCCAGCTACGAAGCGGAACAGGCCGTAGAAGGAATGTATGTGGACGGGCACACCCCGAAACACCCCCTCAACGTACCGGGCTGCACCTATTGCCACCCCCAGGTGGCCAGCGTGGGCAAACGCGAACGCGAGCTGAAGGAAGCCGGCGTTGAATACAAGGCGGGCAAGTTCCCGTTCCAGGCAATCGGTAGAGCCGTGGCCGGGGGCGAGACAGAAGGTTTTGTAAAACTGCTCTTCGGCAAGGAAAACGGTGAGCTGCTGGGCGCACACATCGTGGGCGATAACGCCACCGAGCTTCTCACCGCCCCGGAATTGGCGCTGAACAGCGAATTGACCGATGCTGATCTAAACGCCATGATATACGCCCACCCCACGCTGTCGGAAGCCATTCACGAGGCCGTACTCGCAGCAGATGGCCGCGCTATTCACGCATAAAGAAATTCCATGGCCCGTAAGTTCTATTACGATACCGGCACAGAGAAAATCGGCCCCGTAAGCGGGGCTGAGCTGGTGCGTCTGCGCGCCACCGGAGAAATCAGCAATGAGACCTGGGTCCGCCGGGCAGACAACAACACCTGGCGCCCCCTGCACACCGTCAACCTGAGAGAAGAAGAAGAAGAGGAGCGCAACCCCGGGTTGTTCACCATCCTGAAACGCAGCGGGCTGCTCGGCCCGGTTCTCATCATACTGCTGGGACTGGTGCTGTTCATAGTGGTGGCAATCGGTGCCATTCAACTCTTCTGGCCCGTATTGCTGGTACTTTTCATTTTCTGGCTGCTGGCAAAGGCATTAAAATGAATCTTCTCAACACATGTAATCCCAGCGACCTGCAGGCCGTACAGGATTTCGGGGAACACCCGCTGTTTTATTTCTGCTGCATATTCGCCACAGTGGTGGGTGCCATTGCCGGCGCTACGGCCTCCAGCCGGGTGCGCATGGATATTGTGGGCGTGCTGGTCTGCGGCACCATTGCCTCACTGGGCGGCGGCACGGTGCGCGATATCCTGCTTTCGGGCATGATAACACAGAGCGGCTCACCCATCACCATATACTGGGTAGAGGGGCACGATGTGCAGTTTCTCTATATGGCCATCATCACCTCGCTGGTCATGTTCTATGTAACCCGCTTCTGGAATCCCCCGGTGGGCACCATCCGCGTGGCAGATGCCTTTGCCATGGCCTTTTTCACCCTGCTGGGAGCGGCCAAAGCCTATTATCTGGGGTGCTCCGGTATCGTCTGCATCTGCATGGGGGTATGCACCGGCGTGGCTGGCGGCGCGTTGCGCGATGTGCTCACCGGCAATGTTCCCTACGTTTTCCGCTCCAAGGAAGTATACGCCTCAGCAGCCTTCTCCGGCAGTCTGCTGTTCGTCGTCATGCAGTATTTCAACTGCCCCTACCAGCTGTCCTACATACTGGGAACCGTGCTGGTTTTTGCAGTGCGCATGGCGGCAGTGTACATGAACTGGCAGCTTCCATCATACCGGCCTCTCATGGATGCCGCACCGCACGACTCAGACACGCCGCAGTAGCAGCACTTGTGCGTAAAAGATTCCCGGTACTGTCACGCGTAAGGGGTTGACCACCCTTGACAGCTGGCGTATGATATAGGGCATGAGCGAAAAAGAACCCACCCCCACACCCGAAGAAGAAAACATTGAAACGCCCGATTCTCAGGCTGCCGAGAACATGCAGCCTGAGGACGAACTGACCAGATGGCGCGAAATGGCGCTACGCACCGCAGCCGAATATGATAACTACCGCAAGCGCTGCGTGAAAGACCGCGAAGATTTCACACGATACGCCAACCGCAGCCTGCTGGAGGAACTGCTGCCCGTAATTGATAATTTTGAAATGGGCATGCAGATGGCCCAGCAGGATACCAGCTCCATGATATACATAGGCATGAGCATGGTACAGAAACAACTGGCTGACTTCCTGACCTCTCAGGGTGTTGAAGCCATAGAATGCAACCCCGGGCAGGAATTCGACCACAACGTGCATGAAGCCATCATGAGCGAACCCAGCGACCAGCCGGAAGGCACCATTATCCGAATTCTCCGCAAGGGCTACAACCTGCGCGGCCGTCTGCTGCGCCCGGTAAACGTGGTGACCGCCGCAGCCAAGGAAGAAAGCACGGCCGAGGCATAATCCCCCCCCTACACACAGACCCCCATTACACTATGGCACAGGATTACTACGAGGTTCTCGGCATAGACCGCAATGCGGATGAGGCTGCCATCAAGAAAGCCTACCGCAAGCTGGCCATGAAATACCACCCCGACCGCAACCCGGACAACAAGGAAGCGGAAGAGAAGTTCAAGGAACTGGGTGAGGCCTATGAAGTGCTGAGCGATGCCGATAAGCGGGCCGCTTATGACCGCATGGGACACGACGCCTTCAAGAACGGCGGCATGGGCGGAGCAGGCGGCCCCGGCGGCTTCGGCGGATTCACAGACCCGGCAGACCTGTTCTCGCAGATATTCGGCGGAGCCTTTGGCGGATTCGGCGGCATGGGCGGGGGCGCCACCCGCCGCAAAGCAGATCCGCGCCGCCCCGGGTCCGATTTGCGCACCGACCTGGAAATCACCCTGGAGGAAGCCGCTGAAGGCTGCACCAAGACACTGGAAGTAGAACGCCTTGTTCCCTGTGATGAATGCAACGCAACCGGCTCCAAAGACGGGCGCGCCGGGTTCCACACCTGCGCCACCTGCCACGGCACCGGTGTAGTCACACGCCAGAGCGGCTTCTTTGTGCAGCAAAGCACCTGCCCCACCTGCCGGGGGGCCGGCCAGACCATCAGCAACCCCTGCCCGAAATGCCACGGCGAAGGACGAGTCCACAAGGATGTGCAGATTTCCCTCCGTGTGCCAGCCGGCGTGAACACCGGCACCAAGCTGCGCTCCACCGGCAATGGCGACGCCGGCACCCACGGCGGCGAAACCGGCGACCTCTATGTCTTCATCGAGGTCAAACCTCACGATATCTTCACGCGCGATGGTATGGACCTGCACTGCACCATGCCGGTACCGTTCATGGATGCCGTCATGGGCGGCGAAATGACCGTTCCCACGCTGGATGGTCCCGCCAAACTCAAACTTCCCGCCGGCACCCAGAGCAACACCATCTTCCGCGTACGCGGCAAAGGCATGCCCAGCCTGAAAGGCTCCGGCCGCGGCGATCTCATGGTGGAGGTCCAGGTGGAAACACCCACCAGACTCTCCTCCTCGCAGGAAAAAGCGCTCAAAGCCTTCGGCAAAGAGCTCAAGGAGAACAACCAGCCGGAAGTTGCAGATTTCCGCAAGCGCGCTGCCCGCTATCTGAAATAAACTCTTCCCCCCTCACTCCTACCATGCACAGGTGCTATGCTCCCGGTGTTTTGCTGACTGCCGGAACCGCCGTCGAAATCGACGGCGAGGAGGCAAAGCATGCTCTCAAGGTCATGCGTCTGCGCGTGGGAGATGAATGCGAGGTATTCAACGGCTGCGGGCAGGCAGCCACAGGGCGAATCGCCGCCACCGCCGGCAGCTGCAGCCTGACCATAGCAGAGCTTACCCCCCTGCCCCCCATGCCTCCGGTTGCAGGCATTACCCTGGCTCTGGCCATACCCAAGGGCTCAAACATGGAGCTCATCGTCCAGAAAGCCGTGGAAATGGGAGTGCAGCGCATCATTCCGCTTATTTCCGAGCGAACCATCGTACGACTGGATGCCAGAGACGCCGCCGCCAAAACCACCAAGTGGAACCGCACCGTGCTGGAGGCATGTAAACAATGCGGAGTCAACTCTCTGCCTGTGGTCGAGCAACCCCAGAGCTACGCTGCTTTTCTGCAGCGGGATGATTTGCCGGCACTCAGAATTCAATGCGCCATCGTCCCCCATGCCCGACCCTTGCGCGAGCAACTCGAAGCCGCACGAGCTGCAGGAGCTCAGAACTGCGTGCTGCTTATCGGCCCAGAGGGTGACTTTTCCCCCGCTGAATATGCCGCCGGTGAAACCGCCGGCTACCAGCCTACCAGCCTCGGGCCCATCATCCTGCGCGTAGAAACCGCCGTTTTTATGGCGATTGCGGCTGCGCGCTATGCGCTGGACAGGTAAAAAAACTTATTTTTCCTGCCAGCAATCATTTTGACCTTGCCATGAGAAGTGGCTTTTGGTAGAGTGTGTAATGAGCGGCAACTGCCGCAGTCCATTTTTTATCACCACTCCATATATGAAACTTCATCTTCCCACCAAACTCCGCGCGGCCATTCTGGCATTCATGGGTGCAGCCATGGCAGTTCCCACCACAGTAAGAGCTGCTGATGGCGCAGTTTACGATTACACATTCTTCCAGCATGCCACTCAGGTTCATGCTAATCTGGATGAAAACAGCGTCCTTTACGATGACCCGAAAAACCCGGAAGAGCGAATCGATGACAACTTCGACTTCCGCGACCCTACAAAACTTGACCCGAAAGATAACGCTTTCGATGCCCTGAAGAATGACTGGACGCTCACCATCGACGCATACAATGTGGCTCCCAGCCTCGACCTCAACACCGAAGAGACTCTTGGTGCACTCATCCTGTCGAACTCGGATCAGACCATCAACAACTCCAATGACACCCCCGAGCTCGTCAGTGCAAACAGTTTTGCCATCATTCTGGACCGCCACGGTTCCGTACGCCTGGTTACCAGCGAAGAGGCTAATTCTGTAAAGCACGATATCGTGCTCTTCGACATGGACACCGTGTGGTCCAAGGAAGACCGCGAGGATACCACCGTCAGTTTCCGTCTCACCCTGTCCTGGGATGCCGATGGCGGTCTGTACAGACTGGAAAGCTCAGAAAGCGGAGAAAAGGAGAAATTTGGCGCTCTCACCCTGCAGTCTGCCTACATCCTCTCCAATGATGAGCAGCGCAATGTCATTTCAGCAGTGGACGACATGTACACCGGACGAGTTCTTCTGAACAACTACGACATGGACGAGGACCTCCTGAGCGTGACTGACCCGGACGCAGGAAGATCAGATTCCGGTGGTCTCTATGCAGCTGCAAACAAAGGAGCTACTATATCCGTTTCTCTGCAAACCCCCGGCAATTCACCTGCATGGTGCATCTCGGGCGATACCAGCATCAAATACTTGCTGGAGGGCAGATACAAGGATAATATCAAAGGTTCCACCCGTAAGATGAAGACCGATGAGCGTGTACGCTTCATCGGTGACCAGGGTGTCATCTGGCTCACCTCGGGTGAATACACATATGAAAACCCCACCTGGGCCGGTCTCGACCCGACAGGCAAGAAAGGCAATGCCGGCGTGGGCTTCGGCGCCTATGAAGGCGCTACTATCACCGTGGCCGAATCGGTAATGAACTCTACCGTTATCGGCACCAACGCCTCTATCAGCGCAATGGGCGATGGTACCGTGCGCCTCGAAATCAATACCGGTGATATCCTGGAAGCAGATTTACCTGAGGTTGTTCTTCCCCCCTCTGAGGAAGAGGAAGAAGATTCAGGTGGCATTGATATCGAACTGCCGGACAGCGAATACGATGAAATCGTCGATGACGACACCACCCTTCCGGACACAGGCGACTCCGGCATTGCCGGCGGCGGCAGCACTTCGGAACCCGGTGCCGGCTCAGTTGCCCCGGAAATTGAGGCAGGCACGCGTTACCTGAATTTCAACAAGCTGGGCGCCAACACCAAGGTGGAACTCGATGTCGAGGGAGACAATACAGTTGTCGTGGTACTGGGCGGTGCCAGCATCGGCAACAACTCCACCAGCAATACAACCAGCATCACACGACTCAAGAAGCCTGTCGAAGCCGTACCTGCAGACGAAACAGGTGAGGATGTAGAAATTGTGGAGCAGCAAGGCTCTCTGGAAATCATTGCACACGATGGCTCACGCACAAGTCGTACCACCTACATCGGTACTGCCGAAAACAAGGAAGGCAATCTGATTATCAACGGTCGCGAGGTCATTGTGGAGCTTGATGATGAAGACGAGATTATTTCCTCGGAAGATGTCTTCTCCCGCCTTTATGCAACGAACCTGATTGCCACCGGTTCCATTTCGACCAGTGCTATCGTCAGATCAGCGAATCAAGTGACCGCCGGCGCAGATGTAACGGTTGAAGCCGGCTCCCTCTCAACCGGCAGCCTGACAGCAGACGGAAAACTTTCAGTCGGTTACGGCGGAAATGCAGTCGCTGCGCTCAACGTTGATAAGAAAGCCGATATCACAGGCAGCACAAATGTATATGGCCAGGCCTCTTTCGGTGACCTGACCACTGATTACGCCGTTGTATACAACACCACCAATCCGGAGGCCTATATCACGGCTGACAGCATTTCTGCCAATTTCGTGACCCGCCAGTATGTTATCACAACGGTAACAGAAGAGCCCTCCGAAACCGGTGATGACCCCATCCAGGTAACCACGGACAGTTACCACAACATCATGCTTGCCCGTATTACGGAAACAGCCGCAGATGAGACCGCCCCCGCTCCGCTGCTTTCTGACACCGTATACATCGGCAAGAACGGCATCGTAGCCGGCACAATCGCCGGAAACACCCGCATCACCATTGCCAGTGAAAGCACCTCAGGTGTAACCGCAACCAATATCAACGGCTCCGAGCTGGTAATCGGCAATACCACCGTCATCACCAACCTGGTGCATAGCGGCGGTGCTGCCATGTTCATCCCCAATGCCGGCAAGGGGCATTTCACCTCGACTGGCAAGCTGAGCGCAGACACGTTCACTCTCCCTGACGGGTACACCCTGAACATCAGTGACCTGACCATCAAGGAAGGCTTGAATGCAAATGTGGTGATGACCTCCGGCGAGACGCACGCCAAGGACATTGTGGTTGACAGCAAATCCGTGACCTTCAGCAAACTTCAGACAGGACTCCTGGAGCTGAAGGACAATATCGCGGTGGTTGGCGCAGAAATCGAAACCACCGAGGGTGCCTATGCCGGAAACAATGTTACCCTTGCAGGCGCGCTGATTAAAGGCAGCATGTCCACCGGTGAGAATGCCCGTATCAGCAATGTGACAACAGAGGGCATCCTCACTACCGGCCGGAACGCCCGACTCGAGAATGTCACGTTCAAGAACACCTACAAGAGCACCGGATACACCGAGCTCAAGAACATCAGCGTGGGCGATGTCACCTTCGGCGGCACAAATGGTGATGCTTTCTCCATCGGGACCAAATGTGAAAAACTGGTATTCAGCGGCACGTTGAATGATTCCGAAACCGGTGTTACCCTGGCCATCGACAACATGGCTGTGGATATTTCCAACCTGACATTCGGTGCGGATGAAACCAGCTATGACCTGATGCTTGCGAGCGAAGGCAACTCCTACACGCTCAACCCCAAGGATATCGCCATATATGCCCCCTCGTACACATACGCCGATATTACGACTGATGGTTCCACCATCTCCATCACCGGCAGATTCGATGAGGCCGCAGCCAAACAGGAGCTGACTGATACCGAGCAGCGCGCCACCAGCATGGCTGCCCTGGAATACGCCATGGCTACCACCAATGACCCGGTTGTAAACGAGCTGCATGACATGCTCGGCAGGGTCATCAACACCACGCTTGAGCAGCGCCATGAGCTGCTGGATGCTATCTCCGGAGCCTCTATCACGGCCCTGGCCGATTCCCAGCGCCGTGGTGTTCAGGATGTGCAGAGCAGCCTGCGCAACCGCATCATCCAGATGGGTGGCGCTTACGACAGCGAAAGCTCCGGTCTGCAGGCCTGGGCTCAGGCTGACGGCAGCTTCTCCTCCACCGATGGTGGCGACGATGCACCTGGCTACGACTACAACACCTGGGGTGCTACCGTGGGCGCCAATTTCGACCTCACCGAGAATCTGGTTGTAGGCATGTCCTTCTCTGCTTCCTACGGCGAGATTGATGTGGACGGCCCCGATCGCGCTACCGGCAACAACGATGCCTACTATGTCAACCTCTTTGCCCGCCACCAGAGTGAGCGCTGGATGCAGATGATCATCATCACCGCCGGCATGAATGACATGGACCTGGAGCGCAACGTTGCCTCTTACACCGGCAGCGGCACCACAGAAGGCACCTCGATTTCTGCTTACTATGAACTGGGATACACCCTGGGCCTGAATGAGGATTTCACCCACATTCTGCAGCCCCTCGTGAGCGCCAGCATCACTTCTGCCAAGATTGACGGATACACAGAAAGCGGAACTATCGGCGCCGCTGCCCTGGAATACGATGGTGATTCCCTCGTTTACGGCACCGTCGGCATCGGCTTCCGCTACCAGGGTGTGCTCAGCCAGAGCGTGCACGAGCGCAATACCGTGCTCGAAATCCGCGCCCTGCTCACCCAGGATTTCGGTGATACTACAGATGAAGCCAAGGTTGCCATGGCTGGTGGTGAAATGTTCTCCGTGAGCGGAACTGACACCACAGGCACTGGTTACACTCTGGGCGCAGGCCTCACCATCCCCGTAGAGGTGCAGACCACCATCTTTGCCGATGTGGACATGACTATCCGCCCCGATTTCACCGGTATTCGTGCCAATGTTGGTATGCGTTACGATTTCTGATTTGGTTTCTACCTGAATCATCTCTCTCCAATCCCCCGCCCCGTCTCCGGTGCGGGGGATTGTGTTCTCCTGCCACTGATACCACGCTATCGGCACATATATTTACAACTTCGCATAATAATTTTGAACATTTTACCTGCCGGATAGCATCAAACCTGCATGATGAACAATAATCTTACTACAAAATTCATGGAAGGCCTGCAGGCGGCGCAGAAAAACGCGCAGTCAGCAGGGCGGGCGCAGATATACCCGGCAGAGCTGCTACTGGCACTCATGCAGCAGGAAGGGGGTGTGCTGAGCGCAGTGCTGACCCGTGCCGGAGTCGATTCAGCCAGACTGCAGCGGGAACTGGAGCAGCAGCTGGAACGCCAGCCGCGGCAGCGCGGCGGTGTGGCGCAGAGCCCGGGCATAGGGCCGGAGCTGGACCGGGTGCTGAATGCTGCGGAGCAGCAGCGCAAGACCATGGGCGATGACTACCTGAGCGTGGAGCACTTTGTACTGGGCATTTTCGAGGCAGATGGCAGTCTCTCCCCCATTCTGGAAAACAGCGGGTTGACGAAAACAAAATACCTTGAGGCGCTGAAAGATGTGCGCGGCAACCAGCGCATCACCGACCAGGATCCGGAGCAGAAATACCAGACGCTGGAGAAATATGGCACCGACCTGACCGCCCGCGCCCGCCAGGGCAAGATTGACCCGGTCATCGGCCGCGATGCAGAAATACGCCGGGTGCTGCAGATTCTTTCCCGCCGCACGAAAAACAACCCCGTGCTTATCGGCGAGCCCGGTGTGGGCAAAACCGCCATAGCAGAAGGGCTGGCTCGGCGCATTGTAAACGGCGATGTGCCGGAAAGCATGAAAGGCAAGCTCCTGGTAAGCCTGAATATCGGCTCCATGCTGGCCGGTGCCAAATACCGCGGCGAGTTCGAGGAGCGACTCAAGGCATTCATCAAGGAAGTAACCGCCAGCAACGGCGAAATCATCCTCTTTATCGACGAGCTGCACACCCTGGTGGGAGCCGGTGCCGGTGGAGAGGGAGCTATGGATGCCGCTAACCTGCTCAAACCGGCACTGGCGCGCGGTGAGCTGCGCACCATCGGAGCCACCACGCTGGATGAATACCGCAAGTATATAGAAAAGGATGCCGCGCTGGAACGCCGCTTCCAGCCCGTATATGTAGCCGAACCCAGCGTGGAGGATACCATCGCCATTCTGCGCGGGCTGAAAGAACGCTACGAGGTGCACCACGGCGTGCATATCACAGACGGCGCCCTGGTGGCTGCCGCCACGCTGAGCAACCGCTACATCACCGACCGCTTCCTGCCGGATAAGGCCGTAGACCTGGTAGACGAAGCCGCCGCACGCCTTAAAATTGAACTGGATTCCATGCCCAGCGAAATAGATGAGCTCAACCGCAGCGCCATGCAGCTGGAAATGGAACGCCAGGCGCTGGCCAAGGAAAAGGATGACGACTCCAGAGCCCGCCTGGAAAAAATCACCCGCGAACTGGCTGATACGCGTGAGAAAGTAGATGCCATGGTGGCCCGGTGGAAGAGCGAGAAAGATGTGGTGGTGAAGGCCAGAGATGCCCAGAAGAAGATAGACACCCTGCGCACAGAAGCAGAGCAGGCGCAGCGCAAGGGCGATTTAGGCCGAGCCTCTGCCATTCTCTATGGCGAAATTCCCGCCGCCGAACATGCTGCAAAAGAAGCCAGGGAAGCCCTGGCTGCCATGCAGAAAAGCGGCACTGGTCTTCTCAAGGAGGAAGTGACCGAAGCTGATATCGCCAAGGTCGTCTCCACCTGGACCGGCATACCCGCGGCGCGCATGGCCGAGGGCGAACGCGAAAAGCTTCTGCATATGGAGGAACGCCTGGGTCAGCGACTCATCGGCCAGAAAGAGGCGGTGAAAGCCGTGGCCGATGCCGTGCGCCGCTCCCGCGCCGGTCTGCAGGACGAAAACCGCCCGCTGGGTTCCTTTATTTTCCTGGGGCCCACCGGCGTGGGCAAAACCGAGCTGGCCAAAGCACTGGCAGAGTTTCTGTTCGATGATGAAGCCGCCATGGTGCGCATCGATATGAGCGAATACATGGAGAAACACAGTGTTTCCCGTCTCATAGGTGCGCCTCCAGGCTATGTGGGCTATGATGAAGGCGGCCAGCTGACAGAAGCCGTGCGGCGCCGGCCGTACAGCGTGGTGCTGTTCGATGAGATTGAGAAAGCGCACCCGGATGTATTCAACGTGCTGCTACAGGTGCTGGACGACGGCCGCATCACCGATGGTCAGGGCCGCACGGTAGATTTCACCAACACCGTGCTCATCATGACCAGCAACATCGGCAGTCAGTTCATCCTGAACGAAACAGACGCCGCCACCCGCAACACCCGCGCGCTGGATGCCCTCCGCGGGCACTTCCGCCCGGAATTCCTCAACCGCATCGATGAAATCATCATCTTCGACCGTCTCCAGGGCGATGATTTGAAGCAGATTGTAGGCATACAGCTGCGCCGCGTCATGAAGCGGCTCGAAAACCGCGGTCTCAGGCTCCGGCTCAGCGATGCTGCCGCAGCCCTGGTGGCCGAGCACGGTTACGACCCGGTCTACGGAGCCCGCCCCCTCAAGCGCGCCATTCAGCACGATATACTAGACCCGCTCAGCATGGCGATTCTGGAAGGCCGCTACCCCGAGGGAAGCACCATTTTCGTGGATACGGAGGATGGGCGGATTATCTTCAGATAATCCCCCTATCCACCCCAAAGGACATGCAAAAAAAAGCACCCCGGTTTCCCGGGGTGTTTTCTTAACCCATGAGAATGCTCAGGCAGCGGGGGTCAAGCTGCTCCCATGGCAAATCAGGTTTAGTGAAATGCCCATAGTTGGTCGTCTTGCGGAAAATGGGTTCACGCAGACCGAGCACGCGCTCCATATCCGCAGGCTTGAATGAAAATGCCTCGTTGATGCGGTCGATGATGACCTGCTTATCCACCTTGCCGGTGCCGAAGGTCTCCACGTCAATCATAATGGAAACCGGACTGGCCTTGCCGATGGCATAGCCGACCTGCAGCTCACAGCGGTCAGCCAGACCGGCGGCAACCACATGCTTGGCCACCCAGCGGCACATGTAAGCACCGGAGCGGTCTACCTTGCTGCAGTCCTTGCCGGAGAATGCGCCGCCACCGTGGCGTCCCATACCACCGTAGGTATCCACAATAATCTTGCGGCCGGTAAGGCCGGAATCGCCGTGCGGGCCACCCACCACAAAGCGACCGGTGGGGTTGATGAAGAATTCGGTTTCCTCCGTAATAAGCTCTGCCGGCAAACAACGGCGGATGAGATTGGTGCAGAACTCACGAATCGTGGCAATGTCCACCTCCTCTGTATGCTGAGTGCTGAGCACCACATTGAGGATGCGTGCCGGGCGGCCGTTTTCACCGTATTCCACAGCCACCTGGCTCTTGCTGTCGGGGCGCAGCCAGCTTACCGCGCCACTGTGGCGCACCCTGGCCAGCTCCATCATGATGCGGTGGGAGAACATGATGGGGGCCGGCATGAGCTCCGGCGTTTCGTTGGAAGCATAGCCGAACATGATACCCTGGTCACCGGCTCCCTGCTCATCACCATCCTTTCCCTCGGCTGCGCAGGCGTCCACACCCTGGGCAATATCGGGGCTCTGGGTAGAAAGGTAGTTTGTGATATCTACATTTTCTGCATTGAAAAGCGCATCATCTGCGGCTGTGCGGTAGCCGATTTCAGCTATGGTTTCCCGCACAATCTTCTCATAGTCAATCACGGCTTTCGTAGTAATCTCACCGGCGAGCACCACGTGGCTGTCTTTCACCAGTGTTTCGCATGCCACGCGGCTGGCAGGGTCCTGAGCCAGGCATGCATCGAGAATGGAATCGGAGATGAGGTCGGCTACTTTATCAGGGTGCCCCTCGCCTACGGATTCGGAGGTGAATATATTAGTGTATTTCATGTGCGTGTCTTGTATTTATTCGTAATTTGAAAAACTGAACTGCCGAAGCCCGCTGGGCAGCGCATCACTGGCTTTGCCGAATTCCGCCATGGCAGAAGACGCAATGAGGGCCGCCTTGTTGCTAAGCTCGGGTGAGTAGTCAAGCATGCAGTGGAAAATATCCCACAGCAGGGTCATTTCATTGCGGAACTGCTGCGCCTGTATGATAAAATGCCGGAACCCGGCAGCATACAAAGCTACCGCCTCATCTCGCGTAAGATTGCAACTTGCTTTCTGCTGCAGTTCACCAGGAGTGTTTTTCTGACACGCCACACGCGCGATAAGGTCGGCCCGGCGGCGCATCAGTTCTGTATCATAAGGAGAGCGGCGCATATCTGCCAGCAGGCTGATATGTTCACGGCGCACAGGGCAGGTTCGCAGGCAGGAATCATTGATGACAATATCGAACCGCTCTTTGTCTTCAATGGCAGAGGTAATGCCGGGTTTGACGGCATCTGCCGGGTGCAGACACACGCGGTCATACTGCGTGGCCAGTTTATTGTACAAAGCAGCACTGCGCTTCCCTTTCTCCATGACCAGCCGGTTCACATGGCAATGAATGCGCAGTTTGGGCATTTCGGCACGCAAACGGGCAGCCAGAGCATCACTGGCTACGCAGACGGCGTTCTTGCGTACCCGGTCCCGGTTGTAGAGCTCTCTGACCAGCCCCATGCCGTAGGAATCCCCCAGCTCAGCCTCTGTCAGATTCGGATTATCAAAAACCAGAATAACCCCGGTATTCTGCTGAGCATATGTTTCCAGAGCATTGCAGTAGGAATCAAACGTAAGGGGGCGGCGCTGCACAAACCAATCCAGCGACCAGGCGCAGGGCGGCGCACCGGCCACACTCGAAAACCGGCGCAGGGCCAGCATCTGAGTCAGAAAATTATTGATGGTCAGCAGGCTTTTATCAAAACGCAAGGCCCCACCCACAGTCCATTCTGCCTGGGGAAGATAATCGCAAGTAAGGAAACGAAGGTTCTCTACCGCTTGTTCGGGTGTTATTTCCTGAGTACTCATGACGGGTTAGAAAGGGAGTATGGATTCCCAGAACATCTGACCATTGCGATGCATGGCATTTTCTCCCGGTGCGTCATTGCGCAAAGCAAGACGCAGCAGGTCGAAGAGAATGGATGAGGCGTTGGCATGGCCACGCCCCTGCACCTTGAAATGGCGGAATCCCATATCCCGCAGTTTCTTGATTTCCGGCACGTTGAGAGCCAGCACGCTTTTATGCTCATCTGCCAGCAAGGTATAGAGGCTGCGGCAGCCATTTGTGAGCTGACGCGCCTCGAATTTGCTGTTATCATAGCTCATGAAAGCGAGCGATGATTCAGACAATGAATGATAGTGGAACGGGCGGATAGGGCAGTTACGGATGCAGTATTCGTTGATGAGCAGAATATGGCGATCCTTATCCTCAATCTGCTCCAGCAAATCATAGTTGAGCACATCATCCGGGTGCACCATCACCTCGTCATACTCATCGGCCAGGCGTTTGTAAACATCCAGCTTTCCTTTACCGCCGCCATTGGTTATCTTGAGAATGGAGGAAATCAGTTTGAGTGCGGGGTATTCCTTGCGGATATGCTCACGCAGAGCATCATTTGCCAGAATGACTGAATTACGCCCCGTAGGATTATGGCGGGAAAAGAAAATGCAGAGCGCATTGCCGAAAGCATCCTTGAGATGCTTCTCCTCCAGCAGAAGATTGGTGAATGTAAGATATACGGCGATATTTCGCTTTTCATACTCCAGCCCTGCGGTGCGCACCTCCTCCGCTTCTCGCATGAGATGCTTGAGCACCCGGCCGGAATTCCATTCACACAGGGGGGAACCATGCACAATATTGAACACCTCGAATCCCAGCAGCAACTTGCAGTAATCGTAGAACGCAATCAGCTCGCGGTCATTGACAAACGCGCCTGAAACATCCCACACGGCATCGGGCCACAATGGGTTCTGGTAGGGTGATACGGATTGCACGGCGGCACATTCTACCAGCTATTCCCCCAAGGTGCAAGTGCTATTTCCCCCTTTGCTCCATATTTATCGCGCGTATGCGTGACACGCGCGGTGTTTCTGCTTGACTTAGCTCCAGCTGCAAGGCACAATGAACGGGTGAAGATGAAACTCACCCTTTTCGCGATGTTGACAGCACTGCCTTCTATTGCCGAGAGTGCTGCAGCTGACTCTGCCGCTCAACCTGAGCAGGCTTCTCTTTCGCCAGATGTTATCGTAGCTTCCCCCACCCCGCAGCCGGAACCTGTACCCGAGGCACCCGCAGTCGAAACTGCCCCGCAGCCGGAACCTGTACCCGAGACACCCGCAGCCGAACCTGCCCCGCAGCCGGAACCTGCACCCGAGGCACCCGCAGCCGAACCAGCCCCGCAGCCGGAACCTGCACCGGAGGCACCCGCGGCCGAAACTGCCCCGCAGCCGGAACCTGCACCCGAGACACCCGCCCCGCAGGCCGCAGATTTATCACTGGCATACCGTGGAATCGTAAAGGTGGAGGTAGTGAACAGAGCTCCAGATTATGAAACCCCGTGGCAAGGCGGGCAATTCGGCCGGGGCACCGGCACAGGTTTTCTGGTAGCCCCCGGTCTCTTCATGACCAATGCCCACGTGGTAGCCAATGCAGAGAAAGTCGATATTTCGCTTTATGCAGACGCGCGGCGCATTCCGGCGCGTGTCAAATTTGTAGCACACGATGCAGATTTAGCCCTGCTGGAAATTGATGATGCAGGTATTTTTGAAGGGGTACCGTGTCTGGAATTCAGCGAAGACATGCCCCAGCTGGAAGACACAGTAAGAGCCATAGGATACCCGATTGGCGGCAATCGCTTATCTGTCACCCGCGGAATTGTGTCGCGCATCGATACCATCCCCTACGCCCACCCGCGCAACATAGCACACCTGGCTCTGCAGATAGATGCCGCCATCAACCCCGGTAACAGCGGCGGCCCGGTATTGAAAGCAGACAAGGTGATTGGCGTGGCATTCCAGGGGCTGCTGCAAGCCAATTCCACGGGCTATGTCATTCCCATGCCGGTAATCCGCCACTTCCTGAAAGATGTGGAGGATGGCCATTACGATGGTTATGTAGAGCTCGGCGCACAATTCATTCCCTTGGAGAACAAAGCCATGCGGCGTTATTACGGTTTACCGGATAACGGATTGGGATGCCTGGTTGCAGATGTGGTAAAGAACAGCGCCTGCGATGCCGCCTTAAAAATCGGCGATGTGGTCATGGCGGTTAACGGATTACCCGTGGATGCCTCAGCCATGATTGAATTAGAAGGGGTGCGCGTGCGCCTGGAAGAACTGGCAGAGCGTTCATTCGCCGGCGATAAAGTGCATTTCACCGTCTTGAGAAACGGTGAAATACTGCAGTCTGAGGCCACCATGGCGCCCTTGCCCTCTATTCGAGTGCTTTCCCGCCGCTACGATGAACAACCACGCTATATTGTATTTGGCGGGTTGGTTTTCCAACCGCTGGATTACAATGTTGTTCAGGAGCACCAGATACCTTCCGGCAATGTGATGGTGGAGCTGGACCGCTTCACCCGCGGTGGAGAATCGCTCACCACGCAGGATCTGGTTCTGCTTACACGCACCCTTCCGGATGAAGTGAACGCAAGATTCAACAACACCGGGCGGGGGCTCGTGACCAAGGTGAATGGCGTCAAGGTAAAAGGATTGGAGCATCTGCACAGTCTTCTCTACCCGGCAGAAGGTACCGCCCGCCCGGAATATACCGTTATCGAACTGGCGGATGCCCCGCGCCCGCTCGTGATTGACAATGCCGCTATAGATGCAGCAAACTCCCGTATTTCAGAGCGCTATAACATTCAGATTCCAGCGCGACTCAAATAAGCTTTCTACCGTATCATGATTCGGACTCTTACCATTCTTTCCCTGGTAGCCGTCGTTTTCTGCGGCTGCAAACCGACAGAGCGCACGGCTCTCAAGAAAAAGCATCAGGGGCAGCAGACCACTGCCATGGCCCCACCGGAACCGGCCCCTGTGGAACCACCCACAGCACCGGAACCTGAGCCGGCTCCGGTAGTGGCGGAACCGGCCAACAGTCTGCTGCTTGTGACGGCCACGCTGCAGGAATACAACCCCATGCGCCCGTGGGAAAAAGAAGAGCCTCGCCAATCCCGCGCACTGGGCGTTTTCATGGGTGAAGGCCGGGTTCTTACCATAGGGAAAGTGGTACGCGCCGCTACATATGTGGAATTAATGCTTCCGGATGCCAGCCGCACCGTGCCGGCGCGGGTGCTCCGGTATGATGAAGATATGAACCTGGCGCTGCTGACAGTAGCGCACGAGGAAGATGCCGACATCTTCGAGACCCGCACGGCGTTGCCACTGGGCGAGGCTTTGAACCGCGGAGAAAACGCGCAATATGCAGGCCTGATTAACGGCGTAGAGCCGGTGCATGTTGAGCTGCAGGCCGAAAACGTAGCGGGCGATAAGGTTCCGCTTATGGTCATGAGAGCAGCCCGGCCGCTGCCGGAAGGACAGACCACCGGTGCACCGGTCGTACGCGACGACAAACTCGCTGCGCTCGGCCTTGCATACAAGAAACAGGAGCACCTGATGCAAGTCATCAATGCTGAACTGATTCAGCGCTTCCTGACCCAGGAGCAACCCGGTATACCCGTAGCGGGTGTGCAGCTCACACCGCTGGATGATTCCATCTTCCGCGCCTACCTCAAATTGGACACCACCGCCAACGGCCTGTATATCAGCAAAGTGCTTCCTGGCAGCGCAGCAGAGGAAGCCGGCGCGAAAGCTGGTGATGTGCTCACCGCTCTCGACGGGATGCCGCTGGATAACCAGGGTCGCTGCGAACACCCCAGATACGGGCTGCACCATGCAGCTGTGCTGCTGCGCGGCATGAAAGATTCCGGGCAGGAACTGCCCATCACCATCAGTCGCGGTGGCGAAACGCTGCAGTTATCCATTAAGGTGAACCGGGACGCCATCACCAACTCCCTTTTCCAGCCACAATCTCCCGGTGTTCAACCGCGGTATATCATGTGGGGTGGTCTGCTGTTCCAGCCTCTCACTCGTACCTATCTGGAAGAACTCAGGAACCGCAGCAACGGGCTGCTGCCACTGGAACTCCAGATGCTGGAACAAAACCAGGATGAGCTCCGCCAGACTGGCTGCAAAGAGCTGGTCGGCCTCACCTTCGTGCTGCCCACCGCCGCCACGCAGGGGTATGAAGAACTCCGTTTCTGCCAGCTCATTGCCGTGAACGGCACACGGGTGAAATCCTTTGCGGATCTGCCAGCCCTGCTCGATTCCCAGACTGAGGATGGCCTCATACGCCTGGAGTTCAATAAGGCGCCATACACAGTGTTTGTGGACCGCAATGCGGTGGATGCTGTCAACTCCCAACTGCAGCAGCAGGCGATTCCGAACCTCCGCGTGGTGGAGTAACCGGTCAGCCCTGTTTTTTCGGTCTGTGAGGCTCCAGCACGCGCTTATTATCCATTTCCTGATTACGGGCACGGCGACGGGCCTCGCGCTGCAGGTGTGTCTGCATAGTGAACGCCTTTCTACGACCGGCGGCAGGGTGATATGAACCATCCGGCGCCATGTCGCATGCCTGGGTGTTATCCTTGAAACAGGCATCCAGAATATCCAGCACACGGTGTACCAGCTGAGGCTCTTCTATGGGCACCAGCAACTCCACCCGGCGGTCCAGGTTGCGGCTCATCCAGTCTGCACTGGCCATGTAAACAAGCGGATTACCACCATTATGGAAATGGAAGAGCCGCGCATGCTCCAGATATCGGTCCACAATACTGGTGATTCGCGTGCAGGCCTGCGCCTTCTCACTGGTGGGAGCCCAGCAGCATATACCGCGGATATTAAGCTGAATTTTCACCCCTGCCTCAGCGGCGCGCTCCAGAGCCTCCATCATCTCCTCATCGTTCAGTGAATTCATCTTAGCGCGGATAAGGGCTCGTTCACCCATTTCGGCACGGTGGGTTTCTGCCGCTATGAGCTCCAGCAGGCGGCTTTTCATGCTGGCAGGGGCCGGATACATGCGCCGGAAGCGCATGAGGCGCGTCAACCCGGTCACTGAATTGAAAAACTGCGAAGCATCTGCCCCCATATGCTCGTTGCAAGTCAGCAGTGATATATCGCTGTAAATACGGGCTGTGCTTTCGTTGTAATTACCGGTGCCTATGTGGCAATAGCGGCGCAGGCCACCGTTCTCCCGGCGCACGATGAACAGAATCTTGGCGTGGGTCTTGAATCCTTTGACCCCATAGACCACCTGCACGCCGGAACGCTGCAATCTCTCGGCCTGAGCCAGATTGTGCAACTCATCAAAACGGGCCTTGAGCTCCACCAGCACCGTGACCTGCTTGCCGGTTTCTGCAGCCCGGCACAGCGCCGTGATGAAACGCGAGTGCGATGCCGTACGATACAGAACCTGCTTGATGGCTATCACATCCGGGTCTGCTGCGGCTTCTTCAATGAGCTTGACGACCGGCTCATAGCTTTCATAGGGATTGTGGATGAGAATATCCCCCTGAGCTATATTTTCAAACATGGAGAGAGAAGAATCCACCCCCGCAGGCCAGCACGGAGTCCAGGCCTGCACCTTGTGCTGGTCGTTTCCGGGTTCAAAGGCCATCTGCCCGAAATCCACCAGACGCAGGAACCCCGGCACGCGGTAGGTTGAGCCCTCATCTGCACCCACAATGGCGGATATGCGTTTCTCGATGCTCAGAGGGGTGCCGGCGGGTAATTCCAGGCGTACGCAGTCTGAGAACTTGCGGGCCACCAGCACACTTTCCATTTCGCGGGCAAAGTCGCCGCCCTCTTCCTCTGCTACGGCAATATCGCCATTGCGTGTCACGCGGAACGGCGTGGTGCTCACCACGGTTTCTCCCGGGAAAAGCAGCGGGCAGAAAGCGCTGACCACATTCTCCAGCATCACATAGCCATTCCTGCCCAGCACGGATGACTGCACACGGCGGGGCAGAGCCTCCGGCAGGGTGATGGCAACAAAACGAGTCTCCCCCCCCTGCTCCGACTGCAGTTCCACCCCCAGAATCAGGCTGAGATTCGGCAGCATGGGCGGCTGCTCCACCTCCATAGCCAGAGGAGTCAGTATAGGCGCTATCTGGTGGTGGAAATATTCCTCCAGACCGGCATACTGCGCTTCATTCAAATCATCCGGATGCAGCGGGCTGAGTCCGGCTTCTTCCAGCAGCGGCATAAGCACGGTCTGCAGCAGCCGGTATTGTTCCTCAATCATGGCGCCGGCGCGCTCCCGTATACACTCCAGCTGCTCGCTGGGCGAAAGCCCGGTGATATCGGGCTTGTACTTACCGGTCTGGCGCAACAACATGAGCCCGCCTACACGCACCTGAAAAAATTCATCCAGATTACTGGCGCTGATAGAGAGAAACTTGATGCGCTCCAGCAGCGGCAGCTCCGGGCGCAGCGCCTGGTTCAGCACGCGCTGGTTGAATTCCAGCCAGGATAGTTCGCGGTTGATATACATGATATGAAAGCCTGCTCTCAGCCTTTCATACTAGCACATGATGAATGCCGCCGTCAAGCTTATTTCCGACCATTCTCCGGGGATTTCACCAGGTCAGAATGCACAATGGCCACGATGTAGGAATCGATGTAACTCTTGCTGTAGAGCACAGCATCCGGGCGTTTTTCATCCTTGTTCAGCCCAGCAAGTCCCATATCGATACGCCCTTCATCAAGCGCCTCGAACAAGGTGGTGAAATCCATATCCATAATCACCAGCCGAGCGTTCAGTTTATTGGAAATACGGCGCAGCAGCTCAATATCAAAACCGCTCAATTCATCCTCATTCCGCGACCGGAAACACAGCGGAGGAACCTGACTGCACACACCAACCCGAATAGAGCGGGTGGGCTTGGCAGGACGCGAAATTTCAGGAATTTCAGACAAACGAGGAGCCTTGAACCAGCGGTTATACATATCCTCGTATGTACCATCGCTCTTGAACTGCGTGATGAACTGATTCACTTCATTGCAGAGGTCTCTCTTATCCGGAGAAAAGGCAATGGCAATATCCACACGCTCAGTCACCCCCGGTAAAACAGTGAGATCGGGGTGGCGTGAATCTATAAAGTCCAGTGAATGGCTGTTGAACAGGAAGGCATCTGCCTTTCTCTGGATAATAGCCTCATATGCCGTGCGCGGGCTGTTGAAGTAACAATGGCGTGCATCGGCAAACTGAGTTTCGCCTACCATCATAGCCTTACCCCCCAGCGGCAGACCTACACAGTATCTGGGAGAGTTCAGATCATCAAGCCGGGTCAGTGTACCTTCCGTCTTTGCCGGTGATTCCACCAGCGATACCTGACCGCACAAATAAATACCTATGCAGAGCAATATGGCGATTATCCAGAACTTTTTCATACTATGAAGAGAGCCTTTTTCAGTAAGTCTACACCATTTCCCATAGATTGCCAGTAAAAAAAGTCAAAGCAGAAAAAAAGCACATGTGTCCCAAGGATTTTGTAAGCAATAGAAACATCAATGACATTTTCGAAGAAGCCCCCCCTCATCTCGATAAATTGGAATTTGCCGGGATGTACAAAGGACAAATTACAAAGGACAATTTAGGAGTTCCGCTCGCCTTAGGCTCGCCATTTTAAACGGCTGCGGCAAAGCCGCAGGGAACTTCAAATTGTCCTCTATACAAATTTTGT
>JAZLDD010000006.1:0-8996 GCA_045614585.1 Akkermansia sp. | reverse complement strand
GTCCCAAAGATTTGGCACACGTGGATTTACGATTGACAATTTACAATTGACGAATTGAAAGTTAGCGGCTTACGCCGATAGAATCACAAATGAATGCTTACTGCCGATGGTGAGGCGGGTGATACCCCACTACGATTTTTCTCACAGAACACTATGCCTTTATGGCGTTTAGGACTATTTTCCCATAATCTTTGGGACACATGTGGGGAGCGCTTGCTGATTACATGCAGCGACGCGCAGCAGCTGTTTTTTACGTGCTTATTGAGAGGCTGTGCGCTTGCCTTTGGAGCTGGTGGATTTGTGTTTTGTCTTTTTCTTCTTTTTGGAGGAGAACTTGTATTGCGGGGTGGAATAGATACGCACGTAGTCGATGTCGAAGTTGGCGCTTCTGGCTTTCAGCTCCGCGGGGTTAGCCTGGCCGGGCCAGCTGCCGCCTATCTGCTGGTCAACCAACAGGTAGAACTCCACATCCCTATCAAACGGCCAGTGGGTGAAGCCATCCGGGGTAAAGGTGCCTGTTTTTTTGCCGTCTACATAAAATGTGATGCGACGGGGTGCCCATTCTACACCATAGGTGTGCCAGCCTGTAACATCGTCGATAACAGGTTGAGGGGAGACGGTGTTAGAAGAATCTCCACTGCCGGAATTGCGCAGCAAATGGATGGTTTGCCACACATGTTTCTGATGGTTCAGGTGCTCCATGATGTCGATTTCGCCACCATTGGGCCAGCCGCCGCTCCTGGGCAATAACCAGATGGCTGGCCATACGCCATTCGCACAATCGAAACGGGCGCGCACTTCTACATAGCCGTATCTGAAAGAAAAGGTTTTTTCTGTAAAGATTCCACCGCAGGCAAAGCTTTCCTGTTTGCCGGTCTGATTGCTCTGGCTTTTGAATTTGCCGTATACCCCCTTCAAGCGCAAAAAGCTTGTCTTCTTTTCCTTGCCGGGTACGATGAGGGCGTCCTCTCGCGATTGGTGTTTGCGCCAATCCGGGGCAGAGCGGGGCATGTAATCAATCTTATTCCACTTGTTATTCCATTTTAATTTTTTGCCGTTAAACGAAGAGGTCGAAAACTCATCCTGGAATACCAGCTCCCAATCAGGGTTAGGATTATCCGCCATTGCTCCCGCGCTGAGTATAGCCATAAAGACTATGGCGCATACGAGCCACTGCAGCACTCCCATAGCGATTCGCACGGACTCATAAGGAACTGTTTTCTGAGCGCCTACAAGTTTTTCCATTCGAGTATTATATATGTAAACTGCGTGTGTTCAAGCAAAAATGCACATGCAGCTGTAATAGAGCGGACGGACTATGTCGTATTTCTGCTCTTCTGCTATCTGCTGCATGAATAGTTTTTGGCTTTTTTTGTGAGAGCAGGTATGTTATGCTGCGCCCTGTTCGAATAATGCATTATGCGTAAACGGTTCAAAGGTATCATTAAATGGGGCATTGTGTTGGCAATGGCAGCTGTTGGTGTGTATATGTGGAAAATTGCGCCGGTGGAGGCGGAAAGCAGGCCGGTGAAGAAGGCCACGCTGCAGGTGACGGTGTTTGGCACGGGCACGCTGGAGGCCAAGACCCGGGTTGCCATAAGTCCATATGAAACGGGGCAGATTCAGCAGCTTCATGCCGACCAGGGGGACATCATTGCGGAGGGAACACTCCTGGTGGAGATGAATGCCGAGGATATTCTGCAGCAGCTTTCGGTGGCAGAGGCAGATCTGGCTATATCCCGCGCTTCGTTGCAGCGTTGCGATGCCGAGATTGAGGCCGCAAAGGCCACGATGGAATACACGCAGGTTACCTTTGAGCGCATGGAAAAACTGCTGCAGACTAACTCTGTAGCGCAGACCGATTTCGATAAGAGCCGCCAGGCGTATCAGGTGGCTACTGCAACTCTGAACCAGTCCGAAAAGCGCAGGCTGGAGGTAGAGGCCGAGATTGCGCGCCACGAGGCGCAGATAAAGTACTACATGAGCAAGCTGTCGGAAACGCGGTTGAAAGCGCCGTTCGATGCGCTGGTCATCCGCCGGAACCGGGAGCAGGGCAGTATTGTCAATCCTGGTGTTTCCATCATGGATATTGTTGACACCAACCAGATATGGGCATCGGTGTGGGTGGATGAAACCGCCATTGATAGCATACGCCCCGGAATGAAGGCCGACATCGTTTTCCGCGCGCTGCCGCAGCAGAAGTTTACCGGCACGGTGTGCCGCGCTTCACGCGAGACCGATAGAGAAACCCGCGAATACCGTGTAGACATAGCCCCCGATGCACTGCCGGAGAACTGGGTGCTGGGGCAGCGCCTGGAGGTGTTCCTGCATGCGGGCAAGGTGGAGGAATGCCTGGCTGTACCCAATAACCTGATTTGCCGCGAGCAGCAGCGCACTTTCATTCTGGTGGAAGAGGATGGCCGCATTGTGGAGCGCGATGTGAAAATCGGGGTGCAAACCCGCGAGCAGACGCAGATTCTCTCAGGCCTGAGCCTTAGTGACCGTGTTATCATGCATCCCCTGAAGCACCGCGAACACATCAACCGCCGTATTGCTCAATGATTAACCTGGCATTCAAGGATATACGCCACAATCTGGGGCGTTTCCTGCTGACCACTGCCGGCATCAGCCTGCTGCTCATAGTGGTGATGGGCATGGGCGGCATCTACCGGGGACTCATTCAGGAGGCCACGCTTATCATCGACCGAGCCGGCGCAGATGTCTGGGTGGTGCAGAAGGATACCAAGGGGCCGTTTGCAGAGGTGTCGAAGCTGCCCCGGAATCTGGAATACCGCATTGAGGCGGTGGCAGGTGTGGCCTCGGCTGAGCCTTTTGTCTCCCACACGGTGCAGCGCAATAAGGACAACCGCGTGCTGCGCCTTACTATTCAAGGCGTGGCCGATGATGGTTCGTGGCTTCCGATTATCCAGGGGCGTGCCCTGCAAGCCGGGCACTATGAAATGCTGGCCGATAAATCTGCAAGATTGCCGCTGGGCAGCACATTGAAACTGGGCAAGGATGTCTACACGGTGGTCGGTATCACCGGGCGCATGAATTCGCCCTCCGGCGATGCGATGGTATTCCTGTCGCTGAATGATGCCATGGCGGTGCAGTCCGACACCCCGGCCGAGACCATACGCCTGGAGCGCCATGCGCGGCTGCAGCGTTTCGATACCCTGCCGCAGGGTAACACATCAGTAGATCATGCGGATATCCTGATGAGCGAGACAAACCGCCCCGCAGCCTTGCCCGGCAGGCAGATAAGCGCTGTGCTGGTGAATGTGCTCCCCGGGCACAGTGTAGGGGCGGTGCTGGAGAAGCTTCGCTCTATGCCGGATGTGACGGCCTATACAGCCAGTGAGCAGCGGGAGATTATGCTCAGCGGCTTTGTGGCGCGCTCCCGCAAGCAGCTGCTACTCTTCCGCACTATTCTCATCATTGTTTCGACGGTAGTCATGACGCTCATCCTCTACACCCTGACGCTGGATAAGCTGCACGATATCGCTATGCTCAAGCTCATCGGCGCGCGCAATGGTGTCATTATCAACATGATTCTGCAGCAGTCGCTGCTTATCGGAGTGCTGGCCTTTGGCATGGCTCGATTCTGCGGTGAATGGGTCTACCCGTTCTTCCCGCGCCGTGTAGTGCTGGTCAGTTCTGACTTGTGGGTACTGTTCGGCATCGTTGTCGGCATCTCCGTGCTGGCCAGTTGTGCGGGTATCATCAAAGCTATGAGAACCAACGCAGGAGAAATACTCTCATGAAAACTGTTGCTCTTTCTGCAGAAAATCTGTGCAAGACATACGGCGCCGGAGAAACGGCGGTGCATGCGCTGGACCATGTGTCCTTCTCCATGCATGCCGGAGAAATCGTGGCGCTGCTGGGCCCTTCGGGCGCGGGAAAATCCACACTGCTGACCGCCCTGGGGCTTATCCAGTCTCCGGACTCAGGCAAGATATCCATTGCAGGCATAAATGTTTTCGATAACGGATATCAAGTCAGTGTCCGGGATTTCCGCCGGAACAATATTGGGTTCGTCTTTCAGAAAGCCAATCTGCTGCCTTTCCTTACGGCTGAAGAAAATATCCGCATCGCGATGGAGGTAAATGATGCCACTGCCCGGGAATCGAAACAATACGCCTCTGAGCTGCTGGAGCACTTTGAACTCACTGCTCGCAAGTCGTTTCTTCCCCGTCAGCTCTCCGGTGGTCAGCAGCAGCGCGTGGCCATTGCCCGGGCTCTTGCCAATAAGCCAAGCCTGCTGCTGGCAGATGAACCCACGGCCGCCCTCGACAGCCACATGGGGCGCAAGGTGATGGAATTGCTCAAAAATGTAGCTCATACGCACCATACGGCGGTTCTCGTTGTAACTCATGATCACCGCGCCATCGATGTATTTGACCGGATCTGGATGATGGAAGACGGCAAACTGAGCGAGAAGAAAACAGTAAACTGAAGCTATCTTCTGTGTAATTGCATTCAATATTGATGATTATTCAATTACAGATTTTATCGGAGCTGGATATCCTGCCATTCAAGCGCGATATGCAGATGGCGTTTCAAAAGGGGGCTGAGGCTGAGTATGGGGTGATTACGGAGGAGATTCTCCCGGAGAGTCATATCAACGCTTCACTTTCAAAGACCAGCGCTATTGCCTACAAGGCGCTGCGAGATGGTGAGATGGTCGGTGGCGCTATTGTGCAGATAGATTCCGTCACCAGGCATAACCATCTGGATTTCCTTTATGTGAAGCATGGTACGCAGGGCGGTGGTATAGGGCAGGCCATATGGACGGCGATTGAACAACTGCATCCGGATACCTTGGTGTGGGAAACCGGAACTCCATATTTTGAAAAGCGCAATATCCACTTCTATGTGAATAAATGCGGGTTTCACATTGTCGAATATTTCAATGAGAAGCATCCAGATTCCCACCAACCGGAGGCAGACATGCCGGGTACAGATGACACACCCGGATTCGAACAGGGCTTTTTCCGCTTTGAAAAGCGCATGTCCGCACCATCTCCATGAGGAATTCCTTATCCCACAGGGAATTATAATACAGCAGTTATTCCCTTGACTAACCAATAACCGCCGAATATCAACCAGACGAACAGGAGCAAGGCCAGTAGAAACGGCTTTGCTCCGGCTTTGCGGAACTTATCGAAACTGGTTTCTGCACCCAGCGCGGTCATGGCCATGGTCAACAGGAAGGAATCGACCGTCAGAATGCCGGAGACAAGGCCAGCGGGCAGTAGTTGTAGCGAGTTGAACCCGATAACCGCCAGGAAAAGAAAAGCGAAAACCGGGATACTGATTTTTCTCCGCTCTTTCCCTTCAGAGTTGCGCTTCCGGCTCAGTATGATAGCTAAAATAACGAGTACCGGAGCCAGCAGGATAACGCGTATCATCTTGACAATAACAGCGTTGCTCCGGATGTCGCTCTGGAGGGCGGTATCGCCGGATTCGGCAGCAGCGGCATCCATGGCTTCGCCTGCGCCGTATACATGGGCCACCTCATGCAGCGTGGCCCCGGTGTAGATTCCTACCTGCCGGGCGTCCATGTCGAACGCATCTGCCCGGTGCAGGGCCGGATACAGGAACATGGCCAGCGTGCCGAAAATCACCACCGTTGATACTGCGATAGCGGTTTTGTGGGGTTCCGCCTTCACTACGGGTTCGGCCCCTAACACGGCGGCGGCCCCGCAGATGGAGCTGCCGACAGAAGTGAGCAGTGCTGTCTGGGAATCCATCTTCAGCAATCTGCCAAACAATACGCCAAATATCATGGTCAGGCTCACGACTACCACATCCGTGACCATGGCAGGGAGCCCCACTGCCAGCACATCTGTGAGCGTAATCTTAAAGCCGAACAAGACGATGCCTGTACGTAATATCTGCTTTGAGCAGAAAATGATGCCAGCTCCCCACCCGCTCGGCAGCTTTTTCCGGAGTGTGTTGGCAAATAGCATGCCGATTACTATCCCCACAACCAGAGGACTGAGCCTTAATTGCTGAATCCACTCCAGCTGTGCAAGAAATGTGGAAATCACAGCCAATGCCGCAATCAACAGCATACCGAAGCAGAAAGACTTTTTATCACTTTTCGTCATTGTTCAGTTTTTGTGTAACGGATGGTGGGGGCATTCTACCACAGAAGTGATATTCTCACAAGAGCTCACAATGCTTTTCCGGGGGCAGTCAATGGGTGCGGGAAAACAGGGAAACGGATTGACAAGTGGCTATGCTGCTGTTATAAATGAGTTGCGTGATTGTAAAAACGGCGTTTCTGCGGTTTAAATGAGATATTTTAGTTTATTTATATGATGTCCTGCTTTCTGAAACGATGCTGTCTGCTTCTGGGAATGGTGACCAGCCTTTCATTGGCCCCACAGGTTCAGGCCGCGCGGACTGACTCCATAGCCAACTTTATCAAATCCAGTCGAGGAGGGGCTGGCGCCGTGGTCAATACGCCCAGATATGACCAGAAGGCAAAGGTGTTTTTCCTTTTTTACTTAGGGTACAATGCTCACCAGGGAGATAAGCTGGAGTCGATTACCAGCCCGTTGATTCCTGTGCATGAGAAATTGTCGGGAAGTGGTGCCGAGCTGGTGATGTACCTGGATTTTCCGCCTGAGCAGAAGGGGGTGTCCACGGACAATAAGAAAGGCAAAGCCCGCCGCAAAACGGCCACGGAGCAGCGCTCTCTGTCTATCAAATGCCCGGTGATAAACGTGTACCACAGTGAGGCGCGCGAAGCCCTGTTCAAAAAAGATGCCCGAGGCAAAGAGCAAAGCTATGGTACCTACGATTTGCGAGCAACGGATGCCAAGGGGATTCCTCTGGCTTATTTCAGCTATGAAAATGGCGAAATCATGATGCGCGATGCCGAAACCGGGGAAAAGAGCTCCATTGGCAAAGGTAGCTACAAGGGCAACGAATGGGTGGGGCCGGCTATTCTGACCTCATACCAGGAGCTGGTGGCAGAAGTATCTCCGGAAAAAACTTCCACGGAATTGAAGTCCGCTGAATCAACCGATACCGAGAAGTCGCCGGCTAAGAAGAAGTCCAGGAAGAAATCCGCCAAAAAGCGCAAGAATAAGGATTAGTTGTTGCTCGCGAGGCAACAGGGAAAATGAAGAAGGTAACCCTGCCTATTTTGCCTGCGCCTTTTCCAGCAGGGGAATGAGCTCGGCGCGGTTGAGCTCTCGGGCGTATTCCAATGCTGTTTTCCCGTGTTTATCCTTCTGCAAGGGATTGCAGCCGATGGAGAGGAGATAACGAAGTTCTGCCGCTCCCTGTTCCGGGTCTCTGACTACCTGAGTCAGGAGCGGGGCATAGTACCCGGTGTTTCCGTTTACACGGGCTCCGCTTGCCAGCAACTTGTCGAATAAAGACCCGCGATAAGCCTTTCTGTGCCGCCAAATTGTAGCCATCCATGTGGAAGCCTTATCCATATCAATGGTAGAGAAATCCACACCGTGCTTCAAAATCTGCTCGATAGCCTCATCGGCGGCGCCATGTGCGGCGCAAAAAAGAATGTCCTCTGCGCACAGGTCCGGCTCTGCCCCGGCAGCCAGCAGCATGCTCACAATCTCATTCTCGTGCTTCATGCTGAAAGTTCCCACGCTGAGGCACAGATGCAGAGCCGCCGCATTTGCAAAGTTCGGGTCAGCTCCGGCAGCCAGTAATCGCTTTACCTCATCCGGTCGGTCATGCCCGGCCGCCATAGCCAGCTCTGCGCCCAGCTGGGGTGTAAGCCCGAGCTGGCGGAGGTATGACAGCACCTCGTCATCTGTCTCGCGGGAGCACATGGCTACCTCCAGAGCATTCTGCCCGGCAGCATTGCGAGCATGCACATCCACCCCTTTCTCCACAAGGAAACGCACCACTGCGAAATCATCCGGCATTTCAGGGCAATACCATCCCACCCGGCAAGCCCGCATGAGCACCGTGTTGCCGGCCTTATCCCGGGCCTTGATATCAGCCCCGGCATCGAGAAGCTGCTGCACCTGCTGCACCGTAGCGGTTTCCTTCCATACCAGGTTCATGAGCGGCGTGCGTCCCAACGAATCGCGCTTTTCACTTTCGCCCGCGGCGTGCGTGGGGAGCAGGAGCGCTGAAATGAGAATAGCGTATACAAAAGATTTCAGATTTATCATATATGAAAGATGGGGTGTTCGTCACGATGCCATTCTGCCGGAATGCACAGCTGGTGGCTGGTCAGTCAATGCTATTGGGTACGAAAAAAGCCTTGCTGATACGCAAGGCTTTAATGGAGTACGAAGTATAAGATTCGAACTTATGACCCCATCCGTGTGAAGGATGTGCTCTACCACTGAGCTAACTTCGCATGTTTCGCTCCCTAATGGGTGCGGCGAGATGATACATGAAGGTGCCTCTGAATGCAAGCCTTTTTTTCTCTTTTTTTGGTGTTTTTTTGCGTGTGTGCTCTATGTGTCTGATTTTGCAGTGCTTTTTGTGCGGGGAATTATTCCCATGAAGTCATCTCCTGGAATGCAGAAATGCGGCGGGCTAATTCGTGAAGCCCGAGTGAGAACAGGGATATGGTGCCGAATTTCTCGCAAACTGCAGCCGCTACCACAGTGGCGATAGCTACGCCTCGTTTCATATCTTCCCATGCCGGGTTGCCTCCGTTCAGGCATTTGGTGAGGTAGCCGGCCAGCGCGCCCATGTAGGCATCTCCGGCGCCGGTGGGGTCCTGGGCGTGCTTGAGCGGCCAGGCAGGACAACGGAAAAGTTTGATTTCGCCCTCCGGTGTTCGGTGAAACAGGGTGGAACCCGCGCTGCCATGCTTCACAATGGCATAGCGCGGCCCGGCCGCCAGCAGCTTTTCACCCGCCTCCAGAGAATCACCCGTCTGCGCCCAGAACTGCGCCTCCTCGTCATTCATGAGCATGAGGTCCACCCGTTTGAGCAATTCGGTGGCATATTCCGGCTCACGGGCCAGCCAGCTCTTCATGGAATCTGCCATG
>JAZLDD010000005.1:0-33188 GCA_045614585.1 Akkermansia sp. | reverse complement strand
CGGGGACGGCTGCGCCACACTTCGGGCACTTGCCGAGCTTGGGAGCCTTCCAGGCCTGGGCGGCCAGGCGGGAGCGCTGCTTCATCTTGGACGTTCTGCGTTTCGGAGCTGCCATAGTTCTATATCTGGTTTAAGATTTTCGAGATGTGATACATTGAGTGGAGCTTCGGCGCTTATTCTTTGGGAAACTGATCCAGTGCATCCCAGACGCTTTCGCCACTCGGGGTGGCAGAGTCTACACCCGATTGGGGGTCTTTGTCCAGTCTAAAATCACCAAAAGTGTCATTTATTTCACATTCAAGGCCTGAAATTTCACATTTCGGGTAGCTTGGCAGCGCTAAAACGACCTCTTCACGTAAATCTTCTGTGATATCCAGTGCCAGTTTTCCCTTCACATCGTAGGAGAATGCTATGTCATCAAGCTCCACTGAGTAGGGGAAGCGGGTCAGGCAGCGATCACAGCGCAGCTCAAACGGAGCCGAGATGCTCCCGCGCACCATGAGCTCTGTTTCAAAGAGCTGAATTTCCAGCTCGTAGCTCAGCGGGCCGGTGCTGCTCAGCGCTGCGCTGTCTATGCCGAATACGGTGGCATCCAGCTCACCGCTCAGGTAGCGGCCTTCCTCCGGGAATTCTTCCAGAGAGATGATGAGGTTTGTCTGCATGGGCATTACCTTACCCGCGGGCGGGGTGAGTTGCAAGCTTATATTGCTCCATATTGAAGGTGTAGTATGCTTTTCCGGGGGAACTGGTTTGCCCCGGAGCCGCTGCTGGCTCAGCCGGCAGTCTGCCGGCGGGTGGAGAGGTAGGCGTTGAGCTCATCGAGTATGCGGCGCTGGGTAGGGCAGGCGCGCTGGCGGTCGCCCAGGAGCTTGCTGCAGGTTTCAGCCCCGGCAAATTCGTAGGTGGTGAGCCCCAGGCGGCGCAGCTGCTCCAGGTGCTGCTCCAGTTCATTGTAGAAAAACAGGGGCAGGGGGCTGTTTTTCGCCATTTCCTGCAGGTCGATGACTACGGGGGGTGTCTGCATGCGCAGGTGGTCTGCTATGCGCGGCAACCCCGCCTGGCGCAGCATGCCGGCTATGCGCCGGAACAGATACTCCAGTGGCACAGCGTGCAGCGGGCATTTCTCCTCCAGATACAGCAGGATGGCCCTGGCTATTTCGCCCCGGAATGGCAGGTTGACTCCGGCGGAATCAGCGGCTTTCTGCAGCACATCCTCCAGCCAGGCGGCATCGTAATCAGAGATGACGCAGTGCCCGGTCTGCAGGAGCGGTCGCTTGTTCTTGAAGGCTATCATGTGCGGCGGTGTTTATTCGAGATCGAGCTTGCGCTGCAGCGGGTCCTGCACCGTCTTGATTTCCATGCGGCGCACCAATTCAATGAACTCATCCACCGTCCGGAATTGGCGGTAGACGGATACGTAGCGGATATACGCCACAGGGTCTATGGTCTGCAGCTTTTCTATCACTTTCATGCCGATGACGGAGGAGGGTACTTCGCGCTGGTGGTCGCGGTGCAGATCGGCCACGATTTCATCCACCGCGATATCCAGCTGATCCATGCTTACCGGGCGTTTCTCGCAGGCTTTCACCATGCCTCGCAGTATCTTTTCGCGGTTCAGGGCCTCGTGCAGATTGTCGCGTTTCACCACGCGCAGTTCGGTGCGTTCTATCTGTTCATAGGTGGTATAGCGGTACCCGCAGCGCAGACATTCGCGGCGCCGCCGTATACAAGTGCCATCTTTCGACATGCGCGAGTCGATTACCTTGTCATCCATGTATCCGCATTGTATGCATCGCATGTGCTTAAATTATCACAATTTCTTGTACCGTCAAGCAGGAAATTGTGCCTTATATAGTATATCAATGACTTACGCGCGTGCGCAAATGTTTGCTTTTCCGAAGCTTTTGCCCGGAAAAGAAAAAAATGCAAAATATTAGAATATTTCTAAAATATATTATTGACATACCAAAATGGTAGTGATATATTGAGTTCGTGCTCCGCCAAAGGAGTTACCGATAACACGACAACAAAACAACACGAAAAGAAAACACGACGATGAAGAAGTACCAGTGCACCGTATGTGGCGAAGTAGTAGAGAGCGAGACCATGCCTGAGGTGTGCCCCGTGTGCGGGGTTGATACCTTTGTGGAGGTGGACGAGAGCGCCGAGAAGGTATATGCCGATGAGCACCGTGTGGGAGTAGCCCAGGGGCTGGATGAAGAGGTGGTGAAAGGGCTGCGGGACCATTTCCAGGGCGAGTGCTGCGAGGTGGGCATGTACCTGGCTATGAGCCGCCAGGCAGAGCGCGAAGGGTACCCCGAAGTGGCAGAGGCATTCCGCCGCTATGCATGGGAGGAAGCTGAGCACGCTGCTAAGTTTGCCGAGCTGCTGGGAGAAGTGCTGACCGACAGCACCGAGAAGAATGTTTCCATGCGTGCCGATGCCGAGTTCGGCGCTTGCAACAGCAAGCTTGCTATCGCCAAGCGTGCCAAACAGCTGGGCTACGATGCCATTCACGATACCGTGCACGAGATGTGCAAGGATGAAGCCCGTCACGGCAAAGGCTTCGATGGCCTGCTGAAGCGCTACTTCGGAAAGTAAAATATTCAGGATATTGCAGCATACCACCCCGGCAGGAGCCATGCTCCCGCCGGGGTTCTTGCAAATGGCGCTGGTCCGGAGAAGAAGCAGATTGACAATTTCCGGGTAATCATGTAGGCTGGGATGGAACAAAAACGCCACTCTCCCCCATGAAATCCACGTTGTTTTTAATAGGCTCGTTGCTTTGCCTGCTGTTTTTTGCTATGGTGCTTGCGTTGTCCGGGGTGGAATTTACGCCGGATTCAGCATTTTCAGAAGTAGTGGATGCGAATGCCGCCTTTATGATTTTATCTGATTGCAACGCCTTTAATTCAGTTATCGGCGTACTGCTGGTGTGTATAACCAGCGTGGCCGTACTGGGAGGCATCGTCAGTCTTTTCCTGCTGCAGCGGCAGCGTGTGTTGCGTTGGTTCCGGGTGGGGCTGCTGCTGGTGAATATCGTTATCCTGCTGGTGAACGGTGTGCTTTTTGCGGTGTCTTTCAGTGAATCGCTGCAACCGGAGCCGGCGTGTCTGCAGCTGCAGTGGCCGTTTCAGGAATCATACTTTTCGCGCGCCATTCATCACGCACGGCAGACTGCCATGTTCATGGGCTTCTGCGGGGGAATGCTCAGCGGAGTGAACTGCATGGCATTTTATTTTTTCTACCGCCGCCGCTCCAGATACAGCCATTAATCTGCCAGAGCAGGTAAGCGGAAGAAGCTGCGCGCGTTGGCAGTGGTGGCGGTCGCTATCTCCTCGAGCTCAATGCCGCGCAGCGCTGCCAGTTTTTCTGCCACAAAGCGGGTGCGGCCGGGAATATTGAGCTTGCCGCGGTGCGGTTCAGGGGAAAGGAAGGGAGAATCCGTTTCGACCATGATGCGTTCCAGCGGGGCCCAGGCCGCGACATCCTGCACATCTGTGGTCTTTTTGAAGGTAATGATACCGGTGAAAGAAATCATACCGTTCAGCTGCTCAAAGACCGCTTCGGCCTGTTGCTTGCTGCCGATAAAGCAGTGGAATACGGGGCGCACTTTCGGGAAATTTCTGGCAATGGCAAAGGCATCATCAAAGCAGGCGGTGCCTTCCTTATCTCTTGTGTGCAGGGAAATGTTGAGTCCCAGTTCCTCTGCCAGGGCAAAGTGCTTTTCCAGCAGCATTTTCTGGCGGGCGTGGTAGACGGATTCCTCCCATCCATCGGGGGCGTCCCAGAAATAATCCAGACCGGTTTCCCCTATGGCAGCCTGCGGGTGCTGCCGGCAGAGGTCAGCCATGTAGTCGAAATCCGCATCACTCATGTTAGTGACTTCTGAGGGATGGGCTGCGAGGCAGGAGGTGATGAAATCCGGCATGCGGCGCGCGAGCTCCAACTGCGGCAACCAGTCCTGCGGATGCGTGCCCTGGGATATGCAATGCCCTACCCCCAGTGCGAGCGAATCGGCGCGCAGTTGTTCCATGTCATCATACTTATCGTGCACCAGGTGGCAATGCGTATCAATAATCATGCGCACCGTATACACCAGCCTGCCCGGATTGTCAAGGGAATAGCGCAGACTATCTAATCCTGGCGGCGCTTGCGGAGTATGCGAATAATGTATACCAGCAGACTGAGGGCAACTGTGGCATCATCTGCCTGGCCTATTCCTGGCAGAGCATCAGGGAGAAAATCGATGGGTGATATGATATAGCCGAGAGCCAGCAGGCAGACAATAACACGGCGCAGGTCCGGAAGACGCTTCTTTCCGGGCTTTTTTTCTTCAGTATTCATCGGGCAATGTGGCTTTTGATAAAATAAAGCCCGGTGAAGATACGGGGGTCAAGCGCCACACCCTGCGAGGCCCTTACCGCCAGCCAGGAGTCGATTTCCGCGAGCGGAACCTCGTGCACCGTGATGTTTTCATTATCCACGCCGCCGCCTGCTGCAACCCTGCGCAAGCCGGAGGCCAGATAGAATGAGAGGCTTTCAGAGGTGAGTCCGGGGGAGGATGGCCCGTGGAACAGAAATTGCATATCAGCAGCGGCGTAGCCGGTTTCTTCCTGCAGTTCTCTGTGTGCGGCAGCGGTATCGCTTTCCGGGCCTTCATCTCCGCTCAGGCCGGCTGGAAAACACAGGCAGGGGCGGCCGATGGGCGGTCGGAATTCCTCTACAAGCAACACCTTGTTGTCCGGGGTGCAGGCAAAAATCATGACGGCACCGGTTTGATTGACGCGCTCGCAATATTCCCAGCGACCCTCGCGCACCATATTGAGAAATTTACCTTTGTAAAGTGTTTCCATGTATTCAAATAAACAGGGGCAGCAAGTTTTACACCCGCCGCCCCGGATTTTGTGTGGTTGAAAAACCGGATTTTACTCACGCACCAGCTGCTGGAAACGAGCCAGAATACGCTTGGTCACGGGACCTGCCACACCGGCGCCGATTTTGCGGCCATCCAGCGAGGTGGCGGCAATCACCTCTGCGGCAGAGCCGGTCAGGAAGCATTCATCGGCGCAGAGAATATCGAAGCGGTTCATGACCTTCTCCACGCAGGGAATACCGAGCTCTGCGCAGATATCCATGACCGCGTGGCGGGTGATGCCACCCAGACCGCCTTCGGTCAGAGGCGGGGTCTGCACTTCGCCGTTTACGACAATGAAGATATTATCGCCGGTGCATTCTGCCACATTGCCGCGCTGGTTGAGCATCAGGGCTTCACCTGCGCCGGCTGCCACGGCTTCAATCTTGGCGGAAATGCCGTTCAGGTAGTTCAGGCTCTTCACCTGGGGGCAGAGGATATCCGGGTTCGGGCGGCGGAAGGATGAGGTAATCATGCTCAGCCCCTGTTCATACATCTCCTTGGGGTAAAGAGCAATATTCTGCACGATGATGAACATGCTGGCTTTCGGGCAGTTGCGGGGATTCAGACCCAGATCGCCTACGCCGCGGGTCACAACCAGGCGGATGTAGCCATCTTCCATGCCGCTTGCGGCCACGGTTTCCTTTGTGGCGTCGCACACCTCCTCAAAGCTCCACGGAAGCTCAATCATGAGGTAGCGCATGGAGTTGAACAGACGCACAATATGCTCCTCCAGCCGGAATACTTTGCCGGAATAGAAACGAATGCCCTCAAAGCAGCCATCGCCATAAAGAACACCATGATCAAAGACTGAGACCTTGGCCTCGTCCCGGTCAACCAGCTTGCCATCAAACCAGATTTTCATGATAAAACGGGAAATTTGTGTGAACGGAAGTATTATACCCTCTTTTTGATACAAAGAAAGCAGAAAAGTGAGGTATGCCGTTTTTTGCCGTTTTCCGGGTATTAGTCGAGGGGCAGCATGCGCTCTACCACATCGCGGAGTGCAGGCGCTGCAAAAAAGTCTGATTCGCGCAGGCGTCGGGCGTGGTCTTTCAGTGTGGGCAGGAGTCCGGCGTACATGTTGCGCAGCTCCATGACGGCGTGTTCGGCGCCGCGCGGGTCATCATCGCGGTATAATCGGATGATATCAGTCCATTCCATGTATCTGCGTCCGAGCTCGTTGAGCTCCTCAGCTGTAGTAGAGGCGCTTTCCGGGGTGTTGATACTGCCCAGAAGCCTTCCGGCACGCAGCATCAGCTCGCGTTGTTTATCCGCAGCTTCCATGAGGCGTATGTCGGTGTCGGCATGGCGCTGGTCGTCTTCCTTGAAGCCGAGTTTGAGGTATGCGTGCAATTCCGGGGAATCGGGCACATTTTCCATGTTTCTTACGCGCTGGAAGAGTTCCATGTGGCGTTTCTGCTGCCGCAGGGTTATCAGCCGGTATTCGCTGAGCAGTTCTGTGAACCCGTCAACATCGGCAAAGGTTTTTCCCTGCTTGCCCAGCTTGTCCTGAAGCGAAACGCGCATGGTGTCAATTTCCCGGCGCATGTTCTGATTCTGGACGGTCAGGTTTTGCAGGGCAGCGGGTCGGGCTGCCGGCGCTTCAATTTCGGAAAGTTGTGTGAGGCTCTCATAAAGCGCATCGTTGTATTCGGCAGAGAGTTTCAGGATTTTCTGCAGAGCTGCATGCTCCTCACTTTCCGTGGGACCGGCCGGTAATTCCCGTGGGCTTTTGCGCCGGGTTGCCACTGCAGCTCCTGCTATGCCTGCCAGCAGTAATCCTGCGCCCATCCATGCAATGCTTCGTATCCTCATATCTGCGAAATCACACCAGTCTATCTCAATGAGCTTGCCGGCGTCAAGCTCATTTCCCGTTAGCCGGCGTTTTTGAATACGCGGCGGAAAATCCGGCCAGAGCCAGGGTGCGTGACCAGAATGCAGCTTTGGCTTATACCACCGGGAGGGGCGTTACTCAATCACGCTCCAGAGGCGGCCGTTCCGCGCGCGGATGAGTCGGATATCGAGCTCGAAGGCCGCGCGGAGGTTTGGTTCGGTGAGCACTTCATCGCGGCTGCCGTAGGCCTGGATTTCGCCCTGGCGCAGAATCATGCCGCGGTCAAATTCAGGCAGGATATCCTCGATTCGCTGGGTGATGAAGATGATGGTGAGCTCCGGGTGGGTGCTGGACAGCTCTGCAATGGTGTTGAGCAGGAATTCTCGCCCGGCGATATCGAGATAGACGCTGGGTTCATCCAGTATCATGAGTTCGGGGCTGGTCATGAGCGCGCGGGCGATGAGTACTTTCACCTGCTCGCCGCTGCTCATGGTGACCACGGTGCGCTCCATGAGGTGCTCTGCGCGAAGCTTGCGCATGAGCTCTGCTGCCCGCTGCTCCTCTTCCGGGGTAGGGGTGCGGTAAAGGCCTATGGTGGCATCCGGGCCGCTGAGCACCATTTCTCGCCCGGTCCAGTCGCGGTCACCGAGCCACTGGTGCATGAGCGGGCTCACCCATGCAATGCGCTTGCGCAGTTCCTGCAGGTTGACCGTGCCGAAACGGCGGCCCAGTACTTCTACCGTAGCGCCGAAAAGCGGCCAGGCGTAGCCCATGAGCATGCGCACAAGCGTGGTTTTGCCGGCTCCATTGGCTCCGAGAATGAAGCACCGCTCGCCCTTCTTTACCTGCCAGTTGATGTTGTGCAGAATTTCGCGGCCGGAGAGGTAGACCGTGGCGTTTTCGACCTTGATGACGTTTTCCATAGTGCTCTAAAACAGATTCGGCGGGTTGGTTTAACCCGCCGAATCTGTGTATTGATTTTGATATCAGTTGCGTTCGAACAGGGCGCGGATCTTGCTGCCCACGATTTCGACCGGGTGCTCGGCCAGAGCTGCGCGCTTGGCCAGCAGGTTGGGAGCGCCGGCTGCGGCTTCGGCCAGCCATACGCGAGCGAACTCGCCGGTTTCGATGCGCTTGAGGCTTTCCTTCATCTTCTCCTTGACCTCCGGACCCAGAATCTGCGGGCCGTTGTAGTATTCACCGAACTCAGCGGTGTTGGAGATGACGCCGTTCATGGCCTGGATGCCCTTGTTGTAGATGATGTCCACGATGAGCTTGGCTTCGTGCACGCATTCGAAGTAGGCCATTTCTGCGGGATAGCCGGCTTCAATAAGGGTTTCGAAACCATACTTCATGAGGTCTACCAGACCACCGCAGAGCACGTTCTGCTCACCGAAGAGGTCTTCGTAGGTTTCCTGCTGCATGGTGCATTCGAGCACACCGCCGCGGGTCAGACCCTCAGCCTTGGCCATGGCCAGGGCGGTCTGCTGGGCGTTGCCGCTCGGGTTCTGCCACACGGCGATGAGACCGGGGCAGCCGAAACCTTCCTCGAATACGCGGCGCACCTCGGTACCCGGGCCCTTGGGAGCCACCATGATCACATCCACATCGGCCGGGGGCACGATGGTCTTGAATACATAGGCGAAGCCGTGGGAGCAGCACAGAGTCTTGCCGGCGGTCAGGTTGGGCTTGATCTGGGTCTCGTATACTTCGCCGTGGTGCTCATCGGGCAGGAGAATGTGGATGATATCGGCCTTGGCGGAAGCCTCGGCCACCGGCATTACTTCGAAACCGTCCTGGGCGGCGGCATCCCAGCTCTTGCCGGGGCGGATGCCGATAATGACGTGTACACCGCTGTCGCGCATGCAGAGTGCCTGGGCGCGGCCCTGGGCGCCGTAGCCGATGACGGCCACGGTCTTGCCATTGAGAACGCTCACATCGGCGTCCTTATCGTGGAGAATGTTCATCGTTGTATTATAGTTGATGTTTTAGTGGCTGCAGAAGCCGTTAATCCGGCGAGGATTGTATCAGCGCAGACCAGCATTGCAAGCTAAATTTGTGTATTCATGGGAGATGCAGGTTATTTTTCTTGCGGTGGACGTGAAATATGATACAGTAGGGGCTGTATGAAGCTTCACAATTCTCTTCGACGCGCCGCCGGTTTTACTTTGATTGAATTGCTGGTGGTCATTGCCATCATGGTGACTCTTGCCAGCATTGCCGGCACGGCAATCTATTCGCATCTGGGTGCGGGTGATGAGGCTAAGTGCCGTGCGCAGCTGGAGCAGCTCCACCAGCTGGGTATCAAGTACAGCCAGGATATTTCACATTCCGGGTTGCTGCCCACCAGCGGCATGGAGGATGATGAGGATACCGATACGGTGAATGAAAGCCACGGCTGGTGGATTTCTGTGGCTCCGGAGCTGGATGCCGTGGTGTTTCCCCGCAAGCAGGGCGGCAAGATGAAAGTCTCCTCCATTTTCCACTGCCCGGCAGATAAGCGGACTGATATTGGTTCGGACAGCACCTTTGCGGCCGATGTCAAGAGTGTTTCCTATGTATCCTGGACGGATGCCACCGAGGATGAGGAAAATCCGAATTCCTGCATCCGGATGACGGCCAAGCAGAATCTGGATAAGCTTCCCTGGCTTTCGGATGGTAATCCGGTAAAGGGTAAAAGCGTGACGGACCTGGCTTCTTTCAAGAAGCAGGTGCTGCCTGCAGCAGAGCGCCACGGCGGCAAGATTCTTGTGGTGTATGCCAGTGGTGTGGTGAAAGTTGTTGAGGTGGAAGAAGATGCCTCGGCCGCAACTCTTTTCAGAGAATTTGCCCCGGATCTGGCAGATAAAGCCAGGAAAGCCCGTAAGGCTGATGATGAAGACTGAGATACCAGCCCCGCTGCCCCTGGAGCCGGATTGCCTGCCGTATCTGCAGAAACCGGTGGTTCTGGGGCTGAGTGGCGGGCGTGATTCCGTAGCATTGCTGCATCTTCTAGTGCAGCAGGGTTGCGCGGTGCATGCGCTGCATGTGCACCATGGTATTCGCGCTGCAGAGGCAGATGCCGATGCCGCATTCTGCGCCCGCCTGTGCGATGAGCTGGATGTTCCCTTTGAATTGCAGCGGGTAGATGTGCCTTCGCTGGCAACGGAGCAGGGCGTATCACTCGAAACAGCCGGGCGGCATGCCCGCCGCTGGTTGCTGGCGGCCGCTGCCCGTCGCTGCCGCGGCTGCGTGGTGGCGCTGGCTCACCATGCCGATGACCAGGCAGAGACGGTGCTTTTCCGGCTGGCCCGTGGTGCAGCCGGTCTGCGGGGAATGCAGCCGGTGCATGAGGCCAGCGGTATCACCTGGTTGCGCCCCATGCTCAGCTGGCGCCGGTCTGATATCACCGGGTGGCTGCAGCAGATGGGGCAGAACTGGTGCGAGGATGCCACGAACGCCGTGGCGGATGTCGCCAGGAATACCTTGCGTCTGGAGGCTATGCCGGCTCTTAACAAAGCACTGGGGAGGGATGTGACCCCCATTCTCAGCCGCAGTGCGCGCCTGCATGCCGAAACGCTGGATGCGCTGGAGGCGGCGCTGGCAGTTCTTCCTTCGCAGGACCCGCAGGGGCGCCTTTACCTTCCTTTTGTGTGGGAGCAGCCGGTTGTGCTTCAGAAGGCTGTGGTGCGGCGCTATCTGCAGCAGCATTCTGTATCTGATATCAGTGAGGAGATGGTGTTGGCTATTCTGGCTATTCTGCCGCCGGGCGCATCGGCATCCCGCGTGAATCTGCCGGGTAACCGCCAGGCGGTGCGGAAAGAGCGGCGCCTGCTGATTACTTCGGCCTGATTTTGTCATATCTGCCAATAGAAAAGCACCGCTTGTGCGGTGCTTTTCCATATGAAAAAATGAGTGCGGGCTGATTTCTTGTTATTTCAGCAGTTCGTCAATCAGGAATTCCCCTGTCACCATCCAGTAGCGCATGGTAAGCCCTGCCAGGAATGCCAGCGCGAGAATGATGATGACGTAGATGCGGCGGAAAATGGTATGAAGAACCCCTTCTTCCTCGGTGTAGGTGGCGTTGGTCAGAATATCCGGATGCGCTGCAGATTTTCTGATCTTCTTCTTTTTCTTCTTGGCTTTCTTTCCGGTTCCTGCGGCTGCGTCTTCTTCTACCGGTGCTTCAGTAACCGTATCATCGTACATCAACATGGCAGAGCCTATGTTGTATACTACGCGGGGAACCAGCACAACGGCTTCGGTGGGCTGGCTTTCTGCAAGCAGCGTGGCTCCGGGGGTGGCTGCCGCCAGCACGAATCCCTCCTCCTGCAGGGTGATGGTGCAGTGCTGCGGCAGTAAATCTGCTATATGCGGAAGTGCAATGGAGCAGTTCTCATCTGAGCCGATGAGAAGAACAGACCCATCCTCAGGAAGGGTATAGCGGTAATCATTACCGGAAGCGTCGATGATATCGATAGCGGGCATAGGCGTTTTTCAGTATGCCATATATGGCGGAAAAGGCAAGGAAAAAGACTGAGCAAGAGTAATTATTGCGCCAGTGAGGCCAGAATTTCCTGAACAATGGATTCCTCATTGACCAGCCGGCCTTTGCCTGTGGTGCCGCAGGCGAGCGCGCCGTCTTCCTCCGGTCCGATGATGCGGTGCTTTTCTCTGGCTGCCAGGGTGGCGGCATTGGCCTGGGTGGCGGGGTGGTCCCACATCATGCCATTCATGGCCGGGAAGATGAGCACCGGACCGCGATAGGCCAGGTAGAGGCTGGTGAGAGCATTCGGGCACTGCCCGTGCGCCATGCAGGCCATGGTATTGGCAGAAGCCGGTACGATGGCGAGCACATCTGCCCGCTGAGCCAGGTCAATATGCACAGGAACCCAGCTGCCGGTTTCATCTTCAAATGAGCAGATGACCGGATTGCGGGAGAGGGTCATGAGGGTGAGCGGGGTTACAAATTCCAGCGCAGCCGGGGTGCAGACGCAGTGAACCTCATGCCCCAGTTTTACCAGACGTGAAGCAACTCCGGCAGCTTTGTAGGCTGCTATGGAACCGCAGACTCCCAGAACGATTGTGGCCATGGCTCTCTCCTTGTTTCTGTAATCAGCAGGCGGTGGGGTCAAACTCCACAATCATGTTGATTTCCACGGCTACTCCCAGCGGCAGACTGGGTACACCCACGGCAGAGCGGGTATGCGCGGCTTCCTGCCCCAGGAGCTCGACCAGCAGGTCAGATGCTCCGTTGAGCACCTTTGCCTGATCGGTGAAATCCGGGGTGCAGTTTACAAAACCATTTACTGCCACTATCTTGCGCAGCGGAGCAAAACTGCCCAGTTCGGCCTGAATGACGGCCAGGCGGTTCAGAATGGCGGCCTGAGCAGCGCGCTGGCCTTCCTCGATGCTGACCTCTGCCCCCAGTTTGCCGTAAATGGCTACATCTCCGTTGATGGAAATGCCGCCGGAAAGGTGCAGGTAATTCCCGGTGCGGATGCACTGCACGTAGGAACCTACCGGGGCGGGAGCCGGGTTGAGTTTCAACCCTTTCTTTTCAAGAGCTTCGAAATTGAATTCCATATGATTTTCAGAATGTTGGCTGCTGTCAGCATACACTGCCGGAGGACTCTTGGCAAGGAAAAACAAAAAAGCCCGGCAAGTTGACTTGCTGGGCTTTTCTGACTCCGGCGGTTGGGATCGAACCAACGACCTAATGATTAACAGTCATCCGCTCTTCCGCTGAGCTACGCCGGATTTTCGCTTTCCCATGGACTGGGTGCGGGCAGATATTACTACTTTGTTGGTGCCAATGCAAGTCTTTTTTGATAAAAAATCAAATTTTATTGTCAAATGCCGATAAAATAGGCTAAAATGGGCGCATGAACAGCTCAAATTCCAGCGCATGGACGCTGCGTTTCTCCATTTTCGGTATCATGGTGCGTATTCAGCCCATATCGTGGGTAATATTGGCGCTGCTGGGTGGCGCCATGGGGGTGAGCGATGGAAATGACCTGACCCGCGTGCTGGTTTTTGTGGTAGCGGGAATGCTCTGCCTGCTGGTGCATGAGTTCGGGCATGCGCTCTGCGGCCGGGCGACCGGTGCGGTGGTGGAGGGTATCGAGATAGCCGGCATGGGCGGCACCACGTCATTTGCCATGCTGCCGGCAAGCCGCTGCGGGTTCATGCTTACGGTGCTGGCCGGGCCGCTGTCATCGCTGGTTCTGGGCGGCTTGCTGGGGTTGTGTCTGGGGTTGCAGATAGGAAATGCCGGAGCCGGGGTGGAATATGCGTTCCGCATGCCGTGGCAGGGTGTGTTGCCGCTGCAGCTGCAGCAGGAGCTGGTGCTCGGTCTCTATACCTACCCTGTGAATGATGTGCTGTTGCAGGTGTACACGACCGGCATGATGATTTGTTTCTGGTGGAGCCTGTTTAATCTGCTGCCGCTCTTCCCGCTGGATGGCGGCAAGCTGCTGGGCTCACTGCTGAATAATTATCTGGTTCCCTGTCTGCTTGGGCTGGTGTGCAGCGCCGGGCTGGCGTTGTGGGCGCTGGTGGCGGGGCAGTGGTTCAATGTGGTGATTCTGGGGTACCTGGCCTTTATAAACTGGCAGTACCTGCGGGTGTTCCGTTCCCGCAGAAAGTGATGAATGGAAAAACGCCCGCATCCCTGATAGGAAGCGGGTGTTTGCTCAGATTGACTCTGGCGGATCAGCAATACTGCGTGAGCACGTACTGCAGAATACCGCCGGCGCGGAAATATTCCTTCTCAATAGGCGTATCAATGCGCACGATGAGGGGCAGTGTGAAGGCCTCTGCACCGGCCGGCTGCACCAGCAGAGTGGCGGCACTGCGCGGAGCCATGTCATTGTTCAGGCCGATGATGGAGAAAGTTACATCCTTGAGGTCCTTGACCCGCTCATAATCTGCCGGGTTGGCAAAATTGAGCGGGAGCACGCCCATGCCGATGAGGTTGCTGCGGTGGATGCGCTCGAAACTCTTGGTGATAACGGCTTTCACGCCCAGAAGATTGGTGCCCTTGGCGGCCCAGTCGCGGCTGGAGCCCATGCCGTAGTCTTCACCGCCTATGATGATGGTGCTCACGCCATCCTTCATATAGGCCATACCGGCATCGTAAATGAAGGTGGGCGTGCCGCAGGGAGCATCGATGGCGGTATCGGGCTCGCTCACCGGGCTGCTGCCGAAGTAGAGCGTGTAGCCGCCTTCGACCCCGGCGGTGAGCAGGTTCTTGATACGCACGTTGGCAAAGGTGCCGCGGGCCATCACCAGGTCATTGCCACGGCGGGAACCATAGGTGTTGAAATCGCGGCGCTCCACTCCCTGGGCGCTCAGGAACTGCCCGGCGGGAGCCGTGGCCTTGATGGCACCGGCGGGGGAGATGTGGTCGGTGGTCACGCTGTCGCCGAAGATGCCGAGCGGGCGGGCATTCACGATATCGGTGATATCGCCCTTGCTGCCATCGAACCCATCGAAGAAGGGCGGGCGGTGAATATAGGTGGAATCTGCATTCCAGGCAAAGGTGGCACCGGTGGGGGCGCTCACGCCATCCCACTCCGGCACATGGCCGGCGTAGCAGGCGGCGTAGTCTGCCGGGGTGGCTGCCTTGGCCTGGGCGGCGGCAATTTCATCACCGCTGGGCCAGATATCGCGCAGGTACACGGGCGTACCATCGGCCGCGGTGCCGAGCGGCTCGTTCTCCATGTCGATATCCACGCGACCGGCCAGAGCAAAGGCAATCACCAGCGGGGGAGACATGAGGAAGTTGGCCTTCACGTGGGAGTGAATGCGGGCCTCGAAGTTGCGGTTGCCGGAAAGCACGGAGCAGGAAACCAGATTGTGGTTCACCACGGCTTCTTCCAGTGCAGTATTGAGCGGGCCGCTGTTGCCGATGCAGGTGGTGCAGCCGTAGCCCACGGTGGAGAAACCGATGCTGTCCAGAGCCTCGGTGAGATCGTTGTTGGCAAAATAGCGGGCAGCAATGCGGGAGCCGGGGGCGATGCTGGTCTTCACATAGGCCGGCACCTTCAGGCCCAGGGCCGCAGCCTTCTTGGCCAGCAGACCGGCGGCAAGCATGAGGCCATCGTTGCTGGTGTTGGTGCAGCTGGTAATGGCAGCCACCAGGATGGAACCATCCGTGAGCTCCACATCATGCGTGGTAGCGGCATCGGGGTTGCCGGCATCGCCCCTCATGCATACCGCCACGGGAGTGGTGCGCTGCGGCTGCCCGTAGGTGCTGCTGCAGATTTCGGCAAACTGGTCTTTCAGGGTGCTCAGCGGAATGCGGTCCTGTGGGCGCTTCGGGCCGGCCACGGCGGGCACGATGGTGGAGAGGTCGAGCTCGAGCTCCACGGTGTAATCCACCTCACCCTTGCGGGGCATACCGAAAAGCCCCTGAGCGCGGAAATAGTTTTCGCAGGTGGTCACCTGTTCCTCGCTGCGGCCGGTGGTGCGCAGGTAGGCTGCGGAAACCTCGTCGAAGGGGAAGAAGCCCATGGTGGCGCCGTATTCGGGGGCCATGTTGGCCACGGTGGCGCGGTCCGGCAGGGAAAGCGTGGCTGCGCCTTCGCCGAAGAATTCCACGAATTTGCCCACCACACCGTGCTTGCGCAGCATCTGGGTCACGTGCAGGGCCAGATCGGTGGCGGTCACCCCCTCGCGCAACTTGCCGCTCAGGTGCACACCCACGACCTCCGGCACCAGGAAGGTGACCGGCTGCCCGAGCATGCCGGCCTCTGCCTCGATGCCGCCCACGCCCCAGGCCACGATGCCCAGGCCGTTAATCATGGTGGTGTGAGAATCCGTACCCACCAGGGTATCCGGGTAATACACGCCGGCGTTTTCCATCACGCCGCGGGCCAGGTATTCCAGGTTGACCTGGTGAACGATACCGGTGCTGGGGGGTACCACAGAGAATGTCTTGAATGCCTGCTGGCCCCACTTCAGGAATTCGTAGCGCTCGGTGTTGCGCTCGAATTCGCGGGTCAGGTTTTTCTGGTAGGCGGCGGGGAATCCGGCCCAGTCCACCTGCACGGAGTGGTCCACCACCAGGTCTACGGGAACGAGTGGCTCCATATCCGCCGGGTTCCTGCCCAGGTCCTGCACAGCGGCGCGCATGGCGGCCAGGTCCACCAGCAGGGGAACACCGGTCAGGTCCTGCAGAATGATGCGGGCCACCGTGAAGGGAATCTCGTAGCTGCCGGGGGCCTTGGCATTCCACCCGGCCAGGTTCTTTACATCGTCCTCACTCACTTTCAGGCCATCGCAGTTGCGCAGCAGACTTTCCAATACGATTCGCAGAGAAACTGGCATGCGGGAAATGCCGGGGAACCCTTGTTCGGCCAACGCCGGAAGAGAATAATACTGACCTTCTGTACCGTTGCCTGTGGTGAAGTTGCGCAGTGTGTTCATGATGTAAAATCTTGCGGTTGCGTGTGTATAAACCGCGCGAAGTATACATGAATCATACCAGATTGCAAGCTGAAAAAGCCGGAATGGCCCGCTTCTGGTGCTGATTGTGCAAAAAAATGCAAAATCTGAGCAGATTAGGCTTGCAAAATCCAGCGTGGCGTAGTAGTCTCCGCTATGGCAGAAATTCAGCTTGGACTTACATTTGACGACGTGCTCTTGCTGCCTTGCCTGAGCACAATTCTTCCCGGCGAGGCCGACCCCTCTTCCCAGCTTTGCGCAGGCATTCCGCTGCGCCTTCCTTTCCTCTCCGCTCCCATGGATACGGTGACCGAGGTGGAAATGGCCATTGCTATGGCTCGTGAAGGTGGCCTGGGTGTGATTCACCGCAACAACCGCATTGATGATCAGGCTGCTATGGTGGCCAAGGTGAAGCGTTTCGAAAACGCAGTCATCACCAAGCCGCTCACCGTGACCAGCGATATGAGCCTCAACCGCGTGAAAGGTATCATGCTGGAGCATGGTTTCTCCGGTCTGCCTGTGGTGGCTGAGGGTAATATCCTGGTGGGTATCATCACTGGCCGCGATATGCGCGTGGTAGATGGTCAGGACCTGGAAAAACTCACGGTGGCAGATGTGATGACCCCCATGAGCCGCCTTATCACCGGTACCCCCACCACCACCCAGGAGGAAGCCCGCAAGATTCTTTTCTCCAACCGCATTGAAAAACTTCCCCTGGTGGATGAGAACGGCTGCCTTTGCGGCCTGATTACTGATACTGATATCCGCAAGCGCGAAGCTTTCCAGGAATCCACCAAGGATGAGCTGGGCCGTCTGCGCTGCGGCGCTGCTGTGGGCCCGGGTCCGGAGTTCATGGCCCGTGCTCAGGCTGTGGTAGATGCCGGTGCGGATGCTCTTTTCATCGATGCTGCCACCGGTCACACCAGCCGTGTGCTGCACGTGATTGAGAAGCTGCGCGAACTCGGTAAGCCCGTGGTAGCCGGCAACGTGGTGACCCAGGACGGCGCCCGTGACCTCATCTCTGCCGGTGCCAGCGCTATCAAGGTAGGCGTGGGCCCGGGTTCCATCTGCACAACCCGTATCATTTCCGGCGTGGGTATGCCCCAGTTCACCGCCATTCAGGAGGTGGCCAAGGTGGCTCGTCCTGCCGGCGTGACCGTGATTGCCGATGGTGGTATCCGCTACTCCGGTGACGTGGTGAAAGCTCTTGCCGCCGGTGCCGACCTCATCATGATGGGCGGCTTGCTGGCCGGTTGCGAGGAAAGCCCCGGTGCTGTGGTGCACTACCAGGGCCGCAACTTCAAGACCTACCGCGGCATGGGCTCTCTGGGTGCCATGCGTGCCGGCTCCGGCGACCGCTACGGCCAGAACGGCAGCGGCAAGCTCGTGGCCGAGGGTGTGGAAGCCCGCGTGCCGTACAAGGGCATGCTGGCCGATGTCATCTTCCAGCTGGTGGGCGGTCTGCGCTCCGGCATGGGCTACCTGGGTGCCAGAAGCCTGGATGAGCTGCGCGAGCACGCCCGCTTCGTGCGCATCACATCCGGTGGTCTGCAGGAAAGCCATCCGCATGATGTCACTATCACTCAGGATCCCGGCAACTACAGCCGCTGATAGTGCGAATCATGCTCAGGAATTAATTCTGTTCCGGCGCGCCAGCAGGCGCGCCGGTTTTGTGAAAAGAATCATGCTTATGAAAGAGATAGATATCACAGAAATCACGAAGAGCCCGGTGGAGCTCATCGGCAAACAATGGATGCTGATTACCGCCGGCACCGCAGAGAAATTCAACTGCATGACTGCCAGCTGGGGCGGTATTGGTTTCCTCTGGAACCGCCCGGTGGCCTTTGTCTTTGTGCGCCCGAATCGTCATACGGTCAGCTTTATCGAGCAGCAGCCCGCATTCACCCTCAGCTTCATGCCGGAGCAGTATCGCCAGGACCTCGTGTTCTGCGGGCGCAACTCCGGGCGCGATGTGGATAAAGTGGCTGCCACCTCTCTGGTGCCTGCCACCACCCCTGCCGGTCTGCCCACTTTTGAGCATGCCGAGCTGGTGCTGGAATGCCGCAGGATGTTCCGCACGACGCTGCAGGAAGCCGGGTTCATGGATTGGAGTGAGGTTTCACCCGCCTGGTATGCAGAGGATAATCCCCTGCATTATCTCTATATCTGCGAAATCTCGGCAGCCTACGCCGCCACCGGCCCGGGCGCGGAGTGACGCAGATTTCTGAACTGGCCAATGCGCAGAAAAAATCCCCGGTGCCCTCATGAGCACCGGGGATTTTTACTGTACAGTCTGACTGCTCAGTGGCTGTAAGCCGTGGCTGGTACGGGAGCCACCGGGGTCTGAGTGCCTCCCTGCGGGCCGCGGTTCCACTCCAGCTTGAAGCTGCCCGGTGCGCCGGGACCTTGCACCACGGTGATGGTCACGGCATGTTTGCCGGCTTTCAGCGGAATGCCCTTCTTGCCGGTCTTTTCGGCAATGGCTTCATCCGTATTGATGGCAGAGGACTCATTCACCGTGCTGCCGGGGGTGTAGTTGAAGTCCGCGTCCACCAGCTGGAAATTATGCAGCTTGATATAGGCTCTTGTTCCGGGCACATCACTCAGTGTGAGGTAGAAATGCCAGTGGTTGCCGTCATCAGGCACCTGGATATAGCCCTTGTATTCCGTGATACTGCCGGCAGGCAGCTGCTCTGCAGCAGGGTCGGCCACAGTGCTGGTGGTGGCAGTGGCGGCGCCGGGCAGGGTATCAAACTCCGGAACCCAGGGGCAGGTGGCGCTCACGCGGCGCATAGCCAGACCGGGGCTGGTTTCGCCGGGGGTATCGGCGGGCACCAGGGTCATATCGTAGTGGCGGAAACCACCGCAGCCGTTGTTGCGGCGGCCGGCGGCGGGGTCGCGGGTGTAGTCATAGGCGCGGCGGGTGTGCAGCACTGCGGCTTTCAGCTTCTCCTGAATGCCGGGCAGAGTATCAGCAATATTGGTGGTCTCGTGGCTGTCTGCCGCTACGTCGTATACCTCAAAATCATCATTGGCGCTCTTGATATTCGTGCGGATGGCTTTCAGGTAGCGGCCATCCTCTGCGCGGAATACGAGGCATTGCTGCTCGCCACGGCTGCGCCCCTTCTTGTTGGGGGCGTAGTCATGGTACTGGGCCATGCCGCCGCCGAAGCTGTACTCGGAGTACACCACGCCGTCCTGCTGGGCTGCATCATTGCCGCGCAGCGTGGGCAGCAGAGAAACGCCATCGCAGCGCATGGGCTTGGGAAGCTTTGCCAGGTCGGCAAAGGTGGCCATCCAGTCGTGGAACTGGCTCGGGAAATCGCTGTTGTGGTTCTGCTTGATATAGCCGGGGGCATACACCAGACAGGGCACGCGCAGACCGCCTTCCCACAGGTCGCGCTTGATGCCGTCCATGGGACCGTAGCTGCGGAAGAAAGCCGGATTCTGAGCCGGGGCCGGGTGATCCTTGAATCCCCACACGGCGCCGGGTTCGTTGTGCGGGCCGTTGTCGCTGGTGAATACCACAAAGGTGTTCTGGTCAATATTCAGATCCTTGAGTAGCTGGAGCAGGTCGCCCATGGCATCGTCCACGCGGGTAATCATGGTGGCATGGCGCTGGGCGGATTCAATGGCACCCTTTGCCCCGCCGCCGAAGCGACTGGTGGCGTATTCCTTCCACTCGACATTATTCTGGTATTGCGGGTAGATATAGCTGTCCCACTGGCCGGTGGCGGTGTTAATCATCTTGCCGGGGGTGCCCAGCCACTGCACGCCGCCGTTCAGCCCGCCGCCGGCGGGGTAGGGAGCACTGGGTATGGCCAGGCGAGCGTGCGGTGCAATCAGAGTCAGTGCCAGGAAGAACGGTTTGTCCGGATTTGCCTTCACATGGTCAGTAATCCACTTCTTGCTGCGGGCGGTATACAAATCGGTGCTGTAGCAGGTATCCAGCTCCGGGGTAATCACCTTATCGCCATCCCACACGGCGTTCATGTGGGTTTCGGGGTCAGCGTTGCTTTCCTCCTTGGCGTAGTGGCGGTGGCCGGTCAGGTGGTTGTTGTAGCCGAAGAAGTAATCAAACCCGCGGCGGGTGGGCCAGGCCGCAGCAGTGGTGGGGGTGCCGCCGCTTTCCATGCCGCCGCCGATTCCCCATTTGCCGATGAGGGCCGTGGCATAGCCTGCCTCGCGCAGCACACTGGCCAGGGTGTGGCTGTTTTCCAGGGCCGCGTCAAAGCTGTTGTTGCGGATGACCTCGGTGTGGCCCTGGTGGGTCCCGCTGAAAAGCGAGGCGCGCGCCGGCGCGCAAACCGGGGCGGCGGTGTAGTGGCGGCGCAGCTGCACACCCTGCCTGGCCATCTGTGCCAGACTCGGGGTGCTGATGCTCGGCGGGCGCACCGTGCCGTCTGCACAGGTTGCCGGTACGTTGATATTCAAATCACCCCAGCCCATATCATCCACCAGCACCAGGAGAATATTCGGCTTTTCTGCAGCTGTGGCCAGCCCTGCTGCGGCCAGCATTGTCATGGCAAGCGTTCGTAATTTCATCATTTGTGTTGCGTGAAATGTTTTTCCGTGATTCTACCTTATAGCTGCGTATATGGCAAACTCAAAAGCACAGAAAAAGCCCACAAGTCCTGGCTTATGGGCTTTACTCTGTTCTGCTTTCAGAGAAAAATCACTTGCGGCGGCGGGCAGCCAGACCGGCCAGTGCCAGCAGACTCAGCGTTGCAGTAGCGGGCTCGGGGATATATGAAATGCTCTGAAGACCAAAGAATACACCATTGGTTACGTCTTCTGTAAGTGCAATAGTGACGTTCATATCACCCGTCAGCGTGCTGACATCGAGGGCTTTTCCAGCAAGATTGATGGTTCGCACTGCAAATGCGGTAGCGCGCAGGGCTGGGGTTCCCTGTCAAAGTCTCCATATGCGCTGCTCTCGCCCGATCCAGGGCGATATTCATGGGGTTCATGTGAGCTGAAAACGGTTTGTTTCAGATTTACTGAAGTTATTTTGCATCATGGTGCAGAAAATGGAATTTGCCGGGCTGAAAGCCCGATGAATTTTGAGCCCTCGGAGAGGGCGGCACAATAATAGCCCAAGGTGGAGCTGCGTCAGCAGCGGAACCTTAGGTAAAATGGAGAATATATCAGAACCCCGGAGCGTAGCGGAGTGGGTTCCGGTCGTTTTTTATTCCAAACCCAGCGTTCGGGGCTTCGCGTCTCGCGTTGCTCGCTTGCTACGCCCTCGCAGGCCGCCGCGTGGCGGCTCCACGCTGGGCTATGATTATGCCGCCCTGCGGGCTCAAATTTCTGCTCGCCGTTGGCCCGGCAAATTCCGGTTCAGGTGTTTGCTTTCTAATTATTTATGCTCGTAATCGTTGCCCTTTATAAGGTCAGCAAATCTGAAACAGCCCCCCCCCTGAAACCGGTAATACGTATTTTAGGCTTGCCTCATGCATGGCTCTGTGGTAAAAGTCCTTCCACAGCCCACGCTGGCTGTTTCTACCGCGTGGTCTCGTGGTGTAAAGGTAGCACTAGGGATTTTGATTCCCTCTGTCTAGGTTCGAATCCTGGCGAGACTAGCACAACGAATCTCCTGACTGTTGAAAACGAAACGGTCAGGAGATTTTTTCGCAACAGCGTTGCGATTATTTTTGCGATTGGTGGTGTACGCATTGCCAATGCTGACGGCTCTATATTTAACTCATTCGCACGCAGCTGGCCCCAATCAGCGTAGGTGGGCAGTACTGCCGGAGCCATGAGTTTTGGCCTGGATGGGTATAGAAAAGCACCCTGCTGGTGAACAGCAGGGTGCGGGAAAGATGGATGGTATTTCGAGGTCTTTACTCCTCTTCTTCCTCTTCATCGGAGGATTCTTCTTCCTCTTCGTCAGAAGATTCTTCTTCGTCGTCAGAGCCTTCTTCCTCCTCGGATTCTTCATCGGAGGATTCCTCTTCTTCCTCATCGGCGCTCTCGTCGCTGTCTTCTTCCTCCTCGGAATCGCCTTCTTCGCCGGCATTTTCCATGCTGGCAGCGGCGGCTTCAGCTGCAGCCTTGGCGGCTTCGGCGCGGGCCTTTCTTGCAGCTTCAGCAGCTGCGAGCTCGGCTTGTTCTTCCTGAAGGGTCTTGGGCTTGGAAAGCAGGTACTTTGCTTCGGTCAGGCCGGTGGCTTTGCGGGCATCGATGCGGTAGGTATCATAGCCGGCTTCTGCCAGGTAGGTCATGATGGCATCAGACAGGGCGCGGCGCTGGTTGGTGTCGCAGACATACATCTTGTAGGCGCCGATGTAGGGGAGGTCCCAGGCGGCTACACCATCGCGGGGGATAAGGATACCGACGAGGTTGGCCTTGCCATCGGAGCAGATGCCCCACACGCGCTGCTTGCCCTCAGGGGAGGTCATGGCAATGTAGTACTGGGGATACGCGTAGGCAAAGTTCTTGATGGTGGAGTTGCGCAGCCATGCATCGAGAGCGCGGGCCACGTTTTCGGGCATGGGGCCGGCCTCGGTGCAGAGACGATGCTTGGGAGAGGAAGCATCGTTATAGCTGAAGATAGTTACATTAGCACCGTTGCGCAGCTGCTCGGCACGCGTAGCTGCGGGAGAGGTGGTGGTGCAGGAGCTGACCAGAGTGGCCATGGCTGCGATGCCGCAGACCATAGCAATGCGTTTGAAGAGATTGAAATGTTTCATGTTGTTTGATTGCTCCTCATTCTAGCCAATACAACAGGGGAAAGACAAGCAAAAATTTGCATTTTGTGTAAAAAAGTGGATTTTTTTCGGGAGATATGTCAGGAACGAGTTTTTTTTGAGGCAGTAAGGGAGGAATGGACTTGACGGCGCGCGCACGCGAGTGCAGAATATGAGCAGTATGATGTCTTTTGAGAGTTTATATAGATTATCCGGTCAGTATGTGGCAATTCTCGGAATGGGGACGGCGCTTTTCCTGAGTTCCTGCGGAGAGAAAGAAGAACAACCGGCTCCGGCAGAGCAGGCTGCACCCGCAGCAGCAGAACAACCGGCGCCGGAGGTTGCTGCAGAACCTGCCCCGGCGCCGGAAGTGGTGGAGGATAAGCTCGCCGAGACAAAAGAGGCACTTTTCAATTATGCTGTATATACTCTGGCGCAGAAAGTGAGCAGCCCGGAGAAATTTCCTGAGCTGAATTCGACGGTGAAGGATATGCTGGAGATGCTCCGCCTTTACTATGCAGAGCTGCAGAAGGGCGAACCTGGTATGGAGAGGGCGCGTCTGGCTCTGCAGATAGCTTCCACAACACGCGACCTCGGGGCATATTCCAAGGCCCAGGGAGAGTATGAAAACGCTCTGAAGGAAGTAGAGATGCTGCCGGCTGATGTGCAGGGAACACCCGAGGCTCAGCGCATGCTCAGTGCTTGTCACAATGGCGTGGGCGTGTGCCTGCTGGCGCAGAATAAAGCTGCAGAAGCGCTTCAGAAGTATGAGGCCGCACTGGCGGTGGATGAAGCTCAGTATCAGGCTGTGGCTCCGAAGGAAGGTGAGGAGCTGCCGGATGGGGAGGTGGAAGAGAACCTTTCCCGCGCAGCCAGTGATCTGCTGGATTCATACCGCTGCCTTGGCGATTGCCAGCGCGCCCTGGATGACCCGGAAGAAGCCCGGACAACCTACATGAAGGGTCAGACCCTGGCTCAGCGCCTGAAGAGACTTTCGTCTGATATGTCGATTGCTTATGTGAAGCTGCTGACTTCGCTGGGAAATCTGGATAATTCCTCTGGTAAGACCAAGGAGGCCATGGGTGCCTGGGTGATGGCTGCCAAGATTTGCCAGAGCCTGAATGCCAGCAGCCCCAGACTGGAAGTGAAGGCGGAGACGAAGCGCTGCTTCGATGCGTTGCTTCCTGCCATTCAGTCTGTAGGGCAGAAGCTGCAGGCTGAGCAGGGTGAGGCGCAGAAGAAGCAGGAAGAGGAAAAGGCTGCCGCCGAACAGGCTGCAGCCGCTGCGGCTGAGGCTGAAAAAGCTGCTGCGGAGCGCCTGGCTGCTGAACAGAAGGCTGCGGAAGAGAAAGCTGCTTCTGAAAAAGCCGCGCAGGAGGCTGCTAACAAGCGGGTGCGTGACCGCCGCAAGCGTTAATTCGTTTTCATCCGGTAAACAGTGGCCCGATTTCTGATTTCACTGCCGGCGCTGGAGCGCAACGCCCGACTTCTGGCCGAAGTGGCGCGGGAGTCCGGGGCGCATATGCTGGTGGCGCTGAAGGCGTTTTCCACGGTGGCCGGGTTGCGCGCTTTGCAGCCGTATGCTGCAGGGTGTTGCGCGTCCGGGTTGTATGAGGCCCGGCTGGGTGCCAGGCATGTGGGCGGGCATGTGGCAGTGTATTCGCCCGCATACCGGGATGCGGAACTGGTAGAGCTGCTGGATTTTGCTCACCATATTGATTTCAATAGTGTGCCGCAGTGGCAGCGCTGGCGCGCCACCTGTCTGGAGCATCCGCGGGTGAAAAGCGGTGAATTGCGGCTGGGATTGCGTATCAATCCGTGTTTTTCCACCGGCCATACGGCCCTGTATGACCCCTGCGTGCCAGGCTCCCGGCTGGGGATACCTGCAGAGCAGCTGGAGGGCGTGGATCTGGCTGGTATCTCCGGCCTGCATTTTCATACATTATGCGAGCAGGGCGCGCAGGAGCTTATCGATACATTCCGCGCTTTTGAAAAGCAGTTCGGGTGGTTGCTGGCCAGCCCGCAGATACGATACCTGAATCTCGGGGGCGGCCACTGGATTACCAAGCCGGACTATGACCGCAAGGCGCTTATCAGTCTCCTCCGGGAAATCCGCGAGATGTACGGCGTGGAGGTTTATCTGGAGCCTGGTGAGGCCTGGGCTATTCATACCGGTGTGCTGAGAACCCGGGTGCTGGATGTTTTTGAATCGATGGGGTACCAGCATGCAATTCTCGATGTGAGCGCCAGTGCTCATATGCCGGATGTGCTGGAGATGCCGTACCGTCCGGATGTTTTTGTGGCCGGGGAAGAGGGGGATGGCGCTCCGGCGGTTACTCTGCTGGGTGAGCGTTATGCTGCTGCCGGTGCGGCGGGCGAGAAAGCCTGTACATACCGGCTGGGAGCTCCTACCTGCCTGGCTGGTGATGTGATAGGCGACTATTCATTTGACCGGCCTCTGGAGGTGGGTGATATCATCGTGCTTGATGATATGAGTCACTATACCATTGTGAAAACAACGCATTTCAATGGGGTGCCGCATCCGGATATTGCCGTGCTGCACCGTGATAACCAGGTGGAGCTGGTCAGGCGCTTCTCCTACACTGATTTTGAGCAGAGGCTTGGTTAAGCCGGGGGGGTACCTGTGATGAGAAAGCGCTGGCCTCGTGTGCAAAACGGGCCGGCGCTTTTTTGTGATTGGTGAAAGATGGAGCAAGCTGTTATTTTGCGAGGTAATACACGTTGTCATCACCCAGCTCGTATAATTCCTCATCGGTGCCGTTCCAGCGTATAATCAGTTCTTTTCTGTTAAACTGAACGACCTTGGCCCATCCGGAGTGGGGAGGAGTCTGAGTCAGGATTCTGTTATCCATGGAAATCCGGGGGTGGTACTCTTCGTTTCCCTTTTTCATTTCCACATTGACGTAGGAAAGCGGTTTTTCTTCATTGGTGATATCACGCCACCATATCTGGAACCAGTCGTCTTGTGATTTTTCGCGGACGCATTTATCCGGATCCAGCAACAGGCGGGCCATGCGCTCATCATCAATCTTGCGATAGGTGCCATCGTCCTGTCGTTTGTATGTTTCCACGTGCCCGTTTTCCCAGCGGACATGTAATTTGACCCCGGTGTAGTCCAGCACGGCGGCCGGCTCGTGATTGCCGCCTATCTTGACAAGTACTTTTTCTTCTTCGGAGAAACGCACCGCGCAGTCCATATCGGCGTTTACCAACTGGAAGGTCTTATAGGTGAGGGGCGGTTCATTGCCGGTGATGAAATCCATGAGCCTGCCGGTCCAGCCGTACTCTTCCCAGGGCACTGCTTTTTTGCTGCGCAGGCGCGCTGCGGCTCGTTTGGCTTTGCGGCTCAGTTCGAAACCGCTCCGCTTTACCAGTGTGCTCTGCATGTATGAATTATCCGCCTGGCGCAAGAATACTTCTTCGCCCCATTCATCCCATTTGACCCGGAGTGCGCGTTCGGAGAGCTCCAGAATCGTGCCGGCATCCATCCGGGCTTTCATGGTAACCAGGGTGCGGAGCTTGGTGTTGAACCGCACATGAGCTGTCCACGAGGGGTGGATGAGTTTTAATTCGCCGAATTCAACATCTGCAGAGTATGAGCGGATGGCGTTTATCCATTCGCTGCGTTCATCGCGCTGCGGCGCTGCGGGGGCGGGCTCTTCTGTTTTCTGCGGTGTCGGGCTGGGGGCTGCTCCTAGGGTTGAGCCCATGGCTGTTTTTCTGGCTGCGGGGGCTGGCGCCGGTGCGGGGGAAGGTGTATCATCTTCGGAGCCGAAGAAATCCTCTTCATCCTCAGATGTTATTTTCTGGCTGTCGGAGTCATCGCTGTCGTCCCAGTCGTCATCGTCTTCGCTTTCCTCCTCAGCTTTCTTCTTTTTGCGGGATTTGGCCTTTTTCTTCTTCTTTTTATTTTTAGCCAGGGGTTTTACTTCGTCATCTTCCCAGCTTGCTTCATCCCAGTAATTATCTTCGTCGCTCTTCTTCTTTTTTTTCCGGGATTTCTTTTTCTTTTTTTTCGATTTTCTTACGGATTGTTCATCATCATCGTAATCGGAATCGTAAGCTGCCGCCGGTGCAGCAGTGAGGATGCCGAGCGCAAGAAGAATGGTGAGCAAGCGTCTGGAAAGAGAGAGAAGCATACGACTGGTAAATTAACATTTAGATATTGAATAATCAAGAAAAAAGAGCATGCTGCCGTAATAATGCAATGCGGTTCCAGAACAGCTGGTAAAGATATTGCCTACTTAGCCTTTACAGATGCAGGGGGGTACGATATAATAACGCGCTATGAAATACAGAAGGTGTGGCAGGAGCGGAATCTTGTTACCAGAGATATCTCTGGGCTTGTGGCATAATTTCGGTGGGGGGGATGACCGCAGCCGGAATGCGGCTATTATAGGGCGCGCTATGGAGTTGGGGATTTGCCATTTTGACCTGGCGGATAATTATGGTCCGCCTCCCGGCAGCGCAGAGGAGCGGTTCGGGGCGCTGCTGCAGCAGGAATTTGCCGGGCACCGGGATGAGATGTTCATTGCGACAAAAGCCGGTCATGCCATGTGGCCGGGACCATATGGAGACTGGGGTAGCCGCAAACATCTGATAGCGGGCCTGAACCAGAGCCTGCGCCGCATGAAACTGGATTATGTGGATGTGTTTTACCACCACCGCCCGGATCCGGAAACTCCTATAGAGGAGACCGTTGAGGCCTTGATTCAGATAGTCCGCAGCGGTAAGGCTCTGTATGTGGGCTTGTCGAAATATCCGCCGGCATTGTTCAACCGCGCCTGCGCCATGCTGGAGGAGGCGCGTGTACCCTGTCTGCTGCACCAGCTGCGCTATAATCTGCTGGACCGCGCCTGCGAGGATACCCAGTTGCCCGCAGCCAAGGCTCAGGGAACCGGGTGTATCGTGTTTTCGCCCCTGGCACAGGGCATGCTTACGGGTAAATATCTCAACTCGCCGATACTGCCGGTGGGGTCGCGAGCAGAACGCAGTGATTCCGTGTTTCTGGATGCCGGGAAAGTAGCCGCAGCCGCCGGTCAGGTGGCTCAGCTGCACGCTCTGGCTCAGGAGGCGGGGCTTACGCTTACGCAGCTGGCCTTGCGCTGGCTGCTGCGCCGGCAGGAGGTGAGCAGTGTGCTGGTAGGTGCGCGTACTGTGGAGCAACTGGAGGACTGCGCTGCAGCTGCCGGTTGCGATCCCCTTGATGATGATTTACTGGCAGCTATAGATAAAATATCATGAAATCATATATTCTGACTTTATGCACCCTGGTGGCCGGTGTGGTTCAGGCCGCTGTACCCGAAACTTTGCCCGGCGGCTGGAACTTTGCCTGGGGCGATGAGTTCAACGGTAGCAAGCTTAATACCGAGAAATGGAAAATGGAGCTGGGCGTGATCCGCAACCAGGATGCCGTGCAGACCTATACAAAGGATTGCGTGAAAGTGCGCGGCGGTAAGTTGCTGCTCATTTCCAAGGCAAAGGAAACCAGGAACAGCAACTATGACCCGAATAATAAATACTGGACGCACCAGATAAAAACCATGCCGTATGCCAGTGGCTCTGTGACCACGCGGGATGTGAAGCATTTTGAATGCCCCGGCCGGCTTGAAATCCGCGCCAAGGTGCCGCGCGCGAAGGGTGTGTGGCCTGCGCTCTGGACGATGCATGTGAACCAGTACGGCTGGCCTGCCAACGGCGAGATTGATATTCTGGAGCATATATCCCAGGAGCCGGATACCTGCTATTCGATTTTCCGCTGGGGGGTGAATGGTGGTAACCAGGAGCATAAAGTAATCCGCACGACCCAGCTCCCCGACTACAGCAAGGATTTTCATACTTATGTGCTGGAGTGGGATGAGGAGGTGATGCGTATTCTGATTGATGATAAAGAGGTGGGCCGGGTGCGCATAGCCGAGGCGAATTACCCAGATGGTAATAATCCTCTGCGCACGCCATGTTATCTTATCATGAATACGGCTATCGATGGCTGGGCTGAGGCGCCTGAGGCATCGCAGTATCCGGTGCAGTTCGAGATTGATTACGTGCGCTATTACACAAAAGGCGAGCCTGGAACTGAGGAAACAAAGGCGGCTGCTCCGACCAAAAAAAGTAAGAAAAGCTCGAAAAACAAGAAAATCAAGCGCCGCCGCAAATGATAGAGCAGGATCCGTTTGCATACCGCCGGTTGTTCAACCTTTCCATGTCGTATGGGGCGGTGGTGTTCCTTTTGCTCTGCGCAGGACCGGTCCGTGATTTTCTGGCAGAGCCGGCCACTGTGGACAGGGTGCGGGAAACTGCCGGTGCCATTGGTGCGCTGGTGCCGGCTGGTATGGCTGTGTCTGCTGTGGTGGCAGGTGTGGTGCGCAAAATCCTGTTTCACTGCGGTGGCGTGAATCGCCGCAGTCTGTGGACGGTTTTTCTGGCAGGTGTATTCTGGCACTTGCCATTTACTCTGTTGGTGGCGCGCGCGGCGGCTGAGCACGAGCCTGCCGCCTGGACGCTACCCCTGCGTTTTACGCTGGTGGGATTGGTGGCATCTGCCGCGCTGGTGTTTACGCTGCGGCTGGCATTCCGGCGTCACAGGTGAATCTCTACCGGTGTATGCAGTGATACCAGATTGAATAAACGGACCATATCCTCCGGTGAGAGCCGTATGCAGCCGTGGGATGCCGGGGTGCCGAGTTGCGCGGTATCGGCGGTACCGTGAATGTAGATGTAGCGTGCGCGGGTGTTGGCGTTGTGTGGTTCCAACCCGTGCAGGCAGAGAATACGGGTCAGAATGGCATCATCCCCCTTTGCGGCAGCCGGCCAGGTTCCTACCGGAATACGAGCCCGGAAAACGGTGTGGAGCGGCGCGTTTTCACCGTGTGTGGAGCAGATGCAGAAATGCCCCAGCGGGGTGCGGCCGCTGCCTTCCTCGCTGCCGGTGCCGGCAGCGCCGGTGCTGCAAGGCGCGCAGAAAATGATTTCGCCCCCGGGGGTGCGAAGCTCCAGCCGCTGAGTCGCCACGCTGATGTGAATGCAGGACTGACTCACGGCCTGTTATTCGCTTATAATTGCCTGCGCAATCAGCTCGGCGGCTTCCGGGCGGGAAAGCGAGCGCATGGCGGTTTCCATGGCAACCCGGGCAGCGGGGGTAAGTGCGGTGCCGTGCACAAATTCGTGAACTTTCTGCACGGTCAGATCTGCCTGCTGGATGAGGACGGCTGCGCCGTGGTCGGAGAAGGCCCGGGCATTGTGGGTCTGGTGGTCATCTGCAGCAAAGGGGTAGGGGACAAGCAAACAGGCTTTGCCGATGAGGGAAAGCTCTGTGAGCGTGCTGGCGCCGCTCCGGGCAATCACGCCGTCTGCCGCGGAATAGGCTGCCGGCATATCGGCGCAGAAACCGAGCACGGTGATATTCGGGGCGCCGGCAGCGAGGCTGTTAACGCGTTCGAAATCGATGCGCCCGGCTATGACGAGGTAGTGAACGCCGGGGTCGGCCTTTGCGGCTTCTATCAGCAGCGAATTGAGATTGCGCGCTCCTTGTGACCCTCCGGTTACGAGGATGACAGGCTTGTCTGCGGGCAGACCGAGGCGTTCGCGGGCCTCGGCCGGTGTGGGAAGATGGCGGATTTCATCGCGCACCGGGGTGCCGACCACCTCGCAGGTGCTGCCCGGGAAGTGTTTTACAGCTTCCTTCATACCTACCAGAACTTTGGTACACCAGCGGGCGGTGAGGCGGTTTGACTTGCCGGGCATGGCATTGGAATCATGCACGTAGGAGCGCAGCCCCAGCGCCTGGGCTGCTTTGCACGGGGGCAGACTGGTGAATCCGCCCATGCCGAGCACCACGTCTGCTTTCTCGCGGCGCAGAAGCTTTTTGCAGCTCATGTAGGTGGTGAAGAGTTTCCAGAGGAAACCGGGCATGCGCAGGGAAAAAGTGGGGGGCTTGGCAATGGCGGGTATGCTGTGAAATTCGAGATCTCCATATTTGCTGGAGGCTTCGGCATCCACCTCTTTGCGGGAGATGAGCAATACCGGGTGGTGCCCCATTTTGCGGAGCTGCTGCGCCACGGCAATGCCTGGGAAAAGGTGCCCGCCTGTGCCGCCGCAGGCGATGATGACATGAAGTGGTTCTGTGGTCATGGGTTCTGAATTTCCTTGAGTCTGCGGAGGGGCCAGTAATTCTGGCGTATGATGGGTGTGTGCCTCTGGATGCTGGTGAGCAGTCCAATTGAGGCGATGGTGAACACGAGATTGGTGCCACCGCTGCTGATGAAGGGGAGCGGCAGACCGGTATTCGGCAGCAGTGTGGTCACCACCATGATATTGAGCATGGCCGGCCAGAATATGGTACACGACAAGCCCAGTGCCAGTATGCGGCCGAAGGTATCGTGTGTCTGCACAGCAAGGATGATGCCTGAGAACGCCATGACGGTGAAGAGCAGTACCACACCGGCTGCGCCGAAAAAGCCCCATTCTTCACCAATCTCGGCAAAAATGAAGTCGGTGTGCGCATAGGGCAGGTTGCCGTATTTTTCAATACCATCGCCCAGCCCGACCCCGGCGAGCCCGCCGCGGGCAAAGGCGAGAATGGCAATCCACTGCTGGCGCCCTGCTCCCTGACTATATGCCTGGGGGTCGAACCATGCCTCAATTCGCATCATTCGGTTGGGGCTGCTGGTCATCATGAGGTAGAGGAATATGGCACCTACCAGCATGGAAAGCAGAAGCAGCCAGGTGCGGGTCCCGGAGACATACATCACGCAGAATCCGGACATGGCCAGTGCTGCGGCTGTGCCCATGTCTTTTTCAAACAGAATGAGGATGAGGGGAAAGCCGAATAGAATGGCACCCGGCCAGAAGAAGCCTTTCCAGAATGTGCCGGATATTTCACGGTGCGTCGTGTACCAGTGTGCCATGGCGAGCATGAGCGTGATCTTGGCCAGCTCACTGGGCTGGAAGGTGAGCCCCAGGTTAATCCAGCGTGATTCACCGTTGATGGTCTTGCCGATGCCCGGCAGGTAGCAGCAGATGAGGAGAAAGACGCAGATAGCCCATATCCAGTATACAAAGCGGCGCAGCTTGTGGTAATCATACCGGCTCAGGAAAAGTGCTGCCCCAATCCCCACCAGGGCAAACATGCACTGCTTGCCCAGGAAGGTATCGTACCATGGAAGCTCTGCCTGCCCCTGCACGCAGGAGCCTGTACTGGCCACCATGATGACCCCCAGCACGAGCAGGAGGATAAAGCAGACCCAGATGCAGATGATGCTGAGGCGGGGTGTCATGGTGAGGCTGGAGAGGAAGCGTCTTTATTCGCTTACTTTAAGTTTCTGGCCTACTTGCAGCCGGCGTGCGTCTGCATTGGTCATGTTATTGAGCTTGAGGAGCTTGGGAAGCGAAATCTTGTATTTTTTGGCGATGCGGCCCAGATTTTCACCACGCTTGACCACATGGTATTGCGCTGTATCCTGCACTGCGGGTCTGGCAGCTTTTGCTTGCCTGGCTTCTGTGGAGCCGGCGGGAACGGGCACACTCAGATAGGTGCCGCCAGGAAGATTGGTCATGGCGGCAAGCTGCGTGTTGGCTCCTTTGAGCACATCCTCGGTGATGTTGTATTGAGCAGCAATGCGGCCCCAGGTATCGCCGGACTGAATGAGATGTTTGATTTCAACGGTCGGCACGGCAGGAGCTGCAGGTTCAGGCGCCGGCTGCACGGCAACCGGGGCGGCCGGTTGCGCGGTCACCGGGGTAACGGCTTCCATATTCACCGGTTCCTGGGTGATATGTACCTGGGTGTCCTGCACCACGGGTTGTGCCTGGGGGGCTGGTTCCGGGGTGGCAACCGCCACGGGTTGCACCGGTGCAGGCTGCGTTTCCGGTGCCGTGGCAGCTGGTGTTTCAGCCGGGGGCGGTGTAATAGTGGGAGCTACGGCGAGCCCGCTGTTGCTCTTGGCGATATTGCCACGCATCATGACACCGCCGATGACGAGCAGATGAACGATAATGAGACCGAAAATGATGCGGACAACTGCGGTCGGACTGGTGCGATCCATGACCAGGCCGGTATCAGAGTGAAGCCTGCGGGGCTGCTTCAGGTTTCCGTTCACAAAGGTTTTGAGGAAATGGCGTTTGGGCTTGGCCCGGGCAAGGTCAGATTGGTAGAATGTCGCTTTCGTGTTTTTTCTCATAAAAGTTATCCTGGGTGTGTTTAAAGGTGAAGTATCTGCTTGACGGCATCGCGGAAGCATTGGCCGCGCTGCACATAGCCGGTAAATTGATCAAATGATGACGTGCCGGGCGAGAAGAG
>JAZLDD010000004.1:0-23560 GCA_045614585.1 Akkermansia sp. | reverse complement strand
GTCCACCGACCTGCTGCTCGTGGGCGGTGGCGCCCGCAACAAGGTGTGGACCCAGATGCGTGCCGATATCCTCGGCCTGCCCATCCGCATCTCCAACGTCTCCGAAAGCACGGTGCTGGGCGCAGCCATGTATGCCTTTGCCGGTGCCGGTGTCTTCGAATCCCCCGAAGCCTGTCGCGATGCCTTCGGTATCACCTACACCACCATCAATCCCCGCGAACAGCAGACCGCCTACGAAGCATTATTCAATTAATCACTAATCACTAATCATTGTATTATGGCTAATCCCGAACGCTACAACAAACCCGCTCTGCCGGATCGCATCTTCCCCTGGGAGAACTACGACCCGCAGACCCGCGAAGAAATCGACGCTTTCTTCAACAGCCCTGAAATCCGCGTTATCAAGGAGCGCATGGTCGACATGGGCCGCCGCCTCTGGGCGCGCGAATACGTGGACGGCAACGGTGGCAACCTCTCCGTGCGCGTGGCCAAGGACCTCGTGCTCTGCTCCCCCACGCTCTGCTCCAAGGGCTTCATGACCGTGGATGACATCTGCATGGTAGACATGAACGCCGGCCAGCTCTGCGGCTACCGCCCCGCCACCAGCGAGGTGAAGACCCACATCGCCATGATGAAGGAAGTGGGCGTGAACGCCTGCATCCACGCGCATCCCCCGTGCTGCAATGCCTTCCTCTTTGCTGGCATGGTGCCCCCGAACGGCATCAACCCTGAGGCTGACATCTTCCTCGGCCAGATTCCGCTGGCTCCCTACGGCACCCCCGGTTCCCCCGAGACCGCCGAGGCCGTGGCCAAGGCCTGCCACCAGAGCACCGTGGTATTCATGGAGAACCACGGCGTCATCACCGGTGCCCGCCACATCGAGGAAGCCGAGTGGTTCATGGAAAATGCCGATGCGTACTGCAAGATGGTGCTCTTTGCCGACATGCACGGCGGCAAGCTCAACCAGGTGAACGAAGCCGGTATTGCCGACTTCCTTGCCATCCGCAAGAACATCGGCTACTCTGTGCCCGAAGGTCAGCCCCTGTACAACTTCCGCGAGTACAACGGCTACACCATGGGTATCGCCGGCGAGAAGAAGGACTGATTGCTCCTCTTACTCATCCCATTTCAGTCGCTCTGTGGTACTTGTCGCCGCAGAGCGACTTTTAGTATCGGGGCGTTTGTACCACTTCTCCGGATGAGAAGTGATTGCAATTTTACTTGACTTTGCCGGGCTGGGTGGTATACTGCGCGGGCATAAAATGAAGCATGCTTCCTAACTGGATATGAAAGGCGGTTTACCAAAAGAAAAGCATCCGATTTTCATCATGAAAATGGTGGCAGACCGGGCAGAGACCTTGTTTCTGCAGCGTGTGGGAGCATTGCAGGTTACAGCGCCGCAATGCCAGGTGCTGATGTATCTGGACAGCCGGGGAGGAGCAGCGGTTTCACAGCGGGAACTGGAGCAATATCTCGGGGTGAGCCATACCACGGTGAAAGGGTTGCTGAAGCGGCTGGAAGAGAAAGGATATGTCCGGACTGCATTTGACAGCACCGATAAACGGGTGAAGCGTGCATACCTGACAGAAAGATTTCAGGAAAAGCAGGAGGCGGCGCAAAGCGCCTTGCAGGATTTTGAATCGAAGCTGGTCGAGGGTTTTTCACCGCATGAACTGGATACCTTGCGACACATGCTGGAAAGGATTTATCAGAATACATTAACCACGGAGCCGGCGGCTTCGAAAACAACACATCAATGAAAGTAACGAGAATAGGCATGATAGCCCTGGGCGGGCTGGTGGCATGCACCGGATTGGTGGCATGCAAGGATAATGGGGCAGCACCGGCTGCTCAGCGTGGAATGGCTCCCATTAACGTGACGGTGATGCCGCTGCAGAAGCGTACGGTGGAACTGACCTCCACATGGTTCGGTCATTTGCGCGGTGTGGAGCAGGCGGATATCCGGCCGGAGGTATCGGGCAAGCTGCTGGAGCAGGTGTATTGGCATGGCTCCCTTTGTGAGAAGGGTGAGGTTCTGTTCCGCATTGACCCCGCCAGTTATCAGGCTGCTTATGATCAGGCGGCAGCCAGTGTGGCCGCTGCCAGGGCCGGGGTGTTGCAGGCTGAAGTAGCAGATGAACAGGCGCAGAAAGATCTGGTGCGCTTTTCTGCTCTGGTGGAAAGTGGTTCAGTGTCCGATAAACAGTTTACCGATGCCCAGCATGCGAAGCGCCGCTGCGAGGCAGCCCTTGCTATGGCCCGGGCTCAGGTGGCGCTGGCAGAGGCTGCGCTGGAACAGGCTAAACTCAACCTGGACCGCTGCACTATCCGCGCTCCCTTCAAGGGTCTTGCTACTCAGGCCGGTGTGAGTGTGGGTGATTTTGTGGCAGCGGGGCAGGTGGTCATGACCCGCATGTCTTCGGTGGACCCCATTCGTGTTGATTTCTCGGTGCCCGCCCGCCAGGTGAGCGAACAGGCTCAGACCGGGGCCTATTTCGACGCCCCGGACAAGATGAGTCCGGTGAAGGAGTTTGAACTCATTCTGGAGGATGGTACCGTGTTTGAGCACAAGGGGTGCGTGCATGCCGTGGATAGTGAAATCAGCCAGGCAACGGGTACAGTGAAGTTTGTGGGCTACGTGCCTAATCCCCAGCTCAAGCTTCGCACTGGTGCAGCGGTGCGCGTGCAGGCCAGAACGGGAGAAATCAAGGATGCGCTGCTGGTGCCGTCCCGAGCGCTCATCTCCTCCATGAACCACCGTTATATCTACGTGGTGGCACCGGATAACACCCCGCTGGCCATCGATGTGAAGCTGGGTAAGGAGCTGGTGCTGGATATGCCGAATGGCGATGGTACAACGGTGCCCATGCTCATGCAGGTTGTGACGGGTACAGTGAAGCCCATAGCTGATACGCTGCGAGAGAATGGCATAGAGAATGTGGAAGATGCCCAGGTGATTGTGGGTGGGGGGCAGATGGCTGCACAGTATGCCATGGCCAATGCCGCTATGCGCAAGGCCGGGGCACAGGGTGGTTTCGGCACGGTGGTGCCGCGCCCCTTCATTTATGAGAAGCCCGAGACTACAGTAAACTCCGTTACCGCCGGAAACGCTGAATAAATGCAATCATGAGTGCGTTCTTTATCAAACATCCCGTTATTGCCACGGTGATTGCCGTGGTGACAACGCTTCTGGGCATGGTGTGTCTGGTGAATCTGCCCATTTCGCAGTATCCGGAAATTACGCCTCGCACTATCCAGCTCATGGCCATGTTCCCCGGTGCTGATGCCAAGGCCGTGGCTGATTCTGTGGGTACACCGCTGGAGCGAGAGATTTCCGGCGTGCAGGGCATGGATTACATGACTTCCGTTTCTTCTAACAACGGTGTGTATTCCCTGCAGGTGGTGTTCAACCCGGATACTGACCCCGATCTCGACCAGGTGTTCACCAATATGCGCTATGGTCAGGCGCAGTCACAGGTGCCGACCGAGGTGCTCAATGCCGGCGTTACCATTCGCCAGCAGCCTGGTCTGCCTCTCATTATCTACTCCCTGTATTCACCGGATGGCAGCTACAACTCTGTGGACCTGGCCAACTATGCCCAGGTCAAGATGGTGGATGAGCTGAAGCGTGTGGAAGGCGTGGGTGAAGTAACGGTATACGGTGCCGGTCGTTATGCAATCCGCATCTGGCTGGATACCAACATCATGACCCACTACAACCTCTCGGTCGGAGAGGTCCGGGCTGCCATTGCGGCCCAGAATGCCACCAATCCCGGTGGTAAAGTGGGGGCTGACCCCGTGCCCGATGGCCAGGAAAAGACCATTGCCATCCGCACTCAGGGGCGCTTGTCTGACCCTTCGGAGTTCGAGAACATCATCGTGCGCCAGGTGGGGGATGAGATTATCTACCTCAAGGATATTGCCAAGGTGGAGCTGGGCTCTGAAAACTACTCTGCCACCGGCCGTCTGAATCGTCAGGTGTCTGCCGCAGTGGTGGTTTTCCAGACCCCTGGCTCGAATGCCATCGCCACGGTGGACCGGCTGCGCAAGACTTTCGAAAAGCAGGCTGCCATCATGCCCCAGGGTATCACGGGTGATGTATCTCTGGATACGACGACGGCAGTGCGCTACTCCATCGATGAAATCAAACGCACATTCATCGAGGCTATTGTGCTGGTGGCTCTGGTGGTGTTCATGTTCCTGCAGAACTTCCGTGCCACGCTCATTCCGCTCATTGCCGTGCCGGTGTCGCTTATTTCCACCTTCTGCGTATTCCCCATGCTGGGCTTTTCGCTCAATACTATATCTCTGCTGGGTATGGTGCTGGCTATCGGTCTGGTGGTGGACGACGCCATCGTGGTGGTGGAAGCGGTGCAGCACCACATCGACAAGGGGCTCAACCCTCGCATGGCTGCTTTTGCCGCCATGCAGGAAGTGAGCGGTCCGGTTATCGCCATAGCGCTTGTGCTGGCAGCCGTGTTCCTTCCTTCTCTGCTGCTGGAAGGTATCACCGGTACACTGTTCAAGCAGTTTGCCATCACCATTGCCGTGTCCATGCTCATATCGGCATTCAATGCACTCACGCTTTCGCCAGCTCTGTGTGCACTCATGCTCAAGCCGACCAATCAGAACCGCAGCATATTCAAACCTTTCTACAAGCTGTTCAACAAGTGCTACGACTGCACAGCCAATATATATGTGAAAATCTGCGGTGGCCTGTGCCGCAAGCTGATTTTCTCCATGCCTCTGTTGCTTTTGTTCTGGGCGGCTATAGCGCCTATGTCGAAGATGGTGCCCAAAGCATTCCTGCCGGATGAAGACCAGGGCTTCCTGCTGGCCGCACTCGTCATGAAGCCGGATACTTCTCTGCAGGTGGCTTATTCCGAAAACAAGAAGTTTGAGGATGCCCTTTCTGACCCTGCGGTGAAGAACCTGACCACGGTGGTGGGTATCAATATCCTGAACAGCGTGCAGACTCCCGGTGCCTGTATTGCTTTCATTGAGCTGAAGGACTGGAAGGACCGCCCGGAAACTGCTGCAGAGGTGCAGAAACGCATCGAAGGTCGCCTGCATGCTGCCGCTCTGGATGGCATGGCCATGGTGCTGATGCCGCCTGCAATTCCCGGTGTAGGTACGGCCAATGGTGTGACCATGGTGCTCAATGACCTGGAGGGGCAGGGTGTACCTTTCCTCCGCGAGCAGGTGCTGCGTTTTGAGGAAGCCGCCCGTCAGCGCCCGGAGGTGGCCGTGTGCATGGATATGATGATGGCCGACACGCCGCAGAAGTTTATGGAGCTGGATAAGGAAAAGTGCAAGTTCCACCGCGTGGAGATTGCTGCTGCCAACAATCTGCTGGCTACCTACAACGGCTCTTCCTTCGTGAACTTCTTCAATGCCTTCGGCCAGCAGTGGCAGGTCTATATGCAGGCTCAGGGTGCCGACCGTGTGAGCCTGGAGAAGATGGACGGCTTTTTCGTGAATAATATGGACGGCGAGCGCGTGCCTCTCTCTGCCCTGGTGAATATCAAGGATATTGCGGATACCGAGTTCGTGATGCACCACAATATCTACAATTCAGCCAAGCTGAACGTGATGCCTCGCCCCGGTGTCTCCACCCAGCAGCTCATGGAGGCCATGGAGCAGGTGTATGCTGAAACCATGGACCCGGCCAAGATCGGTATGGATTACCAGGATATGTCCTTCCAGGAAAACAAGGTTCGCAACAGCACGGGTCTGGCCACCATTTTTGCCATGTCCTCGGTGTTTGCCTTCCTTATTCTGGTGGCCTTGTATGAGAAGTGGACTCTGCCGATTTCCGTGTTCCTCACCGTGCCCATTGCCGTGCTCGGTGCCTATGCCGGCCTGTACTGGATGGGGCTGGAACTGAACCTCTATGCTCAGGTCGGTCTGGTGATGCTGGTGGGCCTGGCGGCTAAGAATGCCATTCTCATCGTGGAGTTTGCCAATCTGGAAATGGAGCGAGGTAAAGACCTCATGAGCGCTACCCTGGCCGCGGCAAAGCTGCGCCTGCGTCCCATTCTCATGACCTCTCTGGCCTTCATTCTGGGCTGCGTTCCGCTCATGCTGGCCAGTGGCTCCGGTGCGCTGGCTCGTTGCTCCATCGGCACCGTGGTGGTGGTGGGTATGACCGTGGCTACTGTGGTGGGTGTTTTCCTGATTCCGTGCTCGTATGTGTTCATCATGCGTCTGTTCCGTATTAAGTTCAAACAGGTGACTCTGGAGGAGGATCCGGATGAAGCCGGCGCCCGGAAATATCTGGCTGCACAGCAGGAGAAGGAATAACACTATCAGATGTGCATATAATACTTGACAATATCAATCAAATAGCTATCATATCATCAGCATGAAACGTACTCTTATTCTCAGTCTCGCAGGTGTGGCCGGTTTTGTTGCCTCCTGCTCGTTCGGCCCGGTGTGGACCTCTCCTGAGATGCCCGTTCCCGCAGAGTTCCGCGAAGCCGGGGCGGGCGGTAGCACGATGGCCGATCTGCCCTGGCAGCAGGTGCTGAAGGATGAAAACCTGGAGAAACTTCTGAATGATGTATTCGCCAGTAATCGTGATCTGGAGGCCATGATGCACAACCTGGATGCAGCATGCCGTTATATCACCGTGTCCCGCGCATCACTCTTCCCCTGGGTAGGGTATATGGGCAACGCCTCTCAGGGGGCTGCCTCGATAAACTCTGTGGGCAATGCGGATGATCACAAGATTCCCGGAGCCGGTGGCCTGAGTGCATCCTGGGAGCTTGATTTCTGGGGCAAGACCCGCAAGGGCGTTGAATCCGCAGAGGCTACAGCACTGGCTACGGAGGATGGATTCAATAATCTGCGTATCTCGCTCATGAAGCAGGCTGCTACCGGGTATCTGCGCCTTATCATGCTGGATGAGCAGCTGAAGATTGCACGCGATGCCGTGGCTTCCTATCGTGAATCTCTGAATCTCTTTGAGCATCAGCTCGAAGGCGGTGTGGCAGACCGCTTGCAGACAGCTTCGGCACAAGCCGCCCTTTCTGCGGCAGAAGCTCAGATTCCGAATCTGGAGATGCAGATTGCCGAGCTGGAAAATACGCTTTCCACACTGGCCGGCCGTATGCCCGGGCCCATTGCCCGCGGCGGAAACATGATGGCCTTCGCCAATGCCAGCGGTGTGGCCGCCGGCATTCCTGCCGATGTGATTGCCCGCCGCCCGGATATCCGCCAGGCCGAGCAGGAACTCCGCGCCGCCAACGCAGAAATAGGTGTGGCTATAGCCAACTATTTCCCCAGCATCAACCTGACGGGGCTGGCGGGGTATGCATCCATGGATCTGCGCCACGGCATGGCCGGCAGCCTGGATGGCTGGGGTATTGGTGCTAATCTCACCGGACCTCTGTTCAACGCCGGCTCGCTCCGCGCTGCTGAGCAGATTAAGCGTGATTCGTTCCTGGCCGCCAAGGCTTCATATGAGAAAACAGTACTGGCCGCTATGGCCGAAATCTCCACTACGCTTACTCAGCGTGCCAAGCTGCGTGAGATTATGAAGAAGCAGGAACTGGCTGTTGCGGCCTACCAGGAAAGTGTGAAACTTTCCAAGGACCGTTATGCTCAGGGGCTGGCAAGTTACTATGAAGTGCTGACGGCTCAGCAGGGGCTTTTCCCGGCTCAGACTCAGCTGGCCTCCTATCGCTACCAGTACGCCGCCTGTGTGCCCACCCTGTACACCCAGCTGGGTGGCGGCTGGCAGACTAAATAAAGGATTTTCCCGATTCAACCGCAGGCCGGTGGCGAGGAAGCCACCGGCCTTTTTCTTGACCTATGGTGCTGTGTGTGCTATTGTCATGGCGCACTGGGTATATGGAAGAAATTTACACATTCACACAGAGTATAACAGCTGCCACCCCATGGCTGCTGCCGGTTTTTTTCGGCTTGTTCGGGGCTTGCGTGGGGTCGTTTCTGAATGTGGTGATATACCGCATGCCTCGTGGAATGAGTGTGAATGAACCGCGCCGCTCGTTCTGCCCGCAGTGCCAGGCTCCTATTCCCTGGTATCTGAACCTGCCGGTGCTGAGCTATCTGATGCTGCGCGGGCGCACGGCGTGCTGCGGCAGGCATTACACTGCCCGCTACTGTGTGGTCGAGTTGGTGTGTGCCTTGCTTTTTGCCGCCATAGCCTGGTATTTCTGCACAGATGATATTATCACCCAGGTTCTGCTTTGTGTGTGGGGGGCGGCCATGCTGGCCTGCTTCTGCATCGATTGGGAGCAGATGGTGGTGCTGCCATCGCTGGCTCTGATTGCGACTGCTGCCGGAGTGGGGGTATCGCTGCTGTCTCCATGGTTCAGTGGTGAAGGCACAGAGTTGCAACAGGGGCTGATGAGCAGCCTTTCCGGGGCGTTTGGCGGGTTTCTGCTGTTCCGCCTGGTTGCGGTGACTGGTAAGTTCCTTTTCGGGCGCAAGCAGCATACATTTGATGACCACCAGGATTGGGTGCTGCGCCAGGCTGAAGATGGAGAGGATGTGGAGCTGCTCATAGGTGGTGAGCGCCTGCTGTGGAGCGATTTGTTCATGGAAAACAGTAACCGTTTCACGCTGACGGCGGCATCCTGTAATGGCTGCGAGGCAGGGGAGCTGGTGTTTACGGTAGATTCACTCACCCTGCCGGATGGTACGAAACTTTTGCTGGAAAATCATGATGAACTCCGTGGCACCTGCCGTGGCTATGCGGCTCGCAAGGAAGCTATGGGCAGTGGTGATGCATGGCTGGCACTGGCTATCGGTGCACTCTGCGGGTGGCAGGGGGTGGTCTTTGCACTGGTAGGCGGCAGTTTTATCGGGATTGGGGGTGCCGTAGTGGCTCGCATAGGTCGCGGGATTCCCATGCCGTTTGGCCCGGCGCTCATCGCGGCTGCTTTCATCTGGCTGTTCTGGGGGGCAGAGCTGTTGGCCCTGTATCTGGAGTGGGTTGAAACAATGATTTGGTGATATATGGCTTTACCTGATTTCAGTGCATTTCCTCTTTATCTGGCACCCATGGCGGGAGTGACCGATCCCATTTTCCGCACACTGTGCAAAGAGGAAGGGGCGGACGTGATGGTGACTGAGTTTGTATCTGCCGAGGGCGTGCTGCAGGCGTGGAGCCGCAACCGCCGCTATGTGGAGTTTGAGGATGCACACCGTCCGCTGGGGGTGCAGATTTTCGGCTCCGTGCCGGAGCATTGTGCAGCTGCTGCGCGCATTATTGTGGATGCCATGCACCCTGATTTTCTGGATATCAATGCCGGTTGCCCGGTGCCTAAGGTGGTTGGCAAGAATGGCGGTTCTTCTCTGCTTAAGGATTTGCCCCTGCTGCAGAGCATTGCGGCAGCTGTGGTGCAGGAGCTGGGCGCAGACTGTCCGGTGACCACAAAAATCCGCATTGGCTGGGATATGGAGCATATATGCGCGCCCGAAGCCGTGCGCCGGCTGGAGGATGCCGGGGTGCAGGCTATTGCCATCCATGGTCGCACCCGCTCCCAGCAATACGGCGGTCATGCCGATTGGGGCATGATTGACCACTGCGCCCGCCTGGTGAGTATTCCGGTGATTGGCAACGGCGATATCTGTACCCCGCAGGATGTGCAGCGCGCCCGTGAGACCACGGCTGTTTCGGCGGTGATGATTGGTCGCGCGGCTATGAATGCCCCCTGGCTGTTCCGTCAGGCGAAGGAATACCTGTGCTCCGGCGTGGTGCCGGAGCCACCTGGCCCGCAGGAACGCCTGAATTTCATGCTGCGCCACACGCGTATGGCACTGGACAGCCGCCATTACGGGGATGAACTGGTGACCATGCGAGCCATGCGCTCCCGTCTGCTGGCCTATGCCAAGGGAATACCCGGCACAAAAGCACTGAGGCCACAGCTTTCGCGTGTGGCCTCATATGATGAGCTGTGCGCGATTCTGGCGCCGCTTACATCTTGAATTGCTCGCCCAGGTAAATCTTGCGGGTCTTGGGGTCGTTGGCAATTTCCTCCGCGTTACCTTCCTTGATTACCTTGCCTTCAAAGAGAATGTAGGCGCGGTCGACGATGCCGAGGGTCTCGCGTACGTTGTGGTCGGTGATGAGGATGGAGAGCCCATCCGTTTCGCGCAGAGATGCCACGATGTGCTGGATATCCTGCACGGCGATGGGGTCCACGCCGGCGAAAGGTTCGTCGAGCATGAGCAGCTTCGGGTTGGCCGCCAGTGCACGGGCAATCGTGAGGCGGCGCTTCTCACCACCTGAGAGCTGAATGGACTGGCTTTTGCGCAGACGGGTGATGTTGAAACGCTCCAGCAACTCGTCGCATTTCTCTTTCTTCTGTTTGTGGGTGAGGTCTGAGCGGGTTTCGAGAATAGCCATCAGATTCTCATTTACCGTGAGCTTGCGGAAGATGGATTCTTCCTGGGGCAGATACCCCATGCCCAGGCGTGCACGCAGGTGCATGGGCAGCCCGGAAACATCTTTGCCGCAGAAATCAACAGAGCCGGTATCCGGGCGCACCAGCCCGGCTACCATGTAGAATGAGGTTGTCTTGCCTGCTCCGTTGGGCCCCAGCAACCCGACAATCTCGCCGGAATGCACAGTGATATTCACATTGCTTACCACCTGGCGCTCGCCATATGATTTACAGAGACCATTTGCTTTGAGAAGAATGTCCATAATTATTTCTTAAACATCTTGTTGTTCTGCGTGTTCAGCTGCTCGCGCACTTTTGTGGCGTGAGTCTTGTGATTCTGCCCGGTAATTCTGACATTGTTTTTGGCGTCGATGTGAACCGCGGCATCTTTGCCGGTGATGATGTGAGTGTTGTTCGCATCTCCCAGGGTGACGCGCTTGCCGCTGAGCACTTTCATGCCGGTAGCTGCATCTATGGTGAGCAGATCACCTGTAGCGCGCAGCAGACGGCCTTTGTTGTCCTTACCCGCCAGCGCTACATCCCCCGCTGCCGTGGCATACCGGATGCCACCCAACATGGAATCCTCGCTCTTCTGGTTGTCGGACTCCATGAGAATGCGGACGGGGCCGGTGCACTGCATGGAGGCCTGCTCTGTGCGCAGTGTGCATCCTTTGTCTGTCGTGGCTTCCTTGATGCCGGTATAATCGAAGTTGCGGAAACTGGCAAAACCGGATCTGGGAGATGCCGGTGACTGCTCAGCGCCAGCGGAGCGGGCCAGTCTGGCATGCAGCGGGCCGGTTGTGGTCAGAATGGCTGTCGGGGCGTGCAGCTCAGTGCTGCTGCCGGTCTCGAGTCTGTCTTCAGCCCGGACCATGAGTACATAATCACGGCATTTAGCGGTGGTTTTGCCTTGCTCATTTACCATGACTGTGGAAATGGTATCGCCGCTGAGCTTAAGGTCGCCATTCGCCAGCATCTGCATTGTGGCTGCCTGGTCGGCTTTCGGAGTGGCTACGATGCGGTTGCTTTCATACTGGGCGATGAGCGGTTTTCCCGGTGCCCCGGTCAGAAGGGCTTCGCCGGTAGTCATATCGGTAGTGATATGTTCGGCCATCAGTTCGCCTACACATTTTTTCGTTCCGGGGTCGAAGCGGTGCGCTACAACATTGCCGGAGGCAGAGAACCGGGAAATGTCTCCGAAACGAGTCACTGCCAGATTCGGCATGCCGGGCTTGTGCTCCGGTGTAGAGGCGTTTTCCTTCGGGCTCAGCACCAGGACAGCCGGTCCGCTGCAGCTGAAGTCCGCTTCGGCATCAGCGGTGGAAAGGCCTTTTTCGGTGGTGATAGTGCCGGTAGCTGCTTTGAAGATGACATCTGCATGGGCCTTGAACGTGCCAGCCAGCATGGTGCCGGGTTTTTCGCTTTCGCGTTCGTATGTGCCGTGAATATCGTTGCCTCGCAGTTCAATGTCACCATTGGTCAGAAGATGCAGCCCTTTATCAGTATAGACATCATAATTGCCGTATCTGAGTCGGCATTGCGCACCCTCAAGAGAGCATTCACCAGTCTGCCCGTTGTAGAAGAGTGTATCACCCTTTGCCTGCATGGCAGGGCGGGTATCAACCGCTTTGCCGGTGAGTACAACCTGCCCTTTGGCTGTGGCGGTAGAGATGCCATCGAACCGGAGCCCGGTGAACTGGCTCATGAAGCCTTTAGTGGTTTTGCTCTGTTCTGCGGCGGGCTTCAGTACGATGCAAAGACCCTCTGTGCACTGAAGACTGCCGTCCGGGTGGGTGAAAGTCGAGCTGCCGGGGGCGTGAAGAGTGTGGGTTGCAGCGTGATAGTAGGCAAGGCCGCCGGTGGTTTTCAAGGTGGAAATTCCTCCGTCCTTGTCTGCCATCTGCAGATCTACCACTCCACCTTCCAGAAGAATATTGCCCTGCGGGTCAGCAAGAATGCGGGCCGGAGCATCGGGTTTAGTGGAAATGCGGACCATATTCTGGCCTTGCTGCATGAAAATATCCTTACCCGCGGCGGGAGAGTAAAGCAGAACCGTGTTGTTGATGGAATCCGCCACGGCGCAGCATGTGTCTATTCTGGCCGGTTCTGCCGGTGCCTGCGCTTCCTTTGCCGGTGCAGGGGGCGCTGCCGCTTTCACCACGGGGACAGTCGCTCTGACTTGTTTTGCCGGGGCTGGGGCAGTTGCTTCGGCTCCTTTTGCCGCAGTGGTGTTTACCCGTGGAGCGGCAGGAGGTGTATCAGCCTTCTTTTCCTCTTTAATATCCTGCAGATAGATGTGCAGCTGCTGGGCCGCATTCAGGTGCGCCCGTGCGTCTCTGAGCCGTACATTGCCCAGATAGACGATTTTTGAGCTGGCAGTGTCGAAAAACATGCCCAGGTCCGCAGTGGCTACCGTATCGGTTGTGGTGGGAAGTTCCGGCGTAATGGGCGTTTCCGGCACAGTGACCCCCAGCGCCTGCAGCTCAGTGGCTACCGCGTCAAACTGTTTCTGCCAGGAGTCTGCCTGTTGCCGGGATACCTGCAATGCGGGTGCGTACGCCCCTGCGGCCGCGGCATAGACCACCGGGATGCACAGCGCGGTGATGACGGCGGCTTTAATCATTTCTTTTCGCCTTTCTTCTCATTGAACAGCTTGGCTGATACGGTGGTAATGACGGGACCGTAGAGGAAACCTTTGCTGGTCGAGGTGTTGAATATGACCCCTTTTCCCCGGGCTGTAAAGCGCGGGTCTTTCAGCCTGGTTTCGCCCGTTGTGTGCGCTTTTTTGGTCGCAAAATTATAGGTTACACTCTCTGTCTGTATGTCCGTCTGGTTTTTCTCCTCGCCGTAGAGTGAAGCTGTCAGCTTTTCCAGCAATACAGTCTTGCGGTCTTTGACTATCAGCCTGTCGGAAATGAGGAGTGCGCTTACTTTGTGGTTTTCGTAGCGGGGAATGGAGATTCCCTCAATGACGGAACCCGGCGGCAGGAATTGCAATGCGGGAAATTTGTCCTCTACCACCGCATCTGTGCGCTGCTGCCCCCAGCAGTGCAGGGGCAGCATCAGCAGAGAAATGAGTGTCAGTGTTTTTCTCATCAGATGGTGGCCATCTGCTGGCAGGCTTTGCGTACCAGCATGAGGTTGCTGAGAAATATTCCCAGCCCCATGCCCTATAGCTCCATGGTCGCCTCGCTCATGGCGTGATCCGGATCCTTGTGCACTTCCATGAATACACCGTCAATGCCCATGGTCATGGCCGCGTTGGCCAGTACAGGGGCCAGTTCACGGTCGCCGCCGGTGGCGCCGCCCAGACCGCCCGGGCGCTGCACGGAGTGTGTGGCGTCGAATACCACGGGGCAGCCGAATTTCTTCATCCAGTACATGCCGCGCATATCAACAATGAGGTTGTTGTATCCGAAGGAGGTGCCGCGCTCGCAGAGCATGTATTTATCGCAGCCGAAGGCTTCCATCTTTTCGCAGATGTTCTTGCAGTCCCAGGGGGCGAGGAACTGACCTTTCTTGATATTAACCGGACGGCCGGTTTTGGCGCAGGCTTCGAGCAGGTCGCTCTGGCGGCTCAGGAAAGCAGGCACCTGGAGCAGGTCTACATACTGAGCGGCGTATTCGGCCTGCTGCTCGGTGTGCACATCCGTCACCACCGGGCACTGGAGTTCCTTGCCTATTTCGGAGAGAATGCGGCAGCCTTCCTCAATGCCGGGGCCGCGGAAGCTCTTCACGCTGGTGCGGTTTGCCTTGTCGTATGAGGCTTTGAAGATAAACTGCACACCGAGCTTGGTGCAGATTTCCTTGATGGCAGTGGCCATCTCCCAGGCAAAAGCTTCGTTTTCGAGGGAGCAGGGTCCGAGCAGGAAGAATGGTTCCTGCCCGCCGATAACTACGTTCTGGATATTGAAAGACATGGTAAAAGTTGTTTCGATGCGTACATTATGCCCCAAGTCCCCAATCAAGTCAATGAGATTTGATTGCAGCCGTGTGTAAAATTGCCGGATTATCTGTTTAAGTGCGATTTTGGGCTTGCTTTTTCTGTGTTATCATTGTAACGTACGGCGCCGCTTTCGCGGAGAAACCAGAATTTATCATGGAAACAACACGAATTCAGCGCGCCCTGCTTTCCGTTTCGGATAAGACCGGGCTTGATAAGTTTGCCAAGGGGCTCGTGGCCCAGAATGTTCAGCTTATTTCCACAGGTGGCACCTGCCGCTACCTGCAGGAACTGGGCCTGCCGGTTACTGAGATTTCTGACTACACGGGTGCACCCGAGCTTTTTGATGGTCGCGTCAAGACTCTGCACCCCAAGGTGCACGGTGGTCTTCTGCAGCGCCGTGATCTGGAGGAGCACCAGCAGCAGGCCAAGGATAACAATATCCCCACGATTGATCTGGTTTGCGTGAATCTCTATCCCTTTGAGGAAACCGTGGCTAAGGAGGGCGTGACTCTTGCTGAGGCTATTGAGAAGATTGATATCGGCGGCCCCTCCATGCTGCGCTCCGCAGCCAAGAACTACTCTTCTGTGACGGTGGTTTCTGACCCGGCCGATTATGATACCGTGCTGGAGGAAATGGAGAATCACCAGGGCAATACCACCCTCAAGACCCGCGAGAAGCTGGCAGTGAAGGTGTTTATGCGCACCTCCGCATACGATACCGCAATCTCCAATTACCTGGGTCATCGCGCCGAGGACAGCACCAAGAATAACTTCACGGTGTCGCTGCCTTTCAACCAGACGCTGCGTTATGGCGATAATCCTCATCAGCCCAGCGTCATGTACGGCAATTTCGACTCCATCTTCACCCAGTTGCAGGGCAAGGAGCTCTCCTACACCAATATCCTGGACCTGGATGCCGCTGCTTCCCTTATCATGAACTTCCGCCGCCCCACGGTGGCTATTCTCAAGCATACCAATCCCTGCGGCGTAGGTCAGGATGATGAGGACCTGGTAGAGGCCTGGAAGCGCGCTTACCAGACCGATACGCAGGCTCCCTTCGGTGGTGTCATCGTGATGAACCGCCCCATGACGGAGGCTTTGGCCCGCATCGTGGGCGCTATTTTCACCGATGTGATTATCGCACCGGATTATGAGCCTGAGGCCCGCGCCATCCTCACCAAGAAGAAGAACTGCCGCATCATGCGCATTGATATGGATGCCTGGCGCGAGTTCTGCAAGGTGCCTATGGTGCGCACCGCTCCCGGCGGTCTCATGACTGTGAAGCGCGATGATGAGGTGATGGGTCTGGATAATCTGGAAGCCAAGGTGGTGACCAAGCGTGTTCCCACCGCAGAAGAGCTGGAGGCTATGCGTTTTGCCTGGCGTGTCTGCAAGCAGGTGCATTCCAACGCTATTGTCTTCACCAACAAGAACGGTACGCTTGGTATTGGCGCCGGTCAGATGAGCCGCGTGGACTCCGCCAAGATTGCTGTGTGGAAGGCCGGTCAGGCCGGACTTGACCTCAAGGGAAGCGTGATTGCTTCCGATGGTCTGTTCCCCTTCGCTGACGGCTTGCAGACTGCTATTGATGCCGGAGCGACCGCCTGCATTCAGCCCGGTGGTTCCATTCGCGATGAAGAGGTGATTGCTGCAGCAGATGCTGCTGGTATCGCCATGGTGTTCACGGGTGCCCGCCACTTCCTGCACTAAAGCACAAGATTTCAGAACCCCGGTTCTGCGCGGCAGGGCCGGGGTTCTTTTGTTTCAACAAAATTCAAGCCAAATTACTCTCACTTCTGATTATGCATCTCGGTGTTAATATTGACCACGTAGCCACCCTGCGCCAGGCCCGCTATGCCACTATGCTCGATTCTCACAATGTGGAGCCCGATATCGTGGCTGCGGCCAAAGCTGCCCAGGCAGGTGGGGCGGATTCCATTACCCTGCACGTGCGCGAAGACCGGCGCCATATGCAGGATGCTGATGCCTTCGCGGTGCGTCGTGAGGTGAATCTGCCGCTGAATCTGGAGATGGGGGCCACTCCTGCCATGCTGGAGTTTGCGTTGCGTCTCAAGCCGGATTTTGTGTGCCTGGTGCCCGAGCGGCGAGAGGAAATCACTACAGAAGGCGGGTTGGATGTAGCTGGTCATCTTGAGGAGCTTCGCCCGTTGGTTGCGGCGTTGCTGGACAATGGCAGCAAGGTGAGCATGTTTATTGACCCGGATGCGGCGCAGGTGCGGGCCAGTGCTGCTGTGGGGGCTCCCATGGTGGAGCTGCACACGGGGCGCTTTGCCAATACTCAGGGCGAGGAACGGGCTGCCGAGACCTCCCGCCTGGTGGCAGCTGCAGAGCTGGCCCATTCTCTGGGTATAGAGGTGCATGCGGGGCATGGAATTCAGGTGGGAAATCTGGCAGAGCTTGCCGCAGTACCGCATCTCACTGAGCTTAATATCGGCCATACAATCATTTGCCGGGCTGTCTTCACCGGCCTTACCGAAGCCGTGCGGGAGATGAAAGCTGCCATTTCGGGGTATCAGTGGTAATCCTGCTCAGATTTATGTGCTCCACCCGCTTTTCTGGTGGGTGGGGCTTTTTTTTGTGCGCGAATTTGCATATTATCCGTCCCGGGCCGGGACTTTATGATTTACATGGCGGGCGTAATATGATAAACATATTGCGTTATGGACTTAGAGCAACGCGAAATTAGTGCAGAAACGATTTCTCCGTACTTTGAGCAGTACTTTGGTCACAAGCCCACGGTTGTAGCCGCGTCCCCCGGTCGCGTGAACCTCATTGGTGAACACACCGACTATAATAATGGCTTTGTGCTGCCAATGGCGCTCAATAATATCAATGTCATTGCCGTCGCCCCGTCTCCCACGGGTAAGCACCGCTGGATTGGCGCCCTGGGCGAAGCTATGATAGAGATTGACCCGGCTGAGGTCACCAAGCCTGGTGAGCCTTTCTGGAGTAACTACGTGCGTGGAGTTATCTGCATGCTGGAGCGGCGTGGCATCAAGGTGCCTGCTGTGGATATGCTGATTGATTCCAATGTGCCGCGCGGAGGTGGTCTTTCCTCCAGTGCTGCATTTGAGGTATCCGCCTGCACGGCTCTTGCCGCTCTCTGCGGGGTGGAGGTGACCCCCACAGAGCGCGCTCTCATTGGTCAGGCCACGGAGCACGAGTTCGTGAATGTACCCTGTGGTATCATGGACCAGTTCATCTCTGCCAATGGCCGCAAGGATCATGCGCTCATGCTTGATTGCAAGGACCTTTCCTACAAGCTGATTCCCATGACGGATCCCGCAGTAAGCGTGCTTGTAATCGACTCTGCTGTGAAGCATTCGCTGGCCGATGGTGGCTATGCCTCACGCCGCAAGAACTGCGAGGATGCCTGCGTTATTCTGGGCGTGCCCTCCTTGCGTGAGGCTACTCTGGAAATGCTGGAAGAGAAAAAGGCTGAGCTCGGTGATCTCTGCTACCGCCGCGCCCGCCACGTTATCGGCGAAAATCTGCGCGTAGCCGCCTTTGCCGAGGCTGTACACAAGGCAGATTGGGATGCAGCCGGTGTGGCCATGCGTGCTTCTCATGCCTCTCTGAAGGATGACTTTGAAGTATCCTGCGGTGAGGTGGATACCCTGGTGTCCCTGGCAGATACGATTCCTTCTGCAGCAGCGGTCTACGGTGCACGTATGACTGGTGGTGGTTTCGGCGGCTGTATCGTGGCTCTGGTCAAGAGCGAGGCGGTGCAGCAGGTCGCAGAGGAAATGATTGAGGCTTATCGCAATGCCCTGGGTATTGAGACCGATTACCTCATTACCCGCCCGGGTGAGGGTGCCCGTGTACTTTACAAAGCTTAATACACTGAATAACTTATGAAACATATGCTGACAATGCTGGGCGCGCTTGCGCTCATGAGCGGCACAGCGCTGGCCCAGGAGGCCACCGCTGCCGCATCGGCGCCGGATGCACTCCCCCTTTGGGAGATGATTGTGTTCTGCGTGGTCGTAGTTGGTGTTATCGGTCTGGGTATCTGGAAGTCCAGTGACTCCGGCGAGAGCACCGAGGAGAAAGAAGAGAAGGGCGCTGCCGACTACTTCCTGGCTGGTCGTGGCCTGAGCTGGTGGCTCGTGGGTTTCTCCCTGCTGGCTGCCAACATCTCCACTGAACAGTTCGTGGGCATGAGCGGCCAGGCTGCTGACTGGCTGGGCCTGGCTATTGCCGGTTATGAATGGCTTGCTGCCATCGTGCTGGTGATTGTGGCCTTCACTTTCCTGCCCATGCTGCTCAAGCGTGGTGTGTTCACCATTCCCCAGTTCCTTGAGGAACGCTACAATGGTGTGGCCCGCGTAATCATGGCTCTCGTGAACCTGCTCATCCTTGTGGGTGTGCCCACCGCAGCTGTGATTTATGCTGGTGCCAGCGTTGTATCTGTGTACTTTGATCTTTCCGTGACCACTGGTTGCCTTATCATTGCCGGTGCTGCCACCGTGTATGTGTACGTGGGTGGTCTGAAGGCCTGCGCCTGGACCGACCTCATCTGGGGTGCCGCCCTTATCGTGGGTGGTGGCGTGGTGGCTTACTTTGCCATCATGGCTCTGGGTGCTTACACCGAGGTGCCTGGCGGAGTGATTGCCACGGCTACCAGTACCGCCAACACCAGCGCTGAGGCTCTGGCCTCCACCGGTTCTCAGTTCTGCGACGGTCTGAGCCGTATGATGAATCTGAACGCCGGTGATGTGGAAGGCGCTGCCAATGGTATCGGCGGCAAGCTGCACATGATGCGCGAGACTTCCGACCCGGTTATGCCCTGGACGGTTTACCTGCTGGGTCTGTGGATTCCCAACTTCTTCTACTGGGGGCTCAACCAGTACATCATGCAGCGCACCCTGGCTTCCAAGAGCCTGGAAGAAGGTCAGCTGGGTATCGTGTTTGCCGCTTTCCTGAAGCTGCTCATTCCTTTCGTGGTGATTATTCCCGGCATTCTTGCCTACAACCTGTTCCGCGATGATCTGGCAGCCAAGGCTGATTCCAACACCGCCGCCATTGTGCAGACTGCTGAAGCTTCCGGTAAGAAGGTCATTTATGACATCGCTGCCAGTCGTCTGGTGCGCGAGGATGCTGCTTCTTCTTCCGTGGACTTCATCAAGAAGAATCTGAATACCGTGGGTGCTGCCGATCAGGTGGCTGCTCTTGAGGCCAAGGCCGCTGAGCTGGCTGCCATTCCTGCCAAGGATATTGCCGGCCGCTCCGCCAAGGCTGGTGAGATTCTGGCTATCGATAAGGCTGCTACGGCTGCTGCTCGCGCCAATGTGGCCGAGTATACAGTGACCACCACGCTGGCTGCTTATCAGTATGACTACGCTTTCGCTACTCTGCTGCGTAAATTGCTGCCGGGTACCGGTTGGGCTTGGTTCGTGCTGGCCGCTCTGTTCGGTGCTGTGGTGAGCTCCCTTGCTTCCATGCTGAACTCTGCTTCCACGCTGTTCACCATGGACCTCTACAACAAGGGTAAGGAAGTGATGACCGGTAAGCCCGCATCCGGCACTCAGCTGGTGGCTGTGGGCAAGGTGGGCGTGCTTGTGTGCGCTGTGATTGCTACTGTGGTGGCTCCCTTCCTGGATAACCCCGCCTTCGGTGGTATCTTCACCTTCATTCAGGAGTTCCAGGGCTTCCTGAGCCCGGGCGTACTGGCCGTGTTCCTCTTCGGCTTCTTCGTGCCCAAGTGCCCCCGCGTGTTTGGTTGGCTGGGTATTGTCATTGGTGCCGTGGCCTATGCTTCCTTCAAGTGGGTGGAAGTGCTCGGCTGCACCGGTGATTCCTTCCTTAACCGCATGGGCTATTCCCTCATCGTGGTGTGCCTTGTGGGCCTCATCCTCACCATTGTGAACCACCTCAAGGGTGGCGAAGCTGTGGTGCTGGAAGACAAGGGTATTATTGAGATGAAGACCTCCGGCCGTGCCAAGGCTTTCGGTGTGGCTGTGATTGTGGCTACCATCGCTCTCTACATCCTCTTCTGGTAAAGATTATACCGGAACTGAAATTCCAAAAAAATGGGCTTCCGTATGGGAGCCCATTTTTTTATCGCTTTATTCCATAACGGCAGGATTGAAGTTCTGCCTTCCTACGGTGTTAATTTTTCCTGCCACGCGGGTGGAAGGTCTGGTGAAGGGAGACGAGGCGTTTCTGGTCCACGTGGGTGTAAATCTGAGTGGTGGAAAGACTGGCGTGACCGAGCATATCCTGAATGACTCGCAAATCTGCGCCGTTTTCCAGCAGGTGGGTGGCGAAGGAATGGCGCATGATATGCGGGTAGACATTTTCTGCTAATCCGGCGGCGCGGGCTCGTTCTTTGATAATCTGGAGAATGCGGTCCCGGGTGAGTTTTTCTCCCCGGTTGGAAAGAAAGAGGATATTGCCGGGCCGCTTCCCGTTGCGCAGGAGTCTGGGGCGGGCGTGTTCAAGATAGGCACGCAGAGCATTCGCTGCAACTCCGCCCAGGGGGACATAGCGTGTTTTGTTGCCTTTGCCGGTGACGCGCAGGAAGTTTTCCTCCCAATCCACCTGGTCTGCCCGCAGGTTGACCAGCTCGCTCACTCGCAATCCGCTGCCATAGAGCATTTCGAGCATGGCCCGGTCACGCGCACCAAAGGGGATATCTGCCGGATTGATGCTTTGCAGAAGGGAATTTACGGTGTCTGCCTGCAGGGTCTCCGGAAGCGGGCGCCCGGGACGACCGCATTCCAGTAAGGCAGCCGGGTTGGTGCAGAGTACTTTTTCTCTCGCCAGATATCGGAAGAACTGGCGCAAGTGAACCATGGAAATCCGGCATGATGAGGCAGCAAGCCCGCAGTCGCTGCGTAACCAGTGGTGATAGCCAGCCAGTGTGGCTTCATCTATTTTCTCCGGAGAGAGAGCATGCTCGCCGCACCAGTCAATGAAGCGTTCCAGTGTCTGCTGTACCGAGAGACGGTAATTCACGCTCAGCCCGCGCTCTGCTGCCAGGAACAGCAGGAAACGCTCTGCCAGAGTGGAGAATCGCCGGGGCATTACTGGTTGCCGGCAGCGGGTTCCGGCAGCTCTGCTGTGGGGGTGGGCAGGCCTCCGTCATCACTGGCGGGGGCTTTCTCCAGTTCTCGGCGACGGGCTTCGAATTCGTCTGATTTTCTGGATTTCTTGCTCACTACCAGCACAGCACGTCCGCTGTCATTGGTCATGATGGTCTGGTCGCCATCCATGGCTGCTGCATTTGCCCAGTTGCCTACAGGGGGCAGGGCGCCGGTGGGCAGTAACTCGCCATCGCCCACAGTGGACACCAGTTTGACGGGGTTGACAAAATCGGTCTCGCGCAGGAAGCCTTTGCTGCCATCTTCAATCTCTACGAAATAGTACAGCCCTTCGCAGGAAATGATTTTGGCCGTGGCGGTATCAACCATGCGGCCTTTGGCGCCTTCGTAATAATCCGGGTTGCGGTTGAAGAGAAAGGCTTTGCCCTGCTGCACTTCGAGAGTTTCGCCATCTGCGTACATGCCTTCCTTCACGTATTTGGCTCGTGCCTCAGCGCGCACTGCCTCCATGCCCGGAGGATCCAGAGGAGAGGGCTCCTGCAGGTAAATGGGGAGGTATTCGCCAGGGGTTGTGAGGCTTTCGAACACGCTGCACGATGCCAGCATGGCTACGCTGAGAAAGGAAAGGGTAAACAGGGGCTTCATGTGAGGCATACTAGCATCTTTTGCCAGTATTTGCAAGAGCAAGCGCAAAAATACGGTGTTGCAGATAAGAAAAAACCGCTTTCCGGTGAGGGAAAGCGGTTTTTTTCTATTTGCTCTATCGCAATTCTGCTTTACAGCAGAGAGAATGCAATGTTGAGACCGGCAGTCACGATGGACACCATGCTCATGAGCTTGATGAGAATGTTCAGGGACGGGCCGGAGGTGTCCTTGAAGGGGTCACCCACGGTGTCACCCACCACAGAGGCATCATGCACAGCAGTGTGCTTGCCGCAGTAGGGAGCGTCGCCCGTCTCGATGTACTTCTTGGCGTTATCCCAGGCACCACCGGAGTTGGCCATGAACACGGCGAGCACGAAGCCACCGGCAAGACCACCGGCCAGCAGGCCGAACACACCGGGAACACCCATGATGAGGCCGGTAGCGATGGGAACGATAACAGCAATCATGGAGGGCACAACCATTTCACGCTGGGCACCCTGGGTGGAGATAGCCACGCAGCGGGCGTAGTCGGCCTTCTTGCGGCCTTCGAACACGTCCTTGTCGCTGAGCTGGCGGCGAACTTCCTCCACCATGCTCTTGGCGGCGCGACCCACGGCGTTCATGGTAAGACCGCAGAACAGGAAGGAAAGCATGGAACCGATGAAGATACCAAGGAGCACCTTCGGGTTCATGAGGGTTACGTCGAAAGCGGCCATGAACTCAGCGATGTTCATCTTGGCCACATCGGCGCTGTTCAGCACCTGCTCGCCGAAGTAGCTGGTCTTGAAGGTCTCGCCGTAGTGCAGGGCGGCAATCTTGAGCTCCTCGATGTAGGAGGCAAGAAGGGCGAGGGCGGTCAGAGCGGCGGAGCCGATGGCGAAGCCCTTACCAGTGGCGGCGGTGGTGTTGCCCAGGGCGTCCAGGGCGTCGGTGCGGCTGCGCACGTCATCACCCAGAGCGCTCATTTCGGCGTTGCCGCCGGCGTTGTCGGAGATGGGACCGTAGGCGTCCGTGGCCAGGGTGAGACCCAGGGTGGAAAGCATACCCACGGCGGCGATGCCGATGCCGTAGAGACCCATGCTCATGTTCTGAGCGGAGAAGGTCCACTCACCAGCAGCGCAGAGGTAAGCGCCGATGGTGCCGAGCACGATGAAGAGCACCGGCCAGCAGGTGGAAATCATACCCACGCCGATACCGGAGATAATTACGGTGGCGGGACCGGTGGTGGCGTTCTCAGCAATGAACTTCACCGGCTTGAACTCGAAGGAGGTGTAGTACTCAGTCACCTTGCCGATGGCGATACCCACCACCAGACCGATGACGATGGAGCCCCAGAGGCCCAGCCAGTTCTCGATGCCCAGGGCATACAGAATGCCAGCAGCGGCAAGGGCGATAAGCACGCCGGAAACATTGATACCGAAGTTCAGAGCAGCCATGAGCTGGGTCTGGTTAGCCTCGGGCTTGGTGCGTACCAGGAAAATACCGAT
>JAZLDD010000003.1:0-82448 GCA_045614585.1 Akkermansia sp. | reverse complement strand
GGGGATAGGGGAGGCAGACAGCCTCCCCAGCATGTCTGTACACCAAAAGGGTGAAATCTGCATAAATGAGACATTTGTGCAGATTTTTCAAATTCACAATTGACTTTGTCCTTTGTACATTGTACTTTCAAACATCAATTTTCTGCACCATGATGCAAAATGGCTTCAGCAAATTTGAAACAGACCTGGGTGCACTATTAATCTGTATTTTTTTCTTGCTCAATGGGAGTAGTGAGGTTAGAATGGAGGGGCTGTCTGATTATGATTTCAGGTAAACCCATGAAGCCCCTGAAGCGGAACCGAGCGAGGAATGCGGTTTTGCAGGTGGCGCTTCTGGTGGTGCTGGTGCCACTGGGAATTCTGCTTGGGTGGTTTGTGCTTGCCCCTTCGTCGCGGAATCTGGCAGAGCATGCAGCCGGAGGGGCGGATTCTGCCGCGTTGCTGGAATTGGTGAGGCGCGCCGCGGTGCATGGAGAATCTGCCGCCGCGTTGCAACAGCTGCTGAGCCAGGATGCCGGTGCGGTTAATGCCTTGGCTATGCTGGCAACAGGGCACGAAGAAGCTTTGTTGTACCTGATTTCGCATGCGAGAACCCGGCAGAATGCACTTGCGCCGCTGGCGGATATGGAAATGAGTTATGCTTTTGCGCTGGCCATGCTGCGAAGTATTGAGTCTGATGGGATGCCGAACTTGGTTCAGAAGGCAGAATCATGTGCCAATGCTCGTTTCATGCTGGGTGTTGCTTATGAAAACGGCTGCCACGTGGTGCCGAGCTGGGCTCAGGCTGCAGAGTGGTATGCCAGAGCTCTGGAGTCGGGTTATACGACAGCTGAACCATACTATTCTAGGGCTGCGTATCGTGCCGGGCTGGCAGAGCGTAACAGTGCGGATTCGGCGGCGTGGTACCGGGTTGCGGCAGAGCGGGGACATGCTGCTGCACAGTGTGCTCTTGGTGTATGCTACGCAGAAGGGGAGGGAGTGTGCGCCAGTCTGGAGGAGGCTGTGAAGTGGTATCGCCTGGCAGCAGAGCAAGGCTACAGCGATGCTCAGTACAATCTGGGGTGGTGCTTTATGTATGGCGAAGGTGTGCCTCGCGATGCTGAAGAATCGGTCCGCTGGTTCCGTCTGGCTGCCGGGCAGGGCGATGACCTGGCGCAGTATTATGTGGGGCGGGCGTACGAAACCGGCGAAGGTGTGCCGCAAGATTATGCGGAGGCTCTGCGGTGGTACCACCTGGCGGTGGAGCATGGAAATGCGGCCGCTCAGTGTGCCATGGGGCATTGTTATGCCTATGGTAAAGGTGTTTCTCAGAACTGGCAGAAAGCGGTATACTGGTACAGGCTTTCTGCGGAGCAGGGGCGAAGTGAGGCTCAGCTGGCATTGGCTGCCTGTTATGAAGCCGGCCACGGCGTGGCAAAGGATGCTGCGTCTGCCTGTCATTGGCGTCGCTGCGCTGCAAGCGAATCTCAATCAACATCAGATAAATAATTATGAAAAAACTGATACTCGTCATACCGGTGCTTCTGGTGTCATGTTCCTATCTGAGGCCCGTGACCAAACCGTATTTCAATGATGACTGCGGCGAAGGACGCATTGGTTATTGCATTAATGGTCGGGACGATAAGCGCTGGCGGAAAGCTGTTGCCGCGGCTCACGATATGCAGATACAGGCTGCATCAAAATCACAGGTGGAACGCGATTTCGGGGCCATGCATCTCACGCTCAATGGTACCGGTGGCGCTGAGTCATTTGTGTATTTCTATTTTGAGCATCCGGAGAATACGATTTCGGAAACGCATGCTCTGCGGTTCGATTTCAGCCCTGCTGGCCGGGTGGTGCGGGCAGAGGTAGTGCTGATGAGTGACCCCAGTCTGGTGGAGCCGCATTGAGCGGACTGGAAAATCAATGCGTTCAATAAGGACAGTAAGCACTTTGGACTTGAAAATAATGAGTGTTTGCGGTTCAATAGCTGGCATGAAATCACTTATTTGCATCCTGACTGTCGCCATGGCTGCGTTGGCTCTTTCTTCTTGCGGAGAGTGCGCGTGCAATTCATATAATCCAGCCTTGTTGCGCGATGTTCCGGTATCTTCTTCCCGTAGTTTTGACTAAACTGCTGCTGTATGTCTTTTGAGATTCGTGAGAAACCTGAGATGGTGGAGCGCGCCCTGCTGGTGGGGCTGGGCATGCCGGGCGATTCCCGGCGTGAGCGCAGCGCTCTGCTGGCTGAGCTGGAAGACCTGGTGAGTAACCTCGGTATCGGGATTGTGGGCACTATGCTCGAATTCACCCGTGAGATGCAGGCCAAGTACCTCTGCGGTATCGGCAAGGCTGAGGAAATTCGTGCCCGAGCGGAGGAACTGAATGCCGATTGCGTGATTTTCGATAATCTGCTTTCCCCCAGTCAGCAGCGTGAGTGGGAAAAACTCACCAATGTGACAGTGATTGACCGCGAAGAGGTTATTCTTGATATCTTTGCAAAGCGTGCCCGCACCCGCGAAGCTGTGATGCAGGTGGATCTGGCCCGCATGCAGTATGCGCTGCCTCGCATGACCGGTATGTGGAAGCACCTGGATCGCCAGCGCGGCGGCAGTGGCGGTGGCAAAGGAGGCGGTGCTGCTGCCCGTGGCGAAGGTGAAAAGCAGATTGAGGTGGACCGCCGCCTGGCTCGCGAGCGTATCGAAGCTATTCGCGATGAGCTTGAAGTGGTGCGCCGCCAGCGGGGAACCCAGCGCAAGGAACGCACCCGCCAGGGAATTCCCACCGCGGCCATTGTGGGTTACACGAATGCCGGCAAAAGCTCATTGCTGAATCTGATTACCGGGGCAGGGGTGCTGGCGCAGAATATTCTTTTCGCCACGCTGGATACCACCAGCCGCAAGATAGAACTGCCGGACGGGCAGCCTCTGGTGCTCACTGATACGGTGGGCTTTATCCGTAATCTTCCCCACCGGCTGGTGGAGGCTTTCAAATCCACCTTGGAGGAAGCGGTGCTGGCGGATTTCCTGATTCAGGTGGTGGATGCGAGTGATGAAGACGCCCTGCGCCACTATGAGACAACCTGTGAGGTGCTCAACAGCCTGGGAGCCCAGGATAAGCCGATGGTGGTGGTGTGGAACAAGTGTGACCTTATTCCCGAGGAGGTGCGGGAGGTGACGCTGCAGGCTCTTTCTGCCAAAGTCAGTTGCCCAAGTCTCAGTATGAGTGTGCTTGAAAGCCGGGGGATGGATGCGCTGCTGGCTTCCTGTGTGGAGATGCTTTCCCACCGGGTGGAGCGCCAGAAGTACCGCATACCCCTGGCCGAAAGCCGTATTATCGCTATCATGCACCGCGATGGTAAAGTGCTGAGCACGGAATACGAAGGCAATGATGCGATTGTGGAGGCGATTCTGCCCAAGGAATTTGCGGCGCGCATAGATTCGTACCGTATATGAGACGATTGGTCACAGGCGTCGTTCTGCTTGCTGCAGGGTGCCAGCAAGCACCCACCGCAGCGGAACTCCGCGCTTATTACGAGGCAGAGGGTGACCGCCTGGAGGAGGCTACCCGGCATGTGCGCAAGGCGTATACCTTTGAGGATTTTATTGCCAGCGATCAGTATCGCGCCACCCGCGATATGTGGCGCGGGGCTGCACTGGAGCAATTCGCACCGGCAAAATCTCATGTGGAAATCCTGCTGGAGGAGCAGCGTGGGCGCTTATACATCAACGGCACTATTGCCATGGATTTTCCGGTGTGCTCCGGGCGGGTCGGCGGCAAGGAAACTCCGGCCGGTGAATTCCGCATTTCCCAGAAAGTGCGGGAGTATCGCTCGAACCGATATGGCTCGTTCATGAGCGCAGATGGCTCCAAAGTGTTGAAGAGCGGAGTTTCGGTGGATGATGAGCCGCCAGCCGGCGCTGTGTTCGAGGGAGCAGATATGCCATACTGGATGCGTTTTAACGGAGCTATAGGGCTGCATGTGGGCAATGTGCACCGCGTGGGCGATTCTCATGGCTGCGTGCGCGTGCCCGAGGAGGCTTGCAGCATCCTGTTTGAGAAGCTCGGCATCGGTTCAAAAGTTATTGTGAAGTGAATATGATTAAGCGGTTACATTCAGCAGCCATTACCGGAATCGACGGTTACGAGGTGCAGGTGGAGGTGGATGCCCGACCGGTGGAGGATGTGGGGCGCATCACGGTAGTAGGCCTGCCGGATGCCGCAGTGCGCGAAAGTGTGCAGCGGGTGACTTCTGCTCTCACCAACAGTTCGTTCTTCCGGCCCGGGGATATGGCTGTGACCGTGAATCTGGCCCCGGCCGATACGCGCAAGCAGGGTCCGGGGTATGACCTGCCTATTGCCCTGGCTCTGGAAATGGCCATTCAGGAAAATTACCGTGATGTGCCCGAGCCGTTTAAACGCCGGGTGCCTGCCGGGCTTGATTCCTGGTGCTTTGTGGGTGAACTTGCGTTGGATGGCATGGTGCGTGGGGTGCGCGGGGTGCTGCCGCTGGCGGTGGCTGCGCGGGATGCCGGGCGCAAATACATGATGGTTTCTCCGGAAAATGCAGCCGAGGCTGCCGTAGTGGAGGGGCTGGTTGTCTATGCGGTGGAAACCTTGCGCGAGGCATGGGAGGTATTGCTGAATCCTACCCGTTTCGAGCCCTATGTGCTGCCGGAGTCTGTGGGCGCGCTGCCTGCAGAGGTGGATTTTGACGAGGTGAAAGGGCAGCCCTATGCCCGCCGGGCCATGGAGATTGCCGCTGCTGGCGGACATAACCTGTTGATGTGCGGCAGTCCCGGCAGTGGCAAGAGCATGCTGGCCTGTCGTCTGCCTTCCATTCTGCCCCCGCTTACTCAGGATGAAGCGCTTGAGGCCAGCAAGATTCATTCCGTGTGCGGTCAGCTGCCCCGCACCGGCGGCTTGCTGGCGCAGCGCCCGTTCCGCAGCCCTCATCATACGATTTCCGATGTGGGTCTCATGGGGGGTGGTTCTAATATCATGCCTGGGGAAATTTCCCTGGCGCACCACGGGGTTCTTTTCCTGGATGAATTGCCGGAGTTTGCCCGCCGCACGCTGGAGACTCTGCGCCAGCCGCTCGAGAGTGGTCATGTAACGATTTCTCGTGCCAGCGGCAGCATGGATTTTCCCTGTTCGTTCATGCTGGTGGCGGCCATGAATCCGTGCCCCTGCGGGTATCTGGGCGATGCCGTTCACCGCTGCCGCTGCAGCGCTGCAGATGTGGCCCGCTACCGCAAGAAGATTTCCGGCCCCTTGCTTGATCGCTTTGATATGGTGATTGAGGTGCCACCGGTGGACCCCGCCAGTCTGCTCAATAAGCCGGATGGCGAGAGCAGCGCTGCTATCCGCGCACGCGTGGTGGCCGCCAGACAGAAACAGTATGAACGTTATGCCGGTACGACTGTAACCTGCAACGCTCGTCTGAGCAGCAAATTATTGCGTAAATATTGCCCGCTTACTCCCGGGCAGCAGCAGCTCCTGCTGGATGCCGTGGCTCAGCTCGGTCTTTCAGCCCGCGCTTTTGACCGCATTCTGCGGGTGGCCCGCACCATTGCCGACCTGGCAGATTGCGATCAGCCCACAGAGGCTCACCTGTATGAGGCTATACAGTTCCGCCACTTCGAATGCCAGCTCCGCGGGTGATTATTTGCCGAGGCGCTTGCGGAAATACTCGATGGTGCGGTCAAGGCCTGCCTCCAGCGGAATGGTGGGCGCCCAGTCGAGCACGGCGCCGGCCAGACTGATATCGGGTTTGCGCTGGGTGGGGTCATCGGAGGGCAGGGGGAGCTGAACCAGTTTGCTGGGGGTATCAATCTTGCGCAGCACCATATCGGCCAGCTGGCGGATGGTGAATTCTCCCGGATTGCCCAGGTTCACCGGACCTGTGAAGCCCTTGGAATTCTCCATCATGCGCACCATACCTTCGATGAGGTCATCAATATACTGGAAGGAGCGGGTCTGCTGGCCTTCACCGTAGATGGTGATATCCTCTCCACGCAGAGCCTGGCAGATGAAGTTGGACACGACTCGGCCGTCTTCCGGGTTCATGAGGGGTCCATAGGTGTTGAAAATACGGATAACGCGGATATCCACACCCTCGTGCCGGTGGTAATCAAAGAAAAGGCTTTCGGCGCAGCGCTTGCCTTCGTCGTAGCATGCTCGTATGCCTATGGGGTTTACATTCCCGCGGTAGCTTTCCACCTGCGGGTGCACCAGGGGCTCGCCGTAAACCTCGGAAGTGGAGCTGAGCAGGATGCGGGCGCTGTGTTTCTTGGCCAGGTCAAGCATGTTCAGCGCGCCCAGCACGCAGGTCTTGGTGGTGAAGATGGAACGGGCATTCTGATAGGCGGGCGGGGATGCCGGGCAGGCCAGGTTGTAGATGCGGTCCAGCTTCTCCGGGCATTCATAGGGGAAAATCACATCGTGCCCTACAAAATGGAAGCGTGGATTGTCCATAAGGCTTTTCACATTATCCAGCGAGCCGGTGTAATTATTGTCCAGACATATGACGCGGTGTCCATCTGCAATGAGACGGTGGCAGAGATTGGCACCCACAAAACCGGTGCCGCCGGTAACGAGAATGTTCAGCATAAGCGGCATCAGTTTATCGCATCGGCATACGTAAAGCAAGACAAATGTTAGGCTTGAATCGACATAATGCTAATGGTAGAATGTGCGGGATGAGTGATATGACTTTGACTCCGGAACTGGTGCGTGCTGCCCTGACCACGGTGAAATACCCCGGGTTCAGCCGGGATATTGTGGCTTTTGGGTTGGTGAAGAATATTAAAGTGAGCCCGGATGGCAGAGTGCAGGTGGATTTGCGGGTAGAGAGTAAGAATTCTGATGTGCCTCGTTATATTTATGAGCGCGTTATAAGTGTCTTGCAGGAGTTGCCCGGCGTCACATCGCATGATGTGCAGATGGAACACCACGCCCCGGAGCAGAAGAAGGTGGAAAGAGAGGAAGGCGATAACCCGGACGATTGGAAATCAAGTGTTCCCGGGGTGAAGCATGTGATAGCTGTTGCATCCGGCAAGGGTGGGGTGGGTAAGAGCACCGTTTCTGCCAATCTCGCGATTGCTCTTTCCCGGCTCGGGTATAAGGTGGGTTTGCTTGACCTGGATTTGTATGGCCCCTCCATGGCGCTGATGTTCGGCACCACTGAGCGCCCCGGTTGCAGTGATAAGGAGCAGTTTCTGCCCGTAGAGGCTCATGGGGTGAAGTTGCTTTCCATGGCTCTCCTGGTGGATGGAGATACCCCCCTGGCTGTGCGTGGGCCGCTGGCCTCCCGCTATGTGCAGCAGTTCCTGCGCGATGTAGAATGGGGTGGCCTTGATTTCCTGATTCTGGATATGCCCCCCGGCACGGGAGATATACAGCTCACTATTGTGCAGACGGTATCACTGGCCGGGGCGGTGGTAGTGACCACGCCCCAGGAGGTGGCGCTGATCGATGCTCGCAAAGCCGTGGGGCTCTTCCAGCGGGTGAATACCCCCATTCTCGGTATTGTTGAGAATATGAGTTATTTCCATTGCCCGAGCGATAACAGGATATACCACATCTTCGGCGAGGGGGGGGGCGAGCGCGAGGCGGCCAGACTGGGGGTGCCTCTGCTGGGTAAATTGCCGTTGGATACTCAGACTCGTGCCAGTGCAGATGAAGGGTCGCCTGTGGCCTTGTGTGACCCGTCGTCAAACCCGGTGTCTGCGGCGTTCCGCTCCGTTGCGGAAACACTGGCGTCTAATCTCGGGATGTGATGTAGAGCCGCTTTTTGTATTACCGGCAGCGTGGGGCGTACAGCAGGATGCCCAGCGCTGCCGGCAGTGTCATGACAATCCAGCAGATTCCCTGGGCAACGCCCTCGGGCAGTCTGCGGCTCAGCCGGGAAAATCCCTGCAGACACCCTGCGCCTATAGCTACGGTGATGCTCATTTGCTTGATATATTGAGGCGTGTGCGTGCCGGATTGTGCTTCGGTAATAAGAAGAACGAGGAGAACGACCGTGCAGATGACAGAGTAGAAATCCTGCCGCCGGTTTGCCTGTAGTCTGAGCTGCTCTCGTGAAACGAGATAGAAGAGGATTCCCAGATATAACACCGGTGGCGTGAATAGCATGCTGAGGGGCGACAGCGTGAAACTGAAATAAAACGCCGGCACTGCGCACAGTAATGCGAGTGCCATGGATTGCAGAAGTAATTTAAGTTCGGATAACACACTGCCCGAAAGCGGCAGCGCTGCGAGCAGCAGTCCGGCCGGAAACAGCGCATAATGCAGCAGTGAAACGCCCACATAATAGAGCAGCATCCATACCGTGGCCATCCCGACTGCAAAAACAAGAATCACAATCAAGGCGAGATGGCTTCTGTAAAAAAGCGCGTGGCGGCTATCCGGTGTCAGAATTGACCGGATCAGCCTGGCTGCCATGATGCTGCACCATGCACTGCCTGCGATGACGAGAAGCGGCCCGGTTGTTACAGTGGTTATTTTCAGAATACGGGTGAAGAATAGTGCCCAGCAGAGTGCTACAGCGGGAATATCGAGGCACCACAGCTGCGCCAGCTGCCATTTCTCTCTTTCTCCGTCTGCATTGGTCATCTGCACTTCTGTATTATCTTCATGGGCTGCCATGCGCTCAAGATTCGGTTGCGTCATTTGATTGAAAAATTATAAAGAAACACGCGGCATGATTTCTTACCGTTTGACACCTCGTTCGCCTTGTGATATTCTTGCTTTGTACTTCACTGATATGACTATGCGTAAATTCCTTTGTTCACTGTTGCTTCTTACAGGTATGACCCTTCTTATACCTGCTCCTGCTATGGCTAAGGATGAAGAAGATAATGATAAGAAGCGCAACGCTAAAAAGGAAAAGTTTGTACCAAAGGCAAACCTGGCTCCTGCATATAAGGCAGAAATCGCTGCGCTTACAGAGGCTGAAACCATGCTGAAGACAATTTCGGATGCCCAGAGTGCGAAACGCGTAAAAGCAAAACTGATGCACAAATTCAGTCTGCTTCGCCCCATTGTCGGTGGTACAGATGCTCAGCTGGAGGAACTTGCAGCCGCGCAGAACCGAGTCAGCGCCGTCATGTGGGACCTGATGAAAGAGCCCTATTTCGAGGAAGAGGACCTGCAGTCGCTCTGGACGGTCATGACTCACCACTTTGCCCGCCGCTCTGCCAATCTGCTTAAATAAATGCGGTCGTTTCTACTTTTCCCGCTTTTCGTATCAACTGCGCTGGCTTCTCTGCTGGATAGCAAGGAGCCGGTCACGCTGGATACGGCGGAATTTTCACGTATCTGGCAGGACGTGAAGTCCGGGCAGACTGCTCCGTCGCTTCCGGCAGGAGATTCCTGGAGTGCCGCCATGCTGGCAGAAAATGCGGAGCTGGCCCGGGTCCTGCTGCTGGTCTGGTTGCAGCAGCAGAACCCGCTTATACCCATGGATGCAAATGCTCAGATGTATGCCGATGCGGTTGCGTTGCACTTTCGAGCGCTGTCTGGGCAGGTTCCAGCATGCGCTGCCGTGGCTGCTGCTTATCGCGCCGGGCGTCTGGGTGGTCTGTTTCTGCCACCCTCTGAACAGAAAGCGCGCTGGTTTGAACAGCGCGCCCTGATTCAGGAAAATCTTCCGCAGTGATTACGGCTGCGGTATCTGCAGCTCGTTTTTCCACTCGGTTACGCCGCGGGTGATTTCTGCGGCAATATTGGCTTTGGGCGTTACAAAACCGGGAATGAACCAGGGAAATCCCCCCACCAGGTCGTGGAATACGCTGACTTCGCCGTGGCAGGTTCCGTGGCCGCTGCCTATGCCGATGGTGGGGATGCTGCTGGCTGCTGTGAGCTGCGCTGCCACGCTGTGGCGCGTGCATTCAATCACCACGGAGAAAGCGCCCGCTCTGGTCACAGCCTCTAAATCTGCCATGAGAAGGTCAGCTTCGGCTTCGGTCTTACCTTTCATCTTGTATCCACCTTCTTCTTTGACCTTCTGAGGCAGCAGCCCGATGTGAGCCTGCACCGGAATACCCGCTTCCACAATGGCGCGGATTTCGGCTTCCTTGGCGGCTCCGCCCTCCAGCTTCACGGCATCTACGCCGGTTGTCATCAGTTTACGGGCATTTTCTACAGCCTGTTCCGGGGTGTCGAAGGTGTGAATCGGCATATCCAGAATCACAAGCGCGTTTTTTGCGCCGCGTGCCACGCTCTCACCGTGGTGCAGCATATGGGCCAGGGTCACGTGTGTGGTGTCTGGAAATCCCAGCATCATCATGCCCAGAGAATCGCCCACCAGAATCATATCGATACCGGCCTCATCGAGCATGCGGGCTGTGGGGTAGTCGTAGGCGGTGAGCTGGGAGATAGGGGCCTTACCCATTTTTGCCGTTATGGCTGCAATCTTTTCGGGTGTGGTCATAGAAATAGAATCAGAGAGGATAGGGAACAACCGCCGGACCGCCTTTCGGCAGCTGCAGCAGCAGCTGTTTTGCGGTCAGCGACTGCCCCGGCAGTACCAGCAGCGGGTCCAGATCGCAGAGCGGACGCAGCACAAATTCACGTTCGTGTGCCCGGGGGTGGGGCAGGGTGAGCTCCTGCGTGGTGCTTGTTTCGCTGCCGCAGCAGATGAGGTCGATATCGCAGGTCCGCGCTTCGCCGTATTCACCGCTGCGGGTGCGCCCCAGCTCTGCCTCTATCTTCAGGCAGAGCTGCAGTATCTCTTCTGCCGGCATATCGGTTTCCACCTCCACGCAGGCATTCAGGTAACCCGGTGAACCAGCGGGGCAGCCCACGGGCTCAGTTTCATATACCTGAGAGAGTCGCAGCCCGCCGAATACATCTGCCAGATAATCACAGGCAGATTCCAGCATGGCAAGCCTGTTCCCCAGGTTTGAGCCCAGGGAAAAGACACAGCGGCGCATGGTTGCAGCGGCAGCCATGATGATTAGTTGTTGAACCCGAGTACGTCCTGCATGTTGTACAGACCAGCGGGTTTACCGGCCAGCCAGAGCGCGGCACGCACCGCGCCTCCAGCAAAAGTCATACGGCTGGATGCCTTGTGTGTGAGCTCTACGCGTTCTCCATCGGTGGCATACATCACGGTGTGGTCACCCACTACATCGCCGCCGCGCATGGAATGCATGCCAATCTGGCGCTGGGGACGGGCACCCACCAGACCTTCGCGTCCGTGCATCACGTCCTTGTTGTAATCCATGCCTGTTTCTTCGCACACCACTTCGGCCAGGGTGCGGGCTGTGCCGCTGGGGGCATCCAGCTTGTGGTGGTGGTGCATCTCAATGATCTCGATATCGTAATCCTTGAGAATCTGGGTGGCCTTGCGGGTGAGCCAGAAGAGCGTGTTCACGCCCACGGAATAGTTGGAGGCGAACACGATGGGAATCTGCTTGGCTGCTTCCGTAATAGCGGCGCGTTCCTCATCGGTGTGGCCGGTGGTGCCGATAACCAGCGGCTTGCCCTGGGCCACGGCGGTAGCCAGCAGTTCCGGGGTGAAGCCGTGGAAGGAGAAATCGATGGCGCAGTCGGCGGAGCTCATGGCTGCGGCTATATCCTGCCCCACATCATGCGTGGCGGCCATTTCGGTGCCGTCGTTCAGCTCCACAGCCTGCTTCACTGCCTGGCCCATGCGGCCGGAAATGCCGGTTACAAGAATTTTTAACATGGCGATTTACAGCAGGTTGAAGCTCTTGAGCAGGTTAGCCAGCTTGCCGTGTTTATCCTCGGCCAACGGCACGAGCGGCAGGCGGATTTCCCAGCCGATGTCGCCGCGCAGCGCAAGGGCGGCCTTGGCTGGTACCGGGTTCACATCCAGGGACATGAGCCCCTTCATGAGAGGGTAATACTTCTTCTGCAGTTCCAGGGCTTTCTTTCCATCACCACTCATGGCTGCATCAACAAGAGCCTTCATCTCTGCCGGTGCTACATTGGAGGTTACGGATACCAGACCCACGGCGCCGCAGGAGATGAAGGGTACCGTCAGACCGTCATCGCCGCTCAGTACTGCGAAATCGGCGGGCAGGGCCTGCACCAGCTGGTTCACTCGCTCCACGCTGCCGCCTGCTTCCTTGATAGCTACGATGGTGGGGCAATCTGCAGCCAGACGAGCCACGGTCTCCACGGCAATTTCAATGCCGCTGCGGCCGGGTATGCTGTAGAGCATGATGGGCAGCTCCGTAGCCTCAGCAATAGCCTTGAAGTGCTGGTATACACCCTCCTGATTCGGCTTGTTGTAGTAGGGACACACCTGCAGCGTGCCATCCACTCCCATGTCTGCTGCTGCTTTGGTGAGCTCAATGGCTTCGGCGGTACAGTTGGCACCGGTGCCGGCAATCACCTGGCAGCGACCAGCCACAAACTCTACGCACTTGCGGATGATTTCGAGGTGTTCTTCCGTGCTCACAGTCGGGGATTCACCAGTGGTGCCCATAGGCACGATACCGTCCACGCCTCCGGCAATCTGGGCTTCAATCAATGCCTTGTAGGCATCATAATCCACCGCTCCGTTCTTGAAAGGGGTAACAATAGCTGTATAAAGTCCCTGGTATTTCATGGTTCGGGAATAGTTTTTACGCGGATATTATACCGCTCTGGCGGCAAAAGTCACGCTTTTTTTGGATTGCTCGCGCTCGCCTGTAGAAAATTGCCCGGTAGACCGAGTCTGTTGTTCCTGGAGTGCGGGGATGAAGACTCGTGCTGTGAAAGGTGTCTTCCTGCCGCGCCGAATCCCGGATTATTGCACAGCAGCACAAGTTGGATTGCTCAGCAGACCAACGCAACATCATCATTCTGCCTTCTTACTTGCGGCGGCGTCGGGCTGCCAGTCCTGCTAGAGCCAGCAGGGAAAGTGAGGTTGTTGCAGGCTCGGGAACCTGCTGGATAATCATGGCATTGAGAACGGCTGAGGTGTATTTTCCTACCCCGTCCTCCGTGCCCAGGTAACCACCCTCCACGGTCATGCTCAGACTCCCGTTTTCCTGTATTTCAACCCCTTTCCATTCCATCACCCCGGCATAGCCACCACCTGAGGCGTTGGTGCCTGTGAGTGTATAGGCTGTGCCATTGAGTGTGTATGTCGCAGAGGCATCATACCCCTCGTAGACTGATCCCAAGTAGGAGTTTCCACCAGCTATGACCGTAAAATCATAGAAGCCGGGTTCAAAACCGCTCAGTACCAGGGTAAATGCCCCGGAACCGTCATTATTGAGATAGGTCATGATGTAGTCTCCGTAGGCTCTGGTCGGCACCCACTCAGGACGCGGTGTCCCGTTAAACAGCTTGTCTGCGGGGGCATTAGCGGTCGTTTGAACTTCAAATGTACCTGTTCCTGTATTTTTCGAGATGGACAAGGTCAGGGCCGAGCCGACGTTATTCCCTGTGTCATAGATAGGAACGGCATTCGCTGCCTGCTGTGCATACGTAGGCACTACAGAGGTGCTATCTTTTTCTACTGTTTCGGCAAAATAGGAGATGCTCAGCGATGCCGCACCCGCTGCGGTTTGTGTGGCTACAGATACATTGTTCCAGCCGGCTTCCGTCGTGCGAGTGGCGAATTTTGTCGCGGCTCCGTATGACCACGCAAATTCGCTTCTTCCAAAATCTATCCACCACTCCGTATTTCCGGCCAGGGCGGGGAGTAGGGTGAGCAGGGAGGACAATAATATAGAGAAGCGTTTCATATAGTGAGAGGGGGGGTAAGAACAGCTTCTGCAACCTGGCAGCAAGGAGCGGCGCATGAGATAACACCGGAATCCTGCCTGCCACTTGTGCAGTATTGTTTTATAAAGACACAATCATACAGATTTTTCAAGTATTATTTAAAAAAAATGAAAAATGTGGGTTTCAAACCTGCTGGTGGATATATGTACCAGAACCTGCCAACGTGATGAACGAATAAAGATTATGAAATATGCTTAATGAAATTCAAATAGCAAAGGTAACCAAAGGATAATTTGGTGAACAGTTGACGTGCTGACTTGTCTCGGTGAGGATCCCAGTTTGAATAAATCGGAACTTTGCCGGTTTGTCTATAACAAAAGTCCCTGCAGGAAATCCTGCAGGGACGGAAAAGTTTTTTTCTGACGCGCACTCAGGCCATGCGGGCGTAGGCATCGGCCTCTACGGCGGTCCAGAGGGAGTTGATGCTGCACTCCACCTTGGCCTTGGCTTCGATAAGCTCGGCACCGGCGGCACCGTGGGCAAAGAGGTAGTACTTGATTTTCGGCTCGGTGCCGCTGGGGCGCACGGCGAAGCTGCGGCCGTCCACCAGGTCGATGAAGAGCATTTTTTCCGCGGGTACGGGGTCGCCCTCGGCATCAACCATGGTGCCGGCAGAGAAATCGCGAAGACCGGCCACGGCGGTGCCGTCCATTTCTGCGGGGGGATTCTCGATGTAGCTCTTGGTGAGGGCTGCAATCTTGGCGGCGCCGTCAGCGCCTTCCATCACGATGCTCTTGCCGAGCTCCTTGTAATAACCCAGTTCAGAGTAGATGTTGTTCAGGCACTCAAGGATACCGATACCCTTTGAGGCGAGGTAGGCGTTCATTTCTGCCAGGCAGAGGGCGGCGGCGTTGGCGTCTTTGTCACGCACGAAGTCCTGAGCCAGGTAGCCGTAGCTTTCCTCACCGCCGAAGATGAAGTACTTGCTATGCTTCAGACGCAGGGCGCGGGTCTCAGCTTCGGTCATGGCGCGGTATCCCTGGCGCAGCACAGCGGGGATGGCCTGTTCGTATTTGCCGAGCTTGGCAGCGATGTACTTGAAGCCGGTGAGCACGTTTACTGTGGCAATGCCGAAAGAGGAGGCAATGGCATCCTGCAGCGGGCTGGTCACAAAGGTCTTCACCATCACAGCGTGGTCAATATTCTCCGGGGTGATGATGCCCAGCTCAATAGCGCTCATGCAGCGGTACCAGGCCAGCAGGGAGCCGATCTGGTTGCCAGTGAGGAGCTGCATCTTGCCCGTGGCGGTGTCGCGCACGGCAATGCCCATGCGGTCGCTGTCCGGGTCGGTGGCGATAACCAGGTCGGCCTGCTCGGCGTCTGCCTGGGCAATGGCCATATCCAGAGCAGGGGCGTTCTCCGGGTTCGGGCTGGCAACGGTGGGGAAGCGTCCATCCAGCGTATCCTGTTCTGCCACGGTGCTCACGTTGCAGCCCACCTGCTTGAGAATGGGGACGATGCAGCGGCCGCCGGTACCGTGCAGGTTGGTGTATACCACCTTGGCGGAGGCTTTGGCGAATACATCCGGACGCAGCACGATGCCCTTGAGTTTTTCGATGTAGATGGCATCGAAATCTGCCCCGAGGATGCTCAGAGAGCCCTGCTGCTCGGCGGGCAGGGGGGTGTAGGTGTCGCTGTTGAGGGCGTTCACTTCGGCAATGACGGCTTTATCGTGCGGGGCGATGAGCTGGGCTCCATCGTTGAAGTAGGCCTTGAAGCCGTTGTCGTGCGCGGGGTTGTGGGAGGCGGTGAGTACCACGCCGGTGTCGGCATTCAGCTCGCGGATCGCAAAGGAGACTTCCGGGGTGGAGCAGGGGCCGTCGAACAGGGCGCAGTCGCAGCCCAGGTCGGTGGCAATTTTGGCGCAGTATTCGGCAAAATCGCGGGAGAAGTGGCGCGTGTCGTGGCCCACCACAATCATGGGCTTGCGGCCGGTGCCTTCGGCCTCCACAAAGCGGCGCACATAGGTGATGAGCCCGCGCATGGCGCGACCCACGTTGAAGTAGTTCATGCTGGCGGTGCCCACGCAGGGAAACTCCGGGCGGTCGTTCACACCACCCTGGCCCTGCTCAGCTGCGGTCACCACGGTGCCGATGGTGCGCCCACGCAGACCACCTGTGCCAAATGCCAGGGTCTTGTAGAAACGGTTGTTGAGCTCAGCCCATTCGCCTGCAGCCACAAGCTGTTCAATAGCGGCGGGAACTACCGGGTCCTGGGTTCCGCCGGTCAGCAGTTCAATATTTTCCAGGGAAGATTCCAGCAGTTTGCCCTCGGCAACTGCCTGCTTCAGTGCATCAAGAATCGTAGTGTTCATACTCGCGGGCATTATAGCGCCCGAAAGTGCATTTGGCAAGCTTTTACGCAAGACTCAGCCCGCTGCGCATGGCTGCCACATCCGGCGTGGTTCCGAACCAGTGTTCAAAAGCTATGGCGCCCTGCCACAGCAGCATGCCCTGTCCGGTGGCTGCGGTGCAGCCGCGGGTGGTCGCCTCGCGTTGCAGCGCTGTATCGTGCGTCACAATATCATACACCCGCTGTCCGGGACGGAGTAGCTCCGGGGAGAGGGGCATGGGGTCGCCTTCATGAAGCCCCAGACTGGTGGCATTCACAATGAGGTCAGCTGTGGCAACGGCGGCGGGAAGTTGCGGTGAATCAAAATGAAGGGTGGTGACCGGGGCAGTGGTGTGTGCGGTCAGTTTGCAGGCAAGTTCTGCCAGCTCCGGACGGGGGCGGTTCACGAGTGTAAGGGAAGGGCAGCCCTCCAGGGCGCACTGGCAGGCAAGAGCACTGCCCGCGCCACCGCATGCGCCCATGATGAGCACCCGCAGCTCCCGCAGCGGGCGGCCAAAGCACTCCTCGATAGCTCGGGAGAAGCCGGGACCATCTGTATTGTATCCATGCCAGCCATCTTCCCGTCGCACCAGGGTGTTCACTGCGCCGCTCAGCTTTGCCAGAGGGTCGAGGGAAACGGCGGTATCGTGCGCCCGCTTCTTGAATGGAACGGTTACGTTCACACCGATGAACCCAAGTGCTGCCAGTGCATCCAGCAGTTGTTCAAAGGCTCCCGGTTCGGTGCCTGCCAGAAGCCGCACATAGCGCAGCCCGGTATCGGCGGCATCCAGCGCAGGTTGTTGCATCTGCGGTGATTTGGAGTGTGCAATCGGATTGCCGATAACGCCCAGCCGGGCATCTGCGGGCAGCTGGTTCAGTTGATCTGCTGAGTAGAAGGGGTGCATGGCGGAAAAAAGATTAACGCAAAATGAAGCTGAGACTCATTTTGCGTTAATCTGCTGGAAAAATAAGGGAATTACTTCTTATCGGTCTCAGCTGTGCCGTCCTTGGCCACGCTGGTCACGATGCTGGTCTTGGCAATCTTGATGATGGTGTTCGGAGCGATTTCCATTTTCACCGTGTCCTGCTGCACTTCGCGGATGATGCCGTAGATGCCACCGGCGCTCACCACTTTGTCGCCAGCCTTCAGGCTGTCCTGGCGTTCCTTGAGCTCCTTCTGCTGTTTGCGCTGGGGGCGGATAAGCAGGAAGTAGAAAATGACACCGATAAGACCGAAGGTGATGAGCATGCTCATGGGGTCACCTTCCTGACCGGCAGCGGCTTGGGCAATGTAGAGTGCGTTCATTGTATGTCGTTTGCTTGGTATCGCGAGATGAAGCTGCGTTTGAACGCAGCGAATTCACCGGCTGCAATGGCGCTTCTCGCTTGCGCCATGAGCCGCAGGTAAAAGTGTAGATTCTGGAACGAAAGCACACGGAGTGCCAGCATTTCCCCGGCGCGGAAGAAATGGCGCAGCGCTGCACGGGAGAAGCGGGTCACATGCGGGTGCCCCTCCGGGTCCAGCGGGCGGGGGTCGTCTTTCCATCGCTGGTTTTTGATGTGAATCGGGCCATCCGGGGTCATGGCAATGCCGTGGCGCGCCAGGCGGGTGGGCATCACGCAGTCAAACATATCCACGCCGCGCTCAATCATTTCCAGCAGCTGTGTGGGGGTGCCCAGGCCCATGGCATAGCGAGCCTTGTTCTGGGGCAGGTAGGGGGTGCTGTTCTCAATGGCTCGCAGCATCTCCTCCTCCGGCTCGCCTACGGAAACACCGCCGATGGCATAGCCGTCGAAATCCATGGCCGCCAGTTCCTCGGCACAGGCGCGGCGCAAATCCGCATACACAGATCCCTGTACAATGCCGAAATGCTGCTGCAGCCCATTGCCGCTCATCGGCTGGTGCTCATCCACCCAGGCTTTGCAGCGCCTGGCCCATCGCAGCGTGAGCCCCAGCGATTTCTCTGCGTACTTGCGGTCGCAGGGGTAGGGCGGGCATTCATCGAAAAGCATGGCAATATCGCTGCCCAGATTCGCCTGAATCTCCATGCTTCGCTCCGGGGTCAGCATCATGTAGGCGCCGTCCACATGGTTGCAGAAACGCACACCTTCCTCAGTAATCTTACGCAGACGCGCCAGGCTCCATACCTGGAAACCGCCGGAATCTGTCAGCATAGGCCGGTTCCAGCCGGTGAATGTATGCAGACCACCCAGATTCCGGATAGCCTCATCCCCCGGGCGCAGACACAGGTGGTACGTATTGCCCAGTACAATCTGGGCGCCCAGCGCCTCCAGGTCTTCCGGGTGCAGTGTCTTCACCGTTCCCTGAGTGCCCACCGGCATGAAAATCGGGGTCGGCACATCACCATGCGGCAGATGCAGCGTGCCCAGACGCGCCCCGCTCGGGTCTACTTTGTGTAAATCAAACGACATCGTTCTTCACATAGCGGGCAGCAAAAATGGGCTTACCCATTGCCTCCCATTGTTTCTGGAAATCAGTTTTCGGGTAGAATGGCGCGTTCCACTCATCGCGGCGGAAGAGTGGGCTGGCATCCATTCGTTCGCACACCCACTCGAAATACTCCTCGTGGTCCGTTTTGAAAAGAACCTCGCCACCCGGCGCCAGCGCGCGGTGCAGCACTGGGATGAAAGAATCCTGCACCAGACGGTTCTTGTGGTGCTTCTCTTTCGGCCAGGGGTCAGGAAAAAGATAATGCAAGCGGCTGATACTGCCCGGTGCCACCATCCATTCCAGAAAATAGCGGCTCTCTACCCGCAGCCCGCGCACGTTGCTCAGCCCGCGGCGCGCACTCTCATTGCATACTTTGCGAATACGCCCCAGCAGTCGCTCTACTCCCAGGAACCGCGTCTCCGGGTAGTGTTCTGCCATAGCCAGCAGGAACCCGCCGTCTCCGCAGCCAAGGTCCACCTCGCATGTCTCACCGGCACCGAAAATATCTGCCACCCCGTAGCGCGCAAAATAATCCTCTGGAACAAAAGCCGTATTCATCTGCGCCACATTGTACCTAAGCCTCCGCCGTAAGTCAATTCATTACCTGCATGCGTACGCAGAAGTCTCCTCGCAACCGGATTCTGCCTCACCTCTGCTTTGCGGGTGAAAGCGTGGTCTGCTGCGGCGCTGCAGGGTCAAAGGGAGAGCCGGGAACCCGTGGAGATGGGGTGAATCCGGTCCTGCATGCGTGATTTGAGTATGTTATATGCCATTTCTCCGGTGCAGTGGCCTGTGTAGTACCGAGTGGGGAGACTGAGCAGCAGGTTGGCAATGAATTCCAGATGCCGGGGAGCGGTGTCCGGGGGGAGCTTCATGAAGTGAAAGCCGCCGATGAGGATATCTGCTTGAAAATGGGTGGCGATGTTGAGGATTCCGCAGTGCGAGCACCCGCTGAAGAGTATTTTCTGCCCCGATTCCTCGATGAGGAGATATTGCTCGTGGCGGAAGTCATCTGGCACACGCGAATTTTCCAGCAGGGTGGTCATGCCGGTGTTTTCTGCGGGGTAGGTGGTGGGTAGCACGGTCGAGCTGTGCAGGGAAATGCCGGGAGCAAGGTGGGTCACAGCATCGCAGACCGGGAGAATCCGCGGATGCTCTGCCAGCCCGGGGGGAAGGCCTATGTCCTTGCCGGTGATATTGAAGTGCGGGTCGAAGGTGTGCTGGTTTACCCAGACCGGAGCGTGTGAGTTGCGCTCCAGAAAACGCGCTATGCCGCCGCCGTGGTCATAGTGCCCGTGCGAAATGATGGCCATATCCACTGTGCTGAGATCAATACCCATGCGCTCTGCGTTGTTGGCAAAGGCAGGGGATGCCCCGGTGTCGAACAGTATGCGGATGCCGCCGGTTTCAATGAACAGGCTCAGCCCGTGTTCGGCACTCAGCTCCGGCTGGGTGGAGGTGTTCTCGATAAGGCAGTGGATTCGCATAGCCTTATGTCTGGTTCAGCTGCCAGTTGTGCTCGCCGTGGTAAATCATCTGGCGGGTCATACCACCGTCGATGCAGATATTTTCCCCGGTGATGAAGCCAGCAGCATCGGAGCAGAGGTAGAGAACCATGGCTGCAATATCCGTCGGCGAGCCTACTCTGCCGGCGGGGTGTTGCGTGGCATCTGCTCCGGTGTAGGTGGTGCTGCCGGTTTCAATCCAGCCGGGAGAAATGGAGTTGACCCGCACGCGCCCGGCCAGGGAGACGGCCAGGGCATGCGTGAGGGCCGCGATGCCGCCTTTGGCTGCGGTGTAGCATTCCGTGCCGGGCATGCTCATGCGGTCCCGGCTGGAGGATATATTCACAATGGCCGCACCGGGAGCGAAGTGGCTCATGAGCAGGCGGGTGAGCTGGTATGGGGCTGCAACTCCGACCTGCAGAGCGTAGTTGAATTCCTGCCAGCTGCACTCAGGCAGACCTTTGAAGAGTGGCGCTGCGTTGTTTATGAGGTAATCCACATGCCCATAGTCAGCAATTACCTTGGAGCAGAAGGCCTGAATGTCATCCTCTTTGCTCAAATCGCCCACAAAATATGGGTTCTCCTGCAGATCGAAGATGCAGACTTGGGCTCCGGCCTCGGCAAACACTTCGGCAATGCAGCGGCCTATGCCCCGGGCTCCGCCAGTCACGATGGCGACTTTGTCCTTGAAACCTATGTTGCTCACTTGAAAATGACTTCGTTGAGGAATGCGTAGGTCTGTTTCGGGTGCGTGATGCGAACTTCCCTGGCTCCAGGGTTAATCTTATAGCGGCGCACATGCTCACCATCTTCATACAAGGTGGCGTTTGTCACCTGGCAGCGGGCGTTACCCACGGTCAGCATCTCAGTGCAGCCTTCGGGCACTGGCATGGTGTAGTCAAGCGCCGCCTTGGAGCAGAAGAAACAGGTGGAGATATCCGCATCATACACGCAGCGGGGGTCGGTGTCGAATGCGTCCACGGTCACCCCGACATTGAAGAGGGTGAGTTTCACCTCCTGTGCAGAGTCGCTGTGGTTCTGCAGACTCATGGATGTGATGCGTTCTTCCGGCAATTCCTCTTTCTTGAGGAAGAGTCGGTTCTTCTGCAGCTCCTTCTTCAGTTCCACGGTCTTTCCGGATTCGAGCGTGAGCTTGACGGTGCCCCACTTCAGAAGGTCCGGGCTTTCCATGTTCATCTGCACCCATTCCGGGGCGATGGGGTTGGGAAGCTCCAGAGATATGATGCCTTGGGGCTGAATGTTGAATACTTCCATGACGCGGCTGATGCCGATATCGGAGGTGTTGCTGTATGCGTTCAGATGCGGGCCTTCTATGTTGGTATCCACATAGGGCGGCAGGGTGCGGTTCACGGCGAATTCGCAGATGGAAAGCCAGTTCGGCCGCGGGGTTACGATGCGGAATCGTACGAACCGGGCTCGTATCGGCTGGTCGGCTATGTTGACAATGGCGAGATTGCCACGCTGCGGCGAGCCTACCGGTTGCCAGTTGGTTCCGTCATCAGAAACTTCGAATTGAACGCTATCCGGATAATCTTTCTGCCGGGTTCCACCCATGACGAGGCATATGTTGTTGATGCTGATGGGGGAGCCGTGGTCCAGGCAATACCACTGGTCTTTCTGCTGCATCGCATCATTGGACCAGAAGGATGATGGCTTGCCATCCATGATTTTCGATGCATCAGCGGCGGTGTTGCCGGTGGTGGCCGTGAACTTCGGCACTGAACGCTTCTGCCCGGAAAGCTCGGCATAGACGCGGGTGTTCAGATAGGCAAAGGCTGCGTTCAGTACCGGGGTCAGGGCATAGGTCGCCACTTCCACGTCATCTATCTGGCGGATCCCGTTGGGGCTCCACTCGCCGCGGGTGGTCGAGCGCATATCGTAGAGCGCTTGCACCGTGTCGAAGAAATAGTGGAAAGCATATTTATCTGTGGCAGCAAAGGTGGTCATGACTGATGCGCCCGCAACGCCCACAAGCTCGAATTGGTCCAGCCAGGGTCGGATTTCTGTGCAGAGCCCGGCTATCGGATTTTGGGTGTGTTTCAATTCCCGGGCTGCGCTTACCATGCGGTCGAATTCCAATTGCAGAAGCTGGCGGGCTTTGCGGTCGATTTTCCCTTCATCTAATGCGGTGATGAATCGTTTTGCCACATCTGCGATTTCGACGGATTCTTCGCGGAAATAGCCGTGTCCGTTCGGAAGAAGGTATGAATTGTGCGCGCAGAATACGCGCATGGCTTCGCGGTGGCGGGGATAGAGCCGGCGCATGCCTTCTTCCCAGGTGGTTGTCGATTCGAAATCATCGATATTCCAGGTGTAGTTTGCCACGCCGAAAAGACCCACCTTGCTGGCTTCTGCATGTTCCATGGGGTTTGCCACAAAACCGCTCATCTGGTTTTTCATGTCGGGGTGGGTATCAAGCCCGTATGTGCGCCCCAGGGAAAGCCGGCTGCGCTTGAAGTCGTTACAGGGCCAGTTCCACCAGATGAATGTGGGGCGCTGCACGTGTTTGTTCACCCATTGCTGCCCGGAGTAGGTGATATCATGCACCACGGTATCGCCTGTCCACATCACCGGTATGCTTTTATCCAGACCTGAACCCAGGGTCGTGAGGAATTTTTCGTTTGTCCAGCTGCGGTTGTATCCCGTTGGACACATGATGAGGGTCTGGTTTACATCCGGGTGTTTCCGTATGAAGTTTTCCAGAATGTAATTCGTAAGCTGCACCTGGCGCTCTGCTTTGCCGATTTCACCGCTGGAATCATCCACCAGTACGCCAAAATCCCGCACTCCCAGGTCATACATCTGCTTCAATTTGGTGCAGAGCGCATCCAGCTGGCGCTTTCCTCCATCTTCGTTCCAGCGGACGGTGTTTGCCGGGTGAATAGCCCACACGAATCGCACGTGATTCTGTCGGGCATACTTGATGAGGTCTTTCAGCTCAGCTGCTTTCAAGGCCGGGTAGGGTTCATAGCAGCCTTTGCCGTGGTGGTATGGGTCATCTTTCGGTGCGTAGATGTAAGTGTTCATCTTGTTGCGACCCATGAAACGGAATATGGAGCAGCGTGCTTCAAAACTCCACGGCGCGCCGTAGTACCCCTCCACGATGCCGCGTGCCGGGAGATCCGGCCAGTCTATCAGCATGCCCATGGGGAGCTCACCCAGACGTGTCACTTCGCGTAAGCTTTTATCTGCAAATACATCGTTGTGCGCCAGTGTTGCGTCCTGCACATTGTACAGCATCTGGATAATGGATTGCCGGGCATAGTACCGGCCATCTTCATCATTGGCATAGATGGTGAGTTTGCCCGGGGTGATTTCGATGGCGTAACCGCCAGGTACATCCGGGAGCTTATCCCACATGCCGCCTTTGCTGTCGGGTGTGCGAAAGTGAGTCTGGGCGTCTTCCACCCGCGTGGTCACGGATCGCATGCCGTTTATCTGAGGCTGGGGGTAGATGACGACGGCATTTGCGTTCTGCGGGGCAACTGAGATGGAGAGAAGTGCGAATGCTAGTGCGCTGAAAAGAGATTTGAGCTGCGGTTTCATGGCAGTGATCTGGTGTGTGCAGAATGTGAACGTGGACTATTTCACTGGTGTGACATTATAGCGGGTTTTACCCTGAAATCAAGCAACAACGTTTCAGTTTACTTAAATAAGTAGCTTTTTTGTGTATAAAATGTTATTTTTTGTTGAAATAGCGGGCGGCCATGCGGGTAACGGCCGTGTCCAGTTCTGCCTGGCGGGTGTGGAAATCGGTTTCGCTCCACCAGGCCAGGGCATCTGATTCCGCAGAGATAACAAATTCCTCGTGAGGTGCCTGCAGCAGGTAGCGGATATCGTAGTGGTAGTGGGGCGGCTCTTCTTTTGCCGGGTTGGCTGGTATGAGGTGAATGTCGATATCAAATATTTCTGTGTTCACGGGGGTGATGCCGGTGATGCCGCTTTCTTCTTCTGCCTCTCGGAGCGCGACTTTCAGTGTGTCACCTTCTCCATCTGCATGCCCGCCGGTCTGCATCCAGCGTTTCAACTTATGGTGCAGGGTGAGAAGTGCCTTGTCTCCTGCTGGGTTTATCAGCCATGCAGAACCTGTGATATGGCCGCTTTCATGGCTGCGCTTGAAGCAGTCCGGGGTGCTTTGTACAAAATGGCGTATCTTGTCGGCTATCTCGCGCTGTTCCGGGTGCTTTTGTGCATATAAAAGCAGCTCTTTGCACAGGCGCGCACGCGAATTCTCCTGCTTCTGGCTCATATCTGCCTCATTTTATCCTGTTTTGAGCGAAAATCAAGTCATACGCGGTAAAAAGATATTGTAAAGAAAAGTTTATTATTGGCAAACAGGCTGTGAGTGTGGTAGTATATGTCCGGCGGGGTAGGTGATGGCGCAGAATCGTGCCCGGATGCCGCAAGCTTAGATATTATGAAGACGACTGTTACCAAAATAGCAAAGCGCAGTGTGCAGCTGGGGGTAGTTCTGATGTGCATGACCTGTCTCACCTCATGCGGGGTGGTGACCAGTTTAGTCGGCTTTCTGATTTCGTTGCCAATCCGTGTGGTGGATGCAATCTGTCCCTGAGAAAGAATCTGTTATGTTCAGAACTCGTCAGCTTATACTCAGTCTGGTGGCTATGGTGGCGTGCCTGTTGGTTTCCTGCCAGAGCGACCGGGGCATGAAGTACCATAACTTCCCGGATGCGGTCACCAACATCAATCAGGTGGATCCCGCATACCGTGGGTATTTTGCCGACCAGCAGGGTCGCAACTACAGCGCCGATGACCAGCGCAAGGCATTGGCTGCCGCTATCCGTACATCTCGTACTCCTGTTCCTGCCTACGTGCCGCGTTCTGCGATGGCATCCTCCAAGAAAGTGCAGCGCCGTTCGAATGCCCGCAGCAGCCGGTATGCCGTGGCAAAGCGTAAGACGAATGCACGCAGCCGCAGAACAGTGGCTACCAGAAAGAGCAAGGTTTCCAGAAAGCGCGCCGTGGCCAAGCGCAAGACTACAACGCGCCGCCGCCGCGGTTAAGTGCCTGAAAAGTATGATTTACCACACCTGCCTTACCGGGCAGGTGTTTTTTTGTGGGCATGATTGTGCGCGTATGTGTCATGAGGGGTGAGGTAAAGGATTTATCCTTGACTTATGGGGGTATATGGTGCATTCTGCGCGTGCAATGAAGACAGTACTCATTATCGGAGCCGGTGGTGTGGGGCATGTTGTGGCCCACAAGTGCGCCCAGATGTCGGATGTGTATGAGAGCATCCATCTGGCCTCGCGTACCAAGAGCAAGTGCGATGCCATCGCGGCAGACGTGCAGGCTCGTGAGGGCGTGACGATAACCACTCATGCCGTGGATGCCGATGATGTGGCTGCCACAGTGGCACTCATCAAAGAGGTGAACCCGGACCTGGTGTTGAATGTAGCGCTGCCGTATCAGGACCTGCCGCTTATGGATGCCTGCCTGGAAGCCGGGGTGAACTACATGGATACGGCCAACTATGAGCCTCGCGATGTGGCAAAGTTCGAATACAGCTGGCAGTGGGCATACCAGGAGCGATTCAAGCAGGCTGGGCTCTATGCTCTGCTGGGTTCCGGCTTTGACCCGGGTGTGACTAATGTGTATACAGCCTGGGCGCTCAAGCATCACTTCGACGAAATCGAGTATCTTGATATCATCGATGTGAACGGTGGTGACCATGGCCAGGCATTTGCTACGAATTTTAACCCGGAAATCAATATCCGCGAGGTAAGCGCACCCTGCCGCCACTGGGAAAATGGCGCTTTCCAGGAGACCGGCGCCATGAGCATGCACCAACCCTTTGCCTGCCCAGAGGGCGTGGGTACTTATGAGATTTACCGCATGTACCACGAGGAGATGGAATCGCTGGTGAAGCATATTCCCACTATTAAGCGCGCCCAGTTCTGGATGAGCTTCTCTCCGAATTACATCAATCACCTGACCGTGCTGAAGAATGTGGGAATGACCCGCATTGACCCGGTGATGTACAACGGAGTGGAGATAGTGCCGCTGCAGTTCCTGAAAGCTGTACTGCCTGACCCCGGCGACCTGGGCAAGACAACGCATGGCCGCACCTGCATTGGCTGCGTGATTCAGGGTAAGAAGGATGGCCAGTATAAAGCTGTGTACATTTACAATATCTGCGACCACGAAGAGTGCTTCAAAGAGGTCGGCTCCCAGGCTATTTCCTACACAACAGGCGTACCTGCCGCCATTGGTGGTCGTATGATTCTGACCGGTACCTGGAGTGGGCAGGGTGTGTTCAATATGGAGCAGAATGACCCGGACCCCTTCATGGAGGCGCTCAACAAGTACGGCCTTCCCTGGAATTGTATCGAGCTTACCCGTGAACAGGCAGAAAGCCTCACTGTGGTGAAATAAGGCTCCTCGTACGTAGAAATATCAAAACCCCGGCTGGCGTGTATGCGGCGGCCGGGGTTTTTCTTACATGCATTGCAGCAGGTGCAGTGCTTCAAGCAGTTTATCGGCAGATTTGATTTTCTGCAGACGGGGGAAGCGCTTGTTGTCCAGTATGTAGTCGTTGTTGCGGGTGAGCATGAGCTTCTGCCCGCTGATTTCTACCTGAGAGATATTGCGACGCGTGGCCAGAATGCGGATTTTATGCACCGTGAGCAGGTGGCTTACCTCGCGGGGCAGCGGGCCGAAGCGGTCGCGCCACTGGCGGTCCAGGTCGTCTACATCATCGGTGGTGCAGGCTCGAGCCAGCTGGGTGTAGGCTTCCATGCGGGCTTTGGTGGATTCTATGTAGGCTGCAGGCAGATAGGCGCCGAGTAGTTTATCTGCATCGGCCCGGGTGGCCATGCTGGCTTCGCTCAGGCAGATGAAGTCGGCCTTGAATGAGGCTTCTGCGCGTATGGTGGGCACTTTACCCTGCATACGTTCGATGGACTGGCGGAGCAGCTGACAGTACAGTTCAAATCCGATGGCGGCAATGTGGCCGCTCTGCTGGGTGCCCAAGAGATTGCCGGCACCGCGGATTTCGAGGTCGCGCATGGCAATTTTGAACCCGCTGCCCAGCTCGGTGTACTGCTTGATGGCGGAGACTCGTTTGCGGGCATCGCCGGTGCAGAGCGCCTGGCGTGGCAGCAGCAGGTATGCATAGGCCCGGTGGCCGCCGCGTCCCACGCGTCCTCTCAGCTGGTATAAATCGGCCAGCCCGAAGCGGTCGGCCCGGTCGATGATGATGGTGTTGGCGTTTGGGATATCAATGCCGCTTTCGATGATGCTGGTGGCGAGCAGCACATCGGCCTTGCCATCCACAAAATCGCGCATAATGAGCTCCAGATCGCCCTTGTCCATTTGCCCGTGCCCTACCACAATGCGCGCTTTTGGCACGAGCCGCTGCAGTTCATCGCGCATTTTCATGATACTCTGCACGCGATTGTGAAGGAAAAAGACCTGCCCATTGCGGGCAAGTTCGCGCTCGATGGCATCGGCTATGAGTTTTTCGCTGTACGGACACACGGCGGTCTGCACGGGCAGACGGTTGAGCGGCGGGGTTTCTATGGTGCTCATATCCCGCGCACCCATGAGCGCCACATAGAGCGTGCGCGGAATGGGTGTGGCGGAGAGGGTGAGCATATCCACCATGCGGAACATGCGCTTGAACTGCTCTTTGTGGCGTACTCCGAAACGTTGCTCTTCATCAATGACGGCCAGTCCGAGATTCTTGAATGTGATATCTTTCGAGATGACGCGGTGAGTGCCGATGACGATATCCACCGAGCCATCTGCAATGCCTGCTACGATTTCCTTTATCTTCTTGGCCGGGGTGAAACGGCTGAGCAGTTCGATACGCACCGGATATTCGCTCATGCGCGTGCGGAAGGTGCGGTAGTGCTGTGAGGCCAGCACCGTGGTGGGGGCAAGAATGGCAGCCTGACGCCCGCCGGTCACGCATTTGAATGCGGCGCGTATGGCCACCTCTGTCTTGCCGAAACCCACATCACCGCAGATGAGGCGGTCCATGGGGCGTCCGCTTTCCATATCCGCCTTTGTCTGGGAAATGGCGCGCAGCTGGTCGGGGGTTTCCCGGTAGGGGAAACTTGATTCAAACTGCCACATCCAGCCGGAGTCGGCCGGGTGGGCATAGCCGGAATTGCTTTCACGCTCTGCCTGCACTTCAAGCAGTTGCGCGGCGTAATCCTGCACTGCTTTTTCCGCCGCCTGGCAGGCGCGCCGCCAGCGGGCATCTCCCAGCTTGCTCAGTTCCGGTGTCTTGGCACCCAGTCCTATATATTTAGACACCAGGTGGCTCTGCTGCAGCGGAATGCGTAGCAGTACACCGTCTGCGTATTTGATGTGTATCTCCTCTTCGCCGCTTTGGTCATCGCGCACAATGCCCACAAATTTGCCGAGGCCGTGGGAAGCATGAATCACAAAATCACCCTCTTCGATTTCGCGCAGCGGAGCCTGGGCGCGCTCACGGCGCATGCGGTCGGTGCGGTCATCCAGTTTGCGATTGCGCGGGGTGGAGTAGCGCCCGAAGATTTCGGCCGCGGAGAGTACGGCCAGTTTGGCACCGGGGATGGTGAATCCCAGGGGTAAATCGCCGTCCCGGCTTTGCACGCCGGACCAGGCATCATCCTCGCCGCAGATTTCTTCGAAACGACTTTTCTCGCCTTCGTGGGGGAAAAACATGACCACTCGCCACTTCTGCTCGCGCCATTTACGCAGTTCCATGCCGGCCAGCTGGCGGCGGGCTTCCTGCATTACGAAATCACCTGTTTCGAAACTGCCCAGCGGGGTACCGAAAATGGCCGTGTTGTCGCCCGCGTTCACCGTGTCGATATCCGGCAGAATTTCTTCCCTGTCGGGTGGCAGTTCGTATATCAGTACATGACCGGGTACCCCGCAGCCAGGCAGACTCACCACCCAGTCATCTTTTGAAATCCAGTCAGCCAGCGGTTTGTCTGCAGGTGGCTCTTCCAGCACCATATCGGCTGACTCCAGTTTTTTGAAGGAAAGCTGGGAGTCAATTTCAAAGGCACGGATGCTTTCCACTTCGTCTCCGAAAAATTCAATACGCAGAGGCCAGGCTGACTGCAGGGGAAAAATATCCAGAATACCACCACGCAGACTCCATTCACCGCGGCCCGTTACCTGGTCCACCCGCTCGAAATCATGGTCGAGCAGGGCGGTGCATATATCGTCCAGCGGATATTCCTTTTCAACCTGGAGGGTGAGTGCAAACCCCGCGTTGGCGGTGAAACTGGGTGCCGGTTGCTTCAATGCTGCTGCCGTCACAATGACCGCTTGTGTTTCTTTTGCCGGACCGGAGATGGCTCGCAGAGCTTCCAGTCGCTCAGCTGCTAAATCGGGGTCGGAAATGCCGTTGTTGATGTGGATTTCCTGCTCAGGCACAAAGACAGCCTGCGGGCCTTGCCAGAGCGGCCATTCTGCGGCAAGCCGCTCCTGCGCGGGCAGGGCATCTGCTACAATCCACACGCGGCGTGGTTTGTCGGAGGCTGCCGCCACCATGGCTGATACAAAGGAATAGGCGGCCGGACTTACCCGCTCCAGCACCACGGGGGCGTCTTTCCCCTCCGCCCGGCGCAGTCGCTCGAGCTCCCCGGCAAAGGCAGGGGATTTTGCTGCAATCTCTGTGAGCGGCTTCGCCACGTGCGTTCATGGTATCAGCAAGCGTGGCAGTTGTCAAATAAAAGCTTGCCAAGGTGAGGCGCGGGTGCTACCATAGGCGCGCTTCACTGCTCCGGTAGCTCAGTTGGATAGAGCACGAGCCTTCTAAGCTTGGGGTCCCGCGTTCGAGCCGCGGCCGGAGCGGATAAAAAACTCCCTGCACAGTCATTTGTGCAGGGAGTTTTTTCGTGGTGAGTTGAGGCTTATCAGTAATTCAGCTCGCCGGAGAGTACGCGACGCTCAAATTCCTTGATGTCGACTACCTCGCCGGTGCGGCGGGCGTGCTCCACGGCAAAGGCAATCACATGCGAATGAGCGCTGGCCTGGATGGGGGTGGTCATGAGCGCAGTATCCTCTACCACGCGCATGTCGTTGTAGAGGTTGCTCACCAGTCCCCAGTCTCCGCCACCGTGGCCGGCATAGCCGCCGGCTGCTTCTTCTACATCCACCTTGCGCATTTTCTTGGAGAAATGCTCGGTGATGGTGATTTCTCCCGGGCCGTTTTCCTTGTAGAAAGCACCGGCGCGAAGCTTGGCTTTAGTGCCGTAGATTTCGATGTGGCGGCCTTCTTCAAAGGCTGTCATGGTGAAGGTGCCGGTGATTCCGCCCATGTAGCGGAGAATGGCCACCAGGTGGTCGGGCTGGTCGTTGTCCTCGCACTGGAAGGCGTCCCGGCCCCAGGGAGAGGTCTTGAGCCATTCGGTGATATCCTCGGGTGTGGCGTCATCCACACCGTCCATGACCATTTTGAGCCAGCGGCGGCAGGTGTCATCGGTAATGTATTTGCGGGCATCCCACGGGTCTTCGCCCATGGGGGGGGTCCAGTCAGTGCAGCGGGCAGGCCTGGGCTCGGTAAGTGTTTCCTTGCGGAAGAAGGAGAGCTCACCGAAGCTGGATACCTGTTCGCAGGGGCGATTGAGCAGCCAGTAAAGGATATCCATATCGTGGCAGCACTTTGCCACAATCATGGGGGTGGATTTCACGCTGTTGCCCCAGTGGCCGCGGACGAAGGAATGACCGAAGTGCCAGGCTCCCACGCCTTCGTTGGCATTGAAGGTCATGATTTCTCCCAGTTCGCCGCTGCGTATGATGTTGCGGATGGTGTTGTAGAACGGAGTATAGCGCAGTACGTGGCAGATTGCCACGCGGCGGCCCAGCTTTTCTGCTAAATCGCGCAGCTCCAGCGCTTCCCGCAGAGTTTTGGCTATCGGTTTTTCCAGCAGCAGGTCGTAACCCAGCTCCAGAGCCCGCTTGGCAGGCTCGAAATGGTAATCATCCTGCGTGCCGATGATGGCCACATCTGCCATTTTCGGCTGGCTGAGCAATTCATCTGCACTGGCAAAGAGCCGGATGGACGAGCGTTCTTCCTCCGGCGCGAAATCGCGTACTTGTTCGGTGCGGCATGTTACCGGGTCTGCAGCCGCTACAATGCGGAACTTTTCCGGGTATTCCATGGCCAGTTTCATGTAGGTGCGTGTGCGGGAACCGCAACCAATGCCGACGAGTGTAATTCTGCCTTTGTCCATAAATGCGTGTTTGCTGCGCACATACTACGCTGATTTGTCCGCATTTTCAAGACTAAACAAAAGCCCTGCACAATTATGAGTGCAGGGCTTTTGGTGCGGATGGCGTATTGTTATTTCGTATCGTTGCCTTTGCAGCAGGAATGGTGGCCGTTGGCCCGGCGCAATTCGTTAATCCAGAGCAGGGCAAGACCAGCAGTAAGCCCCATCAGAATTACAGCGTTGGCGGCACACATGGCGGCTTTCACACAGTGGCGGTGGTGCTTGTCTGCCATCCATTGCTCCACCTTTTCCCCGGCTTCCTTGATTTGTTCGTGGTCCATGTGTGTGTGACTCCTGTCTGCTGTATGAAAATCAATAACCTTTATTTTTTATTGCCGATATGAGGTGTGAATTGCCGTTGCCAATGATAGAGGCGTGTGGTATAAATATGTACGTTATGATGCGGTGTTGGGTGATTGCTTTGGTGCTCGCGCTCAGTTGTCAGGTGGCGTCGGGCGCGGTAACTCTGTGGTCTGCCGGTGTTTCGGCAGAGCATGGGTGGCATGATTTCAATAAAACGCACCAGCGCGGGGAACAGGGTGATAACTATTTATGCTGGGCTGTGGTGGCGGCTAATCTCCTGGCCTGGTGGCAGGAACAGAATTCCCGGCTTGTGCCGCCGCAGGCACCGGCGGGTGAGCAGATATGGCCTGTATTTCACGCTTCCTTTGAAAACGAGGGCAGCGACCCGGACCAGGGAATCCGCTGGTGGTTCAGCGGAAAGTATGTGCAGCAGAATCCCGGGGATGGCCTGCGCTGTGCCGCTTTACGAGAGAATGCAGCCGGTGGTTTTTATCGGGAGCAGAACCTTGAGCCGGAGCTGTTGTTGTACAGTGGCAGGGGAATTGAGGTGACTGCGGATGCTCTTACCGCAGTGTTGCTGCAAGGATTCAGTCGGGGCGATGCGTTCTGGCTGGGTGCCTCCTGCCACCGGGCCGATGGCAGCCGGTTTATGCATTCCATTACGGTGTGGGGGATAGATGTCGCAATTGGACCGGAGGGTCAGGAATACATAGCAGCCATTTATATGTGCGATTCGGATGACAGGACGCGGATTCTGCACCGTATTCCGCTTCGCCGGGAGAATGGAATGCTGGCGTTTGATTGCCCGGAGCACCCGTTGTATGGGCCGTTGGGAGTGGTCACGCTTGATACCTACACGGGAATGCGGAGGTCGCTGCCGTGATGCGGTTCATTATGGCAGCTGCCAGCTTTGGCGAAGTCTGGTGTATTCGCTGCGGGGCAGGAGAATGTATACTGGTTTTTTATCTGCCTTGAGCCGGGCAATGAAGGCCCGCAGGTGTTCCTCATTCATGCTGGTGCAGCCTGCGGTAGGTGCTTCGCCATCTTTGCGCCAGATGTGGAAGAAAATGGACGAGCCAGCACCGACAATGGGCTTGCCAACGCTTTCCGGTGTGTTGTGATGCACCAGAAGCTTGATGCTGTGCGGGTAATCGCTCTGGCGCATTTGCTCGTGGAGCTCCCACGGCGTGCTTGCCGGATGGTCGAGTCGCACGTGTCGGTTGTAGAGATGCGGAAGCCGGGGGTCGCTTACCCAGAGGTCATTCGGCCCTACGTTCACATAGGGAATTGTCGGGTCATGCTGCACCGGGGCGGGGTTGTTCACCCAGAGCCCGCCCAGCGAGAAGATGCCCGCCGGTGAGCGCCCATCTCCTTCTTTCTTGGTGGTTGCGCCGCTTGGGTTTTTGTGCAACCCGAGCCCCCAGACACAGCCGTTTCGGCCCAGCCGACCGGGGTATGGCCCCAGCTTGCGCTGCCATTTACCGGCGGCATTTTTTTCTACCAGGGTGAGAGTGACATGCGAAGAATTCCAATCATCTGCAATGCCCACAATGGCTTGCGTGCTGGCTGAGGGCATCGGTATCTGAGAGCAGGCCGTGATGCCAATCAGGCAGAGACTTAAAAGAATGACAAAAAAGGTTCTGGAATGCACGCCCTGCAGCATAGCGCGCAGCTCTTGAACAGGCAAGACTGCGGGATGTCAGCTGGCCTGAAAAATACTGAAAATCTTCTAAAAACAAGGAAAAAAACAAAAAACTTCAGCTGACATCTTGAAAAATATCTTTCGCTGTGCTATTATTACACCATACACGCGATGCGTCTCAAGAGTAGGACTGTATACTCCGGCGGCGAATTGCTGTATCTAATCTCCCAAAAATCATCATGTTAAGTTCTGCACTCAATCCTGACCGCGCAACGCTTAATTTCCTGAACGCATACTCTGAACAGGTGCGTAACGCGGGCGAAAAGCTCCAGAAAGATGGGGCCGTGACGCAAATTTTCGGCAACCACCTCTATATTCAGGGGCGTGTTGAGACGAGAGTGGGCGTTTTCCGCACGAGTCTGCGCTTGCAGGGTAACCGCTGGTTCGGTTCCTGCTCGGCAGAGGACGAGCGCGTTGCCGGAGCCTGTCTCATTGCTACGATGGTGGAGCGTATGTATCGCGGGGCGAATATGCCGGAAAGCCCCAATGAGCTCAATGAAGTGCCGCTCTCTGATTTGCTGGAAGATAAGCTCGGGCGCGATCTGGATGATCGCGAGTCTGATTACGTGACGAAACTGGAGAAACGCTATCGCCGCTTTGCCATCGAACAGGAAATTCACGACCACGACCTGGTGCGTCTCAATCCCCGCTGGGAGATTACGGGGTATGAGGCACTGGAGCTCTGGCCCACGCCGCCGCGTAATATCCTCGAATTCTGGAACTTTATTGCGTATGCTTTTACAAAGAAGCGTATTGCTTACCCGGAATTCATGAATGCCGTGACTGATTTGGAGAAAGTTCAGAAGCGAATCTCCGAGTGGGAGCGAGAGAAAGAGGTCGGTACCTGGTATGAGCGTATCCAGAGCGTGAATGAGCGCCCGCCTCAGCCGCCGCGCCACCCGCTGTATATGCGATTGGTCTCCACCATCAATGAGGCCCGCTTTGAATATCGCTTTGACCCGGGTGAAGACTGGGTTTCTATCCGTGAACGCAGCCAGCTGGATGCCATCCTGGCAGAGTTCCTGAATGGTGCGCTGAAGTGTGACCCGCAAACGGATATCCTGCTGAATGTGCTGCGCGACTACGCCGAACGCCAGGATACCGTGATTCTTGACCTGGATGATGAGTCCGCCTGCCGCGTGATGAATATTCTGTTCCACCAGCCGGCGTTGAAGGGATACCTGGTCAACCTGGATGAATGCTATTTCAAGGTGGTGCGTGAACCTCTCAAGTGGATTTGCATTGATGACCCCATTGTGCCGGATTGCTATGGCCTGCAGCTGGTGACGGCTGCCGGGGTGCATGTGACCCACTCAGTGCGCCAGCTGCCCGGACAGGTCGAGCTTTACCAGTCAGACGAAACCGTATTCCCCGGGCCGCCCCGCTGGCTGGAGAGCACTGAGGTGGAACCGCGCTATTCCATTCCCAAGACAGTGATTGATAGTCTGGATGGTGTGGAATTCCTGCGAAAGATTGGCGCTACGCTGCCACCCAGCATGGAGGAGCGCGTCATCGATATTGAGATGAAGCCCACTTTCAGCATGAAGATTGTGCGTGGCCTGACCAGTGCGGATACGGAGCACGTGCTGCTGGAAGTGAGCGCGCAGGATGACCCTGGTCGCCGTCGGGAGCGTCTGGGCAAGGATGACTGGGAGCTGCTTGAGCAGCAGCCTGTGAAAGATCATACCTTGTTGCGCTTTATCCGCGATTTCCTCTACCCGATTCCCGGACTGCTTGAAGAGATGAACTTCACCTACGATACGCAGATGGAGGCATTCAAGAGCCGTATCACCAAGCAGTTCCCCGAGAAGTTTGCCGAGTGGGCCAAGGCCATCCCCGAAACGGTTAATGTGGAGATGGATGAGAATCTGAAATCTCTGCTGGCAGACCCCGTTGCTGCGGCTATACGCTTTGAAGTTGTGAACCAGGAAATCGACTGGTTCGACCTGCGTGTGGTTATTGATGTGGAGGGCGTGACTCTCACCAAGGAGCAGATTCGCTCCCTTGTATCTGCTCGCGGCGGTTATGTCCGCATGGATGATGGCCGCTGGATGCGCCTGGAAATCAAGCTGGACGATGCACAGAGAGATGCTGTGACCAAGCTTGGCCTCGATCCTTTTGACCTTTCCGGCGAAACTCACCGCATGCATGCGCTGCAGCTGGCAGATCCTCGTGCCGCCGAGGTGTTCGACCCGAAGGCCTGGCAGCGTATCAAGGAGCGCACGGCAGAAATCAAGATTGATGTGAAGCCAGATGTGCCCTCCACCCTGCAGGCCACTCTCCGCCCGTACCAGATTGAAGGTTTCCACTTCCTGGCTTATCTGGCAGAAAATGGTTTCGGTGGTATCCTGGCTGACGATATGGGTCTGGGTAAAACCATTCAGTCCATTACGTATATGCTCTGGCTGCGCGAGGATTTTGTACGCCGCAACAAGCAGGGACGCAAGAAGGTAACGATTCCTCCCGTGCTTATCGTCTGCCCGAAGTCTGTGTTGGATGTATGGGCAAGTGAAACGGAGAAATTTGCCCCCGGCGTGCGCGTGATGGTCATCCGCAATAAGGAGCAGGCAGATGTAGAGAATATTCTGGAGAATTACGATATGGTGGTTATCAACTATGCTCAGCTCCGCGTCTGTGGCGAGCAGATAAACGCCATCAAGTGGCTCACCGTGATTCTGGACGAAGGCCAGCAGATTAAGAACCCGGATTCCAAGGCGGCCAAGGCTGCTCGCGAAATCAACTCTTTCAACCGCTTGGTTCTTTCCGGTACGCCTATCGAAAACCGCCTTCTTGATATGTGGTCGCTCATGGCATTTGCCATGCCGGGTGTGTTGGGCAGCCGCGCATACTTCAAGAAGCGTTTCGATAAGCGCAAGGATTCTCAGAGCCAGAACCGCCTGGCGGCTCGTCTCAAGCCGTTCCTTCTGCGCCGTACCAAGCAGCAGGTGGCCAAGGATCTTCCCCCGCGTACAGAAGAAGAAGTGTACGCTAAGATGGAAGGTATTCAGCGCCAGCTGTACAAGGCCGAACTGCGCCGCATTCAGAAGGCTCTGCTGGGCGTGGATTCAGACGAATCGGTGAAGAAGAATTCCTTCGCCATTCTGCAGGGGCTTATGCGCTTGCGCCAGATTTGCTGTCATCCCGGTCTGGTGGACCCGAAATACGCCAAGGAAGACAGTGCGAAACTTACAGCGCTCTTCTACCTGCTTGACCAGCTGCGCGAAGAAGGTCACAAGGTGCTCGTGTTCTCGCAGTTCGTTTCCATGCTCGAAATCATCAAGGGCAAGCTCGAAGAAAACGGCTATCCGTATAACTACCTTACCGGTCAGACTAAGGACCGTAAGGCTGAGATTGAGAAGTTCCAGACAACCAAGGAACCCAGCGTGTTCCTGCTTTCGCTGAAAGCTGGTGGCGCCGGTCTTAACCTTACTTCCGCTTCCTACGTCATTCTGTACGATCCTTGGTGGAACCCCGCAGTGGAAAGCCAGGCTATTGACCGTACACACCGAATCGGCCAGAAAAACAAGGTGATTGCATACCGCCTGCTTACCCGCGATTCTGTGGAGGAGAAGATCCGAGTTCTGCAGCACCAGAAGAACCAGCTGGTTACCAATGTGCTGGGTGATGAAGGCTTTGCTTCCAGCCTTGACCTCAACGACCTGCAGTTTATCCTGGCTCATGGCGGCGAGGATAATGATGATGATGTCGTGGTGGATGTGTAATCGATATTCTTCCACCGCTTACGTATCGGAAGCCGCACCATGTAACAGGTGCGGCTTCTGGTGTGTCGGGGCGTAGTGTTTTTCTGAGCCTCGTTTGAATTTGATGTTTCTCAAAACGAGTCAGCATTCCTTGGCTTGCTCACAAAAGCATTGACAATGAGACTGAACACGTGATAGAATCCGCCGCGCGTTTTCTGGCGCAGATTTTACCACATACAAAACCATCATCATGTCTATTGTTAAGTTCTATAAGGAAGAGCATCAGGTGCCGCTGGAGATGCACAAGGTGCGCGTAGTGCAGAAATTGTTCCTGCCCACGGTAGAGGAGCGTGTGCAGAAGCTGCGCGAAGCAGGTAATAACACGTTCCTGCTGCAGAATAAGGATGTGTTCATGGACATGCTGACGGATTCCGGCGTGAATGCCATGAGTGATAATCAGGTGGCCGCTTCCATGCAGGCAGACGACTCCTATGCCGGTTCCGAGACGTTCAACCGCCTCTCCAAGGTTATCGAACAGGTGTTCGGTACCAAGCATTTCCTGCCTGCTCACCAGGGGCGCGCCTGTGAGAATATTCTTGCAGAAACGTTTGTGAAAGAGGGCGATGTGGTGCCCATGAACTTCCACTTCACCACCACAAAGGCTCACATTACCCGCAAGGGCGGTCGCGTGGAGGAGCTTATCACCGAGGAAGGTCTTGATCCTAACCTCGATCTGCCGTTCAAGGGTAACTTTGATATCCCCCGTCTTCGCAAGCTTATTCAGGAGGTGGGTCCTGAGCATGTTCCCTTTGTGCGTATTGAAGCCGGTACCAACCTGATTGGTGGCCAGCCTCTTTCTATGCAGAACATGCTGGACGTAGCGGCCGTTTGTAAGGAATTCGGCGTGATGAGTGTGCTCGATGCCTCTCTGCTGCAGGATAACCTCTACTTTATCAAGACCCGCGAGGAGGCTGCCAAGAACATGAGCATCGCAGAAATCATCCGCAAGATTGCGGATGAGATGGATCTCATCTACTTCTCCAGCCGCAAGCTCGGTTTCGCCCGCGGTGGTGCTATTATCTCCAATAACGAGAAGCTCATCCTCAAGATGAAAGCCTTCATCCCGCTGTACGAAGGTTTCCTTACCTATGGCGGTATGGAAGTACGCGCCATGGAGGCCATGGCTGTAGGCCTTCTTGAGACTCTTGATGAAGAAATCATCAACCAGGGTCCTATCTTCATTGAATACCTGGTGAAGGAGCTTTCCGAGTATGGTGTGCCCATGGTGAAGCCCGCAGGTGGTCTGGGTGCTCATATCAACGCTTCTGAATTCCTGCCCAATATTCCCCACGAGCAGTACCCCGCTGGTGCTCTGGCCACGGCTCTGTATATTGCTGGTGGTATCCGCGGTATGGAGCGTGGCTCTCTTTCCGAGCAGCGTAACCCCGATGGTTCCGAAAACTATGCCGAGCTGGAGCTGGTGCGTCTGGCCTGCCCGCGCCGCGTGTTCACTCTTTCTCAGGTGAAGTATTGCGCCGACCGTGTGAAGTGGTTGTACGACAACCGCGAGCTCATCGGTGGCCTCAAGTGGGTTGAGGAACCGGAGGTTCTGCGCTTCTTCTTCGGTCGTCTGCAGCCGCTGAGCGATTGGCAGGAGAAACTGGCTGCCAAGTTCCGCGAGGACTTCGGTGAAAGCCTGTAAATGATGACTTCTGCAGTGCTTGCCACTGTATCAGAAAGCCGCCGGGTAGCCCCCGGCGGCTTTTTATTTGTTGAAAAGAGCGCTCTGCTGTTGCTGGGGGTGATTCAGGAGCAAATATGCAGCAAGCTGGCGGCTTACGATAAGGTGCTCTGGATGTAGGCTTCAATTTGGTCGGGAAGCCAGTCGGCCGGCAGGGGAGTGTTCTGCTGAAGTGCAGCCCGGATAGCAGATGAAGATGCCGGGTGCATCCCTGTGCAGATGAAAGTGCTGCGCACTCCGGCACGAGGCGACGGCACGGCTTCTCTGTGATATACAACAAAGTGTAGCAGTTCGCAGAGGTAATCAAAACGAGCCCAGCGGTGCAGTTGCTCCCATTGGTCGGTGCCCATGAGCCAGTATAATTCTGCGTGCGGATGTTCGCGATGCCAGTGCTCGGCAATACGCCAGCTCCAGCTGGGGGGAGGGAGCTCTAAATCGAGTTCACTTACGGTTGCCCAGGGTAAATCCCGGGTGGCCAGACGCAGCATATGCAGCCGCTGTGTATCGGAAAAAAAGGTTGTACTTCCTTGCTTGAACGGAGAACATGCGGCCGGAAGAAAAACAACTTCGTCGAGATGGCATTGCTGCTGGGCGGCTTTGGCAATGGTGATATGCCCCATGTGTATGGGATCAAAAGAACCGCCGAACAGACATGTTTTCATTTACAGACCTTCGGTGTTCTTGTACGGCAGGAAGCCACCTATGGGAAGCTTGACAAATTTCTTCTCTACGGGAAGTCTGCGGTAATGCTTGATGAATTCCGTCAGGTTGCCGTAGTTTGCCGCATTTTTGGGAATACCCTGGTGCCCGCAGTTGACCAGCACATTGAAGTGCAGCTCTGCGTGGAGATGGGCTGGAAACATGCCGTTGTTAGTGCCGATGGTGCCGACCTGTGCACCTCTGCCCACCAGCTGACCGAGCCGTACATTGATGGTGTCGAGGTGGGAGTACAGAGTCTGGCAGCAGAGAACTTTACCGCTTTTCGGTTCTCGGAACGCATGGCGGACAATGACTACTTTCCCCCAGCGTCCTCTCGCATCTGCTGCATAGGTTACCAGCCCCATGCCTATGGAATAGACGGGGTCTCCCAAATCGGAGTTGCCGCCGCCGTTGCCGTTCCAATCCTCTCCCAGGTGCCGGGGCGTGGCCAGTCGCAGGCCTCGTGACTTATAATAGCCTTTGCCATCTGGTTTGCCGACGGGGAAGTCGAAGCCATCCGCCAGTGGTACATATGCCCATTTGCCGTCCGGTGTTTTTCGTGCCATTACAACTGCTTCTGCACGCATACCGGAGGCTGCCATCAGGATGGCTGCCGAGAGGAACAGGAGTCGAAGCACGTGCAACATACAAGCATGCTATCACAAGCCTACCCTCTATGGCAAGCTTCAAAAGTGCCATGTTGCTTATTCATCGTGTGTTTCTGTACCGCTGTGATGGAGCTTGCCGTGCAGTATACAATCCGGCCTTTCGCTTTCTTTCAGCGCATTGCACTGGAGTTGGATTTCCTGCAACCCGGGCCAGTCAGATTCATTGCCTTCCGGTATGCTGATTACCTGGTTGCTGATAAGCCAGCGGATACATGCCAGTTCCTCGCCATTAATCGGGGGCTGGAGAGGCATTTCTCTTTGATTGTGCAGCAGAAGTCTTTCAGCTTCTTCCGGGTTGTCGGATTTGTAGCAGGCAAGGAGTCTCCGCCAGAGGGTATCGCAGGTGCTCATGCGCACATGTTGACAGAGGCGGCGCGCTCTGTCCATGATTATTAGAATGCCGCACGGTAGATGGCTGTGGCTTCTTCTTCTGTAAGCGGGTGAACCCCGGGCAGGGTGGGAATGGCAGCACCACCGCCATATACATTGCATGCTGCGTGAGCCATGGCCGCAAAATCCGCACTGGCGGGTATGCCAAGTTCGCTCATGGTCTGCGGCAAGCGCAGTTCCCGGTACCAGTTTCGCAGTCGTGCAATGCCTTCGCTTACCACGGCTGCGGTATCGCGATGGGGTGTGACTCCCATCACATTTACGGCCCATTGGCAGAATATTCCCGGATTATAGCGCCAGACTGCTTCCATGTAGACCGGTACAACCACGGCCAGTCCTCCTCCATGCGGCACATCGTAGACCGCGCTCAGTTCGTGTTCCAGCGCATGGCAGGCCCAGCTCTGCTCGCGCCCCAGCCCCAGCAGGTCATTGTGCGCTATGGTGCCGCAGAGAGCAAGCTGCCCCCATGCCTCGATATCCTGCAGATTGGAGTTCAGGCGCCTTGCCTGCGTCATGATGGTGCGCATGGTGGCCCCTGCCAGCGCATCTGTTAAGTCGGCCCCGGTGGTGTTGGTGAAATAACGTGCGAAAATGTGGCACATCATATCGCATGCTCCGTATGCCATTTGTGCCTGGGGCAGGGTGGTGAATAATGTGGGATCCACGATGCTCAGAACCGGGCGCAATCCCATGTGCTTGAATCCCAGTTTTCTGCCTGTTTCTTCATTGCTGAGCACGGTGTTGGGACTGTTCTCACTACCGGCTGCTGGTAGTGTGAGAACGGTAGCAACGGGCAGGGGGGCGCGCTCTGGCACCGAGCCTTTATGAGAATACAGTTCCCAGATATCGCAGCTGTTCGGCACCCCCACCGCTATACCTTTGGCTGAATCGATGACGCTGCCGCCGCCTACTGCCAATACCAATTCCACATTTTTGCTGCGGCAGAGCCGTATCGCTTCCCGCACCAGGGAAACGCTCGGGTTTGGTTTAACTCCGCCAAGTTCCACATAGTCAATACCCGCTTGTTCAAGACTGGTCCTGATGGTAGAAAGTACGCCGGAGCGGATAATGCTGCCACCACCATAATGCAGCAGAACTTTGCCATGCGCATAAGGTTTGAGCTGGGTGCCGATGCTGCGATGCTCTCCCGGCCCGAATACATAGTTTGTGGGATTGTGGTAGTTAAAATTCAGCATGCCTACATTTTATCACGCGCGTGTTCGGGTGTCGATATAAAATGACGTCAAAAGGGGTTGCTTATTACAGCAAGGCAGGATACAATGCGGGGTCTTGTCATGCGTATAAGGTTAGCACAGTATGCCGTCTGTTCCGTGGCTTTTGCTGGCATGGTTGCCTGTAACCAGCAGAGCCAGAATAATGTTGAGGTGGTAACCACGCCTGTGGTCAAGCCTGTCACCCCTCGTGATGCCGGTTCCCCCACCAAATCCGGCACTCCCGCGAAAAATACCCGCCCTGAGCAGAATAAGCCTAAGCCTGCGCTCCCTGCGGTACCCGCAGCTCCAGTTCAGCCTGCACCTGGTGAGTCGCCTGTGGTCCCCATGGATACCCCGCAGCAAAAGCCCGAACCGGTGCGTCTGCCCGCGCTTGGAAAGCGGGTTTCTCATGTGCCGGTGAAAGGTAAGTATGTGGCCCTGACATTTGATGATGGGCCTCACCCATCGCTCACCCCGAAGGCTCTGGATATTCTGAATCGCCATGGCGCCAAGGGCACATTCTTCATGTTGGGACAGAATGCCGCCCGCTATAAGAACATAGTGGCGCGCGCCGCTGCAGAAGGCCATGAACTCGGGGTTCATACCTGGAGCCATATCAAGATGAACTCCAGCTCCCGGGCAAAGGTAGATAGCGAAGTCAGTCGCACCCAGCGGGTATTGGCAGATGCTTCCGGGGTGACTCCCCGGGTGATGCGCCCCCCCTATGGTGCTACGAATAAAGCCTTGGTTGAGCATATGTACAACCGCTATGGCATGGCTTCGATTCTCTGGGATGTGGATACCATAGACTGGCGCAAACCCGGCGTTTCCAAGGTTATCAGCACAGCGGTGAATAAAGCGAAACCCGGTTCCATTATTCTGGTGCACGATATTCATGCAACAACGCTGAGTGCACTTGAGGGGATTGTGACCGGATTGCAGCAGCGTGGTTTTAAACTGGTGACGGTTTCTGAATTGATGCAGATTGCCAGACAGGAGGAGGCGGAAGCCGCAACTGCACCGCAGGTTCCGGCAGAACCGACGGTGGTGCCCCCGGTGGAGCCCGGGCCTGTGGATGCTGAACAACCTGCTGTTTCTGAGTCTGCGCCTGGTGCGACGGAGGGCCATATGGAACCTGCTGGTGAGCCAGACCCGGCAATTATCTCTCAGGTGGAACCCGCAGTGCAGCAGATTGCTCCAACAGAGGTGGTGAATGAAGCACAGCAAATACCCCAGCCCGTTTCGCAGCCGCTGCAGCCGGAGGACCCGCATGCGGCAAGTGATGCCGAACCGGCTCTTAATCTTGAATCGCTTGATTTGAATTAAAAAATATGGCTAAGAAACCAGCTCAAGGAAACGTGTATTTAATCGGTGCCGGTCCTGGTGACCCGGGGTTGATGACACTCAAGGGGCGCGACCTGATTGCTCAGGCGGATTGCCTGGTATATGATGCTCTTGCGGCTCCTGCCATGCTCGCCTGGGTGAAACCGGATTGTGAGAAGATATATGTTGGAAAACGCGCTGGTAATCACGCACTGCCTCAGGAGCAGATAAATGATTTGCTGGTCAGTTGTGCTGCCAGGTATGCATGCACCGTGCGCTTGAAAGGCGGGGACCCCTACGTGTTCGGGCGCGGGGGTGAGGAAGCTTTGGCCTTGCAGAAAGCCGGGGTGCATTTTGAGGTAGTGCCAGGTGTGAGCTCGGCAATAGCGGGACCTGCTTGTGCTGGTATACCTGTGACGCACCGTGATTGCTGCACTCAGTTTACCGTGTTTACCGGTCATGAAGGGGTGAATAAGTCCGGACCTGCTTTGGATATAGAGGGGATTGCCTCGGCCAAAGGTACTAAAGTGATGCTGATGGGGATGAGCCGGCTTCGAGAGACACTGGCTGCTCTGGTTCAGGCGGGGCAGAAGGCTGATACTCCTGCGGCGGCGATTCAATGGGCCGCCACCGGACGGCAGAAATGTGTGACAGCTACGGTGGCAACACTGGCTGAGGCTGTTGAGCAAAAGGGAATTTCTTCACCTGCCGTAGTCGTTATCGGTGATGTGGTGGCTCTGGCTCCCATGCTGGATTGGCGCAGCCGTCTGCCGCTCTGTGGAAAGCGAATTGTGGTAACCCGTACCCGGGAACAGGCCAGCGAGCTGAGTTCCCAGCTTTACCGGCTTGGCGCAGATGTCATGGAGCTGCCGACAATCCGGATATCTGACCCGACCGATAAACGGGATTTTGCCGAGGCTGTGGTAGATGCTCCGCATTATGACTGGCTGATTTTCTCCAGCCCCAACGGCGTAAAACGCTTCTTCCAGGCATTTTTTGCCGTGTATGAGGATATCCGGGAAATCGGAGGAGCCCGTATTGCAGCCGTGGGTCCTGGTACGGCGGCAGAGCTTAAGAAATACGGGCTCATGGTGGATGTGATGCCGAAAAAGGCCGTGGCCGAGGAACTGATTGCCGAGTTTGACCGTAAAGGTGATGAATTTGGCGGTGTTGCCAATGTGACGATGCTCTGGGTACACGGGGAGAAGGCCCGGCGTGTGATCTATGATGAGCTGATGAAGCGTCAGGCTATTGTGGATGAGTGTATTGCCTATAATACGGTGCCTGAGACAGAAGATGTCTGTGGAAGCCGTGCCCGCTTTGCAGAGGAGGGGGCTGATGTCATTACCTTTACCAGCAGCAGCACAGTGCGTCATTTTATGGAGATGGGACTGCCCCTGCCTGAAGGATGCAGGATTGCCAGCATAGGCCCGGTCACAACGGCTACTCTGGCGGAGTTTGGCCTCAAACCGGATATCGAGGCAGAAATGCACACTATCCCCAGCTTGATTGAGGCTATACGCAAGATGTAATGGCGATGAGCGGCGATGCGCAGATGAATTGTTTGGGCTTGAATTACCGCAGCTGCCCGGTGGCTGTCCGTGAGCAGTTTGCTGTCGGAAAATCGCGCCTGGCTGAGGTTAATGCTGCGCTTTCGCGTTTGGCCGGGGTGGATGAATGCGTGCTGTTATCCACCTGTAATCGCACGGAGATTTATTACTGGAGCTCATCACCGGAGGCGTCTCTGCATGCTATTCTGGGGTATTTTCTCGGCAATGCTCCGGAGACTGCCTCCCGTAGCCAATTCTTTTATCACCATGTCGGTCGTGATGCCTTGTTTCACTTGGCCGCGGTGGCTTCCGGGCTTGATTCCATGGTGGTGGGTGAAACCGAAATTTTTGGTCAGTTGAAAGAGGCATACCGGATTGCTCTGGAATGCGGTGTGACCGGCGGATATGCCAATCGTACATTTCAGAATGTGTTTACCATAGGAAAGAAAGTACGAAGTTCCTCGCATATTACCAGCGGTCCGACTTCGGTCGGGGCGGCTGCGGTGCAGATGACCCAGGAGATTCTCGGGAACCTGGCGGGCTCAAATGTTCTGGTTGTTGGTGCCGGAGAAGTCGCCCGCACAACGGCTCAGAGTTTGCGTTCCCGCGGTGCGGAGAGTATTTTTGTGGCAAACCGCTCGTACGACCGCGCTGTGGAGCTTGCGCAGCAGGTCGGGGGCAGGGTAATTCGTTTCTCTGAGTGGGTGCCGTACCTGGAAAATATTGATATCGTGATAGTTTCTACGGCTTCTCCCGTGTATGTGGTGTCTCCCCCCGTGCTGGAACTGGTGCAGCAGACCCGCAAACGTCCGCTTTTCCTCATTGATTTATCGGTGCCTCGCAATGTAGACCCGGCTTGCGGTCTGGTGGAAGAGGTCTATGTCTATGATATGGATGCGATGGAAAAGATGACGGCAGCAACGCGTCGCCAGCGAGCAGGTGAAATTGCGATGTGTGAGCAGATGATTCACGAATGGTCAGCCCTGAATGCGGATTCTCTTCTCAAAAAACGCAATATTTCCCTTGCTGAAAACTGATTGCAAAAAAAATAACTTTTTTTTCATCGTGGTTGAACATTTTTTCAAACAGTTTGTCTACACCGTAACGCTGTAAATCTAATTGTTGTACCATGGCTAAATTAATCCACACTCCTGCACCTGAAACAGAGGAACAATTAGTAGCCCTGCTGGCTACTCTACGTGTGGAGCCTGTTGAAGAGGCCGATTTCGAATCCCGTTTCTTGAGCGAATTCCATGACCGTGTTGCCCGGGAGGCGGTCTGCTGCCCGGCGCGGCGGCATTTGTTCTCTCATCTGGTGCAGCTTGTGCATAATTTTGGCCGAGGCAGACTTGCTTTCGGCGCATCTGCTCTGGGGCTCGGCCTGGTGGCCGTTTGTTTTGCTCTTTATCCTGCTGAGCAGACCGGTATCGAGACAACTACTGCCACGGCTGTCGAGCGTCATGCTGCTCCGCTTTTGCTGCCGGCTCTTTCAGATGACCTGGCAGACTGCACCACGGTTCGGGTGCGGCCCAACGGCACTATTCTGGAAATAGGCGGAGTAACGGTAATCCGCGGACAGGATTCTACAGTGATTGAGGTGCCGAATACCCAGATTGTCAATCCGCAACGGCAGGGGAACTTTATTTCTCTTCCTGCCACTTCTGTGCGTTACGCTTTTTAATTGCAGAAATCAGCAGATTTTTGCAGATGTATCCTTGCGTGCGGGCGTTCTGGCTTGCATTGTGGACTCTTTTTTGTTAATATACGCACGAGTATGGAGATTGAATGTAGTGAATGCAAGCGCAAGTTTATCGCAACTCGAGAAGATGTGACGATTTGTCCCGATTGTCTGAAGCGTGAATTTGCAGTTCAGGCGCAAGGACTGGATGAGGAAGAACATGCGGAGCTGCTCGCCGAGTATAAGGCATCCATGCGCCGACAGAGTGCAAGAGCAGAGGAAATGGGAGGGGTGTATGCATCTGGAGAGGCGTTCAGCATCGCTGGAAGACTTCGCTTTATTCTGGGTATTGTTATTTTCCTGATTTGCAGTTTCTTATTTCTGATTAGTGATAAAGATGGTGGCGTGACTTTCCTTGCAGAGCTGGACGAGGACTCGCAGCGCATCTTTTCGATGATTCTTAGCATTGTTGCCGCCGTGCTCGTTGCTACTTCGTCCGTGCGATTCAAGAAGATAGCTCGTATTGCCGCTCTCCTGGTGCTTGCGTGGGGGTGGTATCTGCCTACCATGCTTCAGGCGGCCATGAAGGAGAAAGCCCGCCTTGCCGCAGAGGCTGCTGCAAAGGCTCAGTTGGAGATTCCTGTGGAAAAAACGGATGCCGAAGAACCACAGGAAGGTGCCGTGCTTACAGAGGAGGATCTGCAGGTTTTTTATACTTTACGCACGACCTCCCACCGCATTTCTCATTACGCCGTATTCATTGATAACCAGGATAGCCGGGCGCGCAGTATCATGCGCGATGCCTTGAACCGACTTCTCGAGGCAGAATACACCCGTGCCTATACTCGTGCAAACGGCGCGTTGTACGTTGCCACGAATGTTCCCGGAGAGCGCAGAAATATATCGAAACTGTTGTCTCGATTCGGTACAGTTACGCACGCTGAGCCTGCCAAGGGTGTGTATGAGGTGCGCTTCGACCCGGATAAAGCCAATCTGGTGAGTCAGTATTCATCGGATGTTCTCACATCTCCGATGAATAATTCATATGTGACGGCAAATTTGAGCGAGCTTCGTTGTCTGGACCCCATGCGTGTGCGCATGTCTGCCCGCTCTCTCGCATCGTCAAACGTACAGGTGCTTCGCAACGAAATCCGGGATACCCTTGTATCTGTTCTGCAGGAACCCTGGTCAACTGAGCCTGATACCTATGCTGCTCTTGTTGATGCGCTCGTTACCTATTGCAGGGCAGGAGACCGCGATGCCATCAAGCTCTGCTATGATTATTTTGAGGCGCGCCGTGTCTTGAAGCGTGATGTGTCTCCGGATGTAACTCACTATCTCATACGCGAAGTTCCGGATGCCATGGTGATGCCAATCATCGATTTCTGGTGCGAGAATCCTATAGCATGGGCAGATATGCTCAATACACTGGGGTATCGTGTGCAGACTCCTCTTCTGGAGCGTTTATCCAGCACCAAGAATATCCGCTTGATTACAACCATTTTGAAATATCTCGAGGATAGAGGTACCGCAGAGGCCATACCTGCGGTGGAGCCTTTCCTGGATTATCCAGATTCCATTATCAGACACTCTGCGCGCGTCACGGTGTCTGCAATCCAATCGCGTTCGAAATAATTAACAAGCTTTTCAACTACTATGTCTGTGCGACTGATAAAACTTTTAACAGCTTCTTTCCTGTTCTTCTGTATAGGGATTGCCCTGTTCCCCTCGTTTTTCCCTACACAGGTAGAAAAAAAGGTGACTAAGGTCAACTCCGGTTCATATATTGTGCGCGACACCAAGGTGGATGACTGGAGCCGTGATGATGAATCTGTAGATGCCGGGGATTCTGAATGGGTAGAAGAGCCGGAAGATAATCAACCGGAGCGTCGCGTAGCGCGCCAGGATGACGAAAGCTTTGATGAGGAAGATGTGCCTTTGGATGCCAAACAGAACGTGGTACCTCAGGCTCGTGTTCATGCTCAATTTGTTTCTGCTCTCGGTGAAATGCGTCGTTTTACTGATGCGCTGGAGAAGCAGGAGGCTCAGAATTATATCAATGATGAATTCAAGGCTCAGGATTGGGAGGATCCCGAAAAGATTTATTTCGCCCTGGCCGACCGAGTTATTGGTAAACTGGGTAAACTGGATGATTCCACGATTCTCAAATACATGCAGGAACCGGCGAATCGCCTGGACCTGGCTCGCGTTACGCTGATTCGTAAAGCCGGCTCCCAGGGTCTTCGCAATGTGGCCGCCCGCCCTAAAGGCAAGGATATGCTGGCGGCGCTCACTGCAGATTTGAACTGGATGTCTAACATGCTCCACTCCGGGCCTACCAAGAACATGGAGCAGGTTTTGAATTACCTCGAAACGATATATGGAATGGTTGGTGAAGAGGAATTGAAAGTGCCCGCCACTCGCCGTATTGCAACGACTACTGCTCTGGAATTTGCCCGTGAAGGTTGGAATGAGCGGGATATGGTAAACCGTTTCAAATATTATAACGATAGTTGGAAGGAAGGTAAGCTGAATGCTCTCTTCGATACATTGCAGTACTGGGAAACCCGCTTCGTGACCGGCTGTAAACAGCCGGGTGATGGTGCCGGCAGCTGGGGTGGCCCCCGCAACCTTGCCTGGCACCGAGATAATGTGCGTCTTCCCATGGAGCAGTATCTCGGTGCAGAAGGGCAGCTCGAATATCGCTTGCGTAATGTGGCTGGTGACTCTGTATTCTCCTCTGCCTATCTGGCGCCTATCTGGAAATATGTGAAATTCACCACCGGCTGGGCATACCGTGAAATCGGTGGTGTATGTGGTGCTCTTTCCCATTATGCCACATACAGTGCCCTGGCTGCAGGTCTGCCTGCGGCTACCATGGGTGAGCCTGGTCACTGCGCTTACGCTATGCGAATCGGGAATACCTGGCATAGAGGCAATTCCATCTATTGGCAGCATGATTTGCATAAGAATTTCTGGGGAGAAGGAGCCTGGGGGTATCTGTACCTTACTCAGAAATTGTACGAAGAACGCTTCAAGACCCTTGCTGCAGATCAGCTGGTCTCCATGGCCGATTTCCTGACGGCACGCCGCAAGATGAAAGCCGCGTTCAATTGCTACGAAATTGCTGTAAAGGCTCAGCCCAACAACTGGCCGGCACTCAAGCGCTATGCTGCCTATCTGAAACTTAAAGCTCCTCAGGACTATGAAAAGTGGATGACTCTGCACGATGCAGTGATGGATGGCATGGGTAAGGAACATTATCATGCCGCTGCCACAATGCTTTCCCGTTATGTGTATCCTAACCTTGCCCCCTTGGTAAAGGACCGCGCCAAGCTGAATAAAATGTATTCCGGCTTGTTTAATCATTTCAAGAGCTGGGGTGCAAACCGGTGGGAGATTGCTCCCGTGCTTGATGCCCAGATTGCTACTTGCCCGACTGACGAGGACAAGATGACCTATCTTCGCGAAGTGCTGCGCGTGCTCATGAAGAGCCCGGATTATTCCGGTGCCGTTCTCACCTGGGGGCTGGGCTATATATCCGGCTTGCCGGAGGGTGATGGAAAGCTTCAGGAAACCTTTACTAATATGCTCGTGCAAGCCATGAGCCGCGCCGGGGCTTCCCGCAAGCAACTGGATGAAACCTGGGGAACTCTCGGCGAGGCTATTCATGCTGCGGCTAAGAATAGAGAACGCCGGACATTCCAGGCTATCGGACGCCTGGCCTACACCAAGTGCAAGAAGAAGTTCAACGCAAAAGGCCCTCGTATCAAGGGGTTTGGTGGCCGTGTTGTCTCAGCCACCGCCTGGATTGATACGGCTACTACTATTGGCGATATGACCAACTGCTGTCTGCATTGGGGGGTGCTGCAGCGCTTCGGCGGAACCATGCCCGGTAAGTTCGAAGGCAAAGCCGGCCTTACTGTCGGCATGGAAAAGAAATGTGACCTGACCGGTGTGGTATGCATCAGCCATGAGAAAAAATTAAAGACTGACAGACCATTCTATATTGAGGTTTCTGACGATGGTCAGAACTGGACTCGCGTGCGACCCGACGGCGATATTAAAAATAATGAGATTCGCTTTAATTTCAAGGGAAGTAACGCCTCTGGCAAGTTTGTGCGAATGCTGCGTGAGGGTGATAAATATGAGCCCGGTATTGCCGGTTTCTATGTGTACGGCAAGCCTCAGAAGAACTAAGATATACGAAAATAAACAGTTATGTTCAGAAACTTTCTCAAGATGCTGGCCCTGGCAGTGTTGATGGTGTCGCCATCACTGGCCGCTGTGGCTCGAACCTATCCGGATGCCCTGGCAAAAGCAGGCAGAAATCCGATTGTGATTTTTATTTACGGCGCTAATTATGATAAGGTGAGCGAGAAAACATATGAAGCCTTTATCAAGAAAAATAAGATAGCTCCGTATGTTCGCCAGGCAACATTCCTGGAGATGCCTATATACCAGATGCCCTCAGACCGTGAAAAAAAGGATATGGAGAAACGCCTGGGTAATAAACGCTTACCCGGTGGTATCTGGAGCTATCCGTGTCTGGCGGTGGTGGATTCTCAAGGCAATCTCCGCGGTGTAATTCAATCTCCGGATAAAATGAAGGACCCGGAGACGGCGCTGGCAGAATTGAAAGTGCTTATTGCGAATTTCTACGCACAGGAGAAATTGATTGAAAAGGCGCGGAAGGCAAAAGGCGATAGGAAAGCCGCTTTCCTGCTTGCTGCAGCAGACATTGATTTGCGTATGCCCGGTGGCGTATTGAGTGAAGGGAAAAATAATCTGGGCGCGGATTCTGACCTCGGAAATCGACTCGCTTTTGACCCACTCAGCGTGGTCGAGGCTTTGCAGATCATGACATACGAAGAGGCCAATCTCTATATCCGTGAGATGATGGCCAGCGGCGGTTATTCAAAGCTGCAGCGCCAGATGCTGATGGCCGCTTATGCCGGCCACCTTCGCCGCGGTGGTGAGGGGCAGCAGCCTGCCTCCAAGGAAATGCTGCGTGCCTTGTATACGGAAATGCGTAACATTGATCCCAAATCTACATACGGGGCATATGCTGAAGGTGCACTTGTTATCTGGGTGGAAGGTGGTACTCTTACTGATGAACCCATCCCCACAGAAATCAATCGTGTAGGAAATTCCTCTGATGACGGCTCGAGCTCCGGCAGTTCCGGCAAGACTGCTATGGGCAGCACATCACGATAGTGAGGAGTAACCAGGATTCAGCGAGCGCCCCGTGGAATAATGGCGCTCTATAAAAGCGAGCCAATGACTTGATTCTCCTGATCTGGGGTGAGAATGCTCCCGCTGGTTGATTTAATTTCAGGTGCGAAGTCCGCTATGTTTGTCTTCTTATTATGTTTTCTTCTGCTGGTGCTCGGCTATGTGATATATAGCCGGTATCTGCAGCGCGTATATGGCGTAAATGATGAGATGCCGATGCCGGCAGTCGCGCATCCTGACGGGGTTGACTACGTCCCTTTGCCAACGTGGAAGGTATTCTTCATTCAGCTGTTGAATATAGCTGGTCTGGGGCCGGTGGTAGGTGCAGTTTCCGGTTGCCTGTTCGGTCCTGTTTCCTTGCTGTGGATCGTGCTCGGTTGCATATTTGCCGGAGCAATGCATGACTTCCTTGCCGCCGTCATGTCTGCCGAAAAAAACGGCTCCAATCTGCCGGAAATTATCGGAGAGCAATTGGGAAATCCAGCCCGGCATGCCATGCGCCTTATCTGCATTTTTCTTCTGCTTATGGTGGGCGTGGTCTTCACCCTGCTTCCTGCCGGCATGCTTCACGGCATATACGGCGGTTTTTCGGTGCTTTTGTGGAGCGGTGTGATTCTGCTGTATTATTTTCTTGCTACAGTACTGCCCATCGGGGCAATCATCGGGCGCTTATATCCCTTCTTCGGCGCCATTTTTCTGTTTATGGCAGTCGGTCTGCTGGTCATGTTGCCCCAGAGCGGTCACCCCGTGCTGCCGGATTTGAACATCTTTGAAAATCAGCATCCTGCGGGTGTTTCAGTATGGCCTATGCTCTTTGTCACGATTGCATGCGGTGCTATTTCCGGATTTCATGCTACGCAGAGCCCCATGATGGTGCGTTGCCTTCGCCACGGTCGCGATTTGCGCGTGGCTTTTTATGGAGCAATGGTGGTGGAGGGCATGGTGGCTCTCATATGGGCTGTTGTCGGGTTGACTCTTCGCGATGTGGTGCTGAATGGCGCTGAAACCATGCAGCAGTTGTCGGTAACGAACCCATCGGCGGCGGTTCGCGCTGCTTGTAATCATATATTGGGAAATACCGGGGGCATGGTAGCCGTTTCCGGTGTGGTGGTCCTGGCCATAACCAGCGGAGATACCGCCATGCGCTCCTGCCGTCTCATGCTGGCCGATATGCTGCATATGAAACAAGTGCGCGTCAGTTCACGTCTGGCTCTGGCAGTGCCTTTGTTCCTGATGGTGATCTTCGTCTCGCAGTTGGATTTCAGTGTTATCTGGCGTTATTTCGGCTGGGCTAATCAAACCCTGGCATGCATTACCTTGTGGGCCATTGCGGCTTGTCTGCGCCGTCGCGGCCGCTTTTACTATATCGCTCTGCTGCCTGCAGTGTTCATGACCTGCATGGCGGCCACATTCCTGCTTTATGCTCCGGAGTGCGGAATCTCACTTCCTCTACCTCTTTCTACCGGCGCTGGTCTGTTTGTAGCGTTCAGTTGCAGCATTCTGTTCATGTGTGTGGTCCGGCGTGCATCACAGAATGCAGCTAAGTAGCATTTGCCGCTTGCTAATCAGGCTGCTTTCTGCTAAAGTTCCCATAGCTATAGCATGGATAATCTAGATGACTACCAGAACTCGCGAAAAGCTGCGGCTGAACGCCGCCGGCGGCGCCGCGCCGCGCGCGATAAGATGGTCATGCACCGCGCTGCTGCCAAGTGGTCCCGCCGGGTTCTTTTGCGGGTTTGTATCGTCATAACTGTGGCGGTTCTCACTCTTGCGCTGATTGGCTATACCCTCTTTACTTCTGTAACCACCAAATATCAGAAGTGGGCAGAGGAGTTTAATCTGGAAGATATTAACAATCTGGATCATCCCTGCATTATTTTTGACCGGAACGGTGAGGAAATAGGCCGTATCTATGATGAGAATCGCAGCTATGTGACCTATGATAAAATCTCCCGCGCCATGATAGATGCGCTGGTAGCTCAGGAAGATAAGAATTTCTGGGTGCATAACGGGTTTGACCCCGTGGGTATCATCCGCGCTGCTAAAGAGGCATTGGCAGCTGGTGGGCAGGCTAATCAGGGTGCATCCACCATTACCCAGCAGCTTGCCCGAAATGCATATGACCTGGAACAGCGCACCAGCGCTCGCGGTGGCAGCCGCTACGAACGCAAGGTAGTGGAAATCTTCCTGGCCATGCGTATTGAGCAGAAATACGATAAGCAGCAGATTCTGGAATTCTATATCAACCGCGTGTATTTCGGCCGTGGTTTTTATGGTATTCGCGCTGCGTCTCTTGGATACTTCGGCAAGGAACCGGCAGACCTGACCGTTCGAGAGGCTGCCAGTATAGCGGCCCTCATCAAGAACCCTGAAAACTACAATCCACTGCGCAATGCAAAGCTGAACTGGAAATGGCGCAACGACGTGATTGACCGCATGGAGCGTGCCGGTATGCTCACTGCCGGAGAAGCTGCCCGCCAGAAAGAAACTGACCTGGGGCTGAATCCTGCCCCCCTCAGGCGCAACACTTCGTTCCTGCATGCGTTGGTGCAGCAGCAGGCTATAGGAATTTTTCAGAACCCCGAACGCGGCGAGGAAATCGTAAAGAGCCGCGGCATCAAGATATACACCACCATTGATCGCCGCATGCAGGAAGCTGCAGAGCAGAGCCTGCAGAGCCAGTTGGAAATCATCGAGGCCCGCCCGGATTATACGCACGTGCGTTTTCATGAAAAGAACGACCCTCGCTGTGCCCAGCATCGTTATGTGGACGGCGCTGTTTTTGCGGTGGATAATAACACCGGCGGAGTTCTGGCATATGTAGGCGGTCGCAGTTTCGACCGTGATAATTTTGATATCATTGAAAACGGGCGCCGCTCAGTGGGCACTGCTATGCTGCCGTTCCTTTACATGTGCGCCTTTGACAATGGATATTCTCCCTGTTCCCGCCTGCTGGATGATGCGCTGGATAATCGCCTGGCCGGCATTGGCGGTACTGAGGGTATACTGGGCGAGTGGGGCATGGAGGTGGAGAAAGGCCGCTACCTTGATTCCGTGACCCTGCGTCAGAGCCTGGAATGGTCCAAGATAGCAGCATCGGCGCGTCTGGGTATAGCTCTGGGCTCGCACCCGACCAAAGGGGCTCGTTGTTTTCAGGAATCTCTGCTCGCCGTGGGTATCACGCCACCGCCGCGCAATCCCAGCAGCACTGAGCTCAAACCCTTGTATTACCCGCGAGTCTATCTGGGCACTGAGCCTGTTTCATTAAAAGAGGTGACCATGGCCTATACCGTGTTCCCGAATGCCGGTAAACGCCCGCTTGCTCCGTATGTGGTGTCCAAGATTACGGATAGTAACGGTAAAATCCTCTGGGAAAATCCCTTGTCTGTTTCTCACCGCATGGTGCGCAGCACTTCTCCCTGCACAGCATACCGCCTGCACAGCATTATGCGTGAGTCCATGGAAAAAGGCTCGGCCCAGCGTGTGCGGCCACTGCTGCCGGAAAATTTCGGTGGAGCTGTAAAGACCGGCACCAATTACGATTTCTCTGATAACGCCTTGTTTGGTTACAACAGCAGCTTCACCTGCGGTATCTGGATGGGGTATTTGAACGACCACCAGCCTATTTATCCCCAGGCTTTCGGTTCCGATACATGCGCCCCGATATATGCGTCTGTGCTGGCTGCCGCCCAAGGTCGCTTCGAGGATGCCGCCATTCCGATTCCGCCAGATACTGAAGAGGTGGAAATCTGCTTGTCTTCCGGCCAGATTGCTACAAACTTCTGCTTCGAAACCGTCATGCAGGACGGCAAGCCCGGCTATGTGCGACCCACGTACCGCGAATATGTGCCCAAGGGAGATGTGGCGCTGGGCCAATGCTCCATTCATGGTGATGGCAGCCCCTCGCTTATGGATTTCATGGAAGCGCAGCCGGGCCATATGAATTCCTCTCGCGTGCTTCCTGTGGTGCCGGTGCTGCCGCGCAGCTCCGCTCTCATAGGCGAAGACCCGTATGATTGCGAGCTTACGCTGAACCCCAGATATAAAGATGCGCTGGATCTGGCTGATACCGCTGCCACGGCAGAGGAAGTGACCGGCCCGGATGATGAGTCTCCCGAAGAGGTGGATTCCCCCGCCATCGATACAGATTTACAACTTAATGCCCCGCGTCCCCTGCGTCATCTCCCGCTGGTTCCTCTGCAAATATAAGAAAGATACACCATGGATTCTTTTACTCAGACCCTGGCCGCAACACAGGAAAAAGCCTTTGAAATCAACATGGACAAAGGCGTATACGGCTCTTTTGCCGAAATCGGAGCCGGGCAGGAGACCGCAAACTGGTTTTTCCGCTCATCCGGTGCAGCCGGTACCGTAGCCAAGACCATATCCGCCTATGATATGACCGTGAGCGATACGCTCTATGGGCAGGCTCGCCGCTATGTCTCAGAAGAGCGACTCAAGCAGATGCTGGATTATGAATATGCTCAGTTGCTCAATCGCCTTGGTGAAAAACGCGGCGCTGATACCTGCTTCTTTGCTTTCTGTAATACTGTAAAATGCAAGGGCTATCGGGATAACGGACCATGGTCTGCCTGGATTGGAGTGCGCTTTCAGCTGAAACCGGAAGCCCCCCCCAGTGATTTTGTGATGCACGTGCGCCTGCTGGTTCCAGACCACGATTTGCAGATGCGCATTCTCGGGGTCCTTGGCGTCAATCTGCTTTACGCTCTTTTCTATAAGCTTGACAGGATGGAGCTCTTTGTGAAGAGCGTGGGTGATAATCTTGACCGGGCTTTTTATGAAATAGATTTCATGCGTTTTTCCGGCAACGGGTTCAGCATGTTTGATAACCGCCTCCTTGCATTGGAACTGGTGCGTAGCGGCTTGTCAGAGGCAGCACTTATCTGCCCGGATGGTACCGTGGCGCAGCCGGCGGATTATCTCTATAAACGCCCGATTGTGCTGATGCGCGGCAGTTTCCTTCCCCTGTGCAACATTCATCTGGAAATGATGGATAGCGTGCGTCACAAATTCCTGGAAAGTCTGCCAGCCGGGCAGCAGGAGAGGGTGATTGATATATGCGAGCTATCTCTCTCTAACCTGTTGCGAGGGAATCAGGTTGATATGCTGGAGTTCCTGGACCGCATCGATGCGCTTGCGGCAGAGGGTAAGACTGTCATGGTGACCAATATCGGCCGCTTCCACCGCATTTCCACCTTGCTGAGCCAGTATACGAAAGAACCCGTGGCCATAGCGCTTTCCATAGGTCTGCTCAATGAGCTCTTCAAAGACAAGTGGGCCGATACACCCGGCGGTATCCTGGCTACCATGGGGCATATTTTCGTGAATGAGACCAGGTTCTATGTGACCCCATGGATTAACCGCACGACAGGCGAATTTGTGACTGCCGGCACATACAAAGCCCCGGAGAAATATCATTACCTCTATCGCCATTTGCGCGAAACAGGCTGCATAATCGAGGTCCCGTATTTTAATCAGAAACTCCTCTTCCAGACCCCACGGGATATTGTCCGCATGATTATTGCCGGAGATTCTCAGTGGCAGGAGTATGTGCCCGCAAGTGCCGCCAGATTGGTAGAACATATCAAAGAGGAACGTAAATGATGGATTGCAAGGCTGAATTTCCGATTTTGTCCACCCGGGTAGGCAAAAAGCCGCTTGTATACCTGGATAACGCAGCCACCACGCAGAAACCCTCCTGTGTGCTCGAGGCTGAGCTCGCCTATTACGAACAGCAGAATTCCAATATCCACCGCGGCGCTCATTTCCTGAGCCGCCTCGCCACGGAAAAGCACGAGGAAGCCCGGGAGACCGTAGCTTCTTTCCTGGGGGCAGCCTCTTCTCGAGAGGTGATTTTTACCAGTGGTTGCACCGCTGGTATCAATCTCGTGGCTCAGACCCTGGCTCTTTCCGGGCTGATTGGAGCAGGTGATGAAATCGTGGTCACTACCGATGCCCACCACTCCAACATTGTGCCCTGGCAGATGCTTTGTAACCGGGTGGGTGCCGTGCTGCAACCTGTGCCGCTCACCGATCAGCTTCAGTTTGATATGGAGGCATACCACCGCATCCTCTCTCCACGTACCCGGCTGATTGCGGTCCCCTATATCTCCAATGCGCTCGGCGCCGTAAACCCGGTGCAGCAGATTATAGCCGATGCCAGGCGCAATAATCCCGGCACTCTCGTGCTGGTGGATGGCGCGCAGAGCACCGCGCACCTTCCGGTGAACGTGCAGACTCTGGATTGTGACTTCTACGCATTTTCCGGGCACAAGGTATATGCCCCCACCGGCACCGGTGCGCTCTGGGGCAGGGAATCGATTCTGGAGCAGCTTCCTCCCTGGCTTGGAGGCGGTGAAATGATAAGCGAAGTCACCTTTGAGAAAACAACCTATAACACGCTCCCCTTCAAATACGAGGCCGGTACCCCCAATATCTGCGGCAATATCGTACTCGCTGCAGCATTGCGCTATGTGCAGAACCTGGACATCAATAAGATAGATGCCCACGAAATGGCTCTTACCCGCCGCATGTACGATGGCTTGCAGGCTCTGGGTATGAATATACTGGGACCACGAGAGAATCGAGGCGCTCTCATCTCCGTCACCGTGCCTGGCGTGCATCATTATGACCTCGGCATGCTGCTGGATCAGATGGGAATCGCCGTGCGCACCGGGCACCATTGCTGCCAGCCGCTCATGCAATCGCTCGGCATCACCGGCACCACCCGATACTCCTTTGCTGTGTACAATACGCAGGAAGATGTGGATTCTGCCCTTGCCGCCACGGAGCGTGCATTGTGTATGCTCCGTTGAGCCTGCTGTGCCATTCGGCACCGAGGCGATTCAGATGTACTTGCGCTCGCGGAAGAGGTGACTTTCCGGATTCTACGCTGCTAGCTTCCCACTGGCTTTCCAGAAAGCTCGCGCATTCACCACATGCCTCTGGTCCACATACCGCGTACGCAGCAACGAGGCATCCCGGTGGCCTATTTCCAACTGCAGCTCCGCAAAACTGCGGAAGTGGCTCAGATGGTAACTTGCAAAGGTATGCCGCAGCGCATCCTGCGGCCAGCGGCGGGCAGGGGAGTCCCAGCCCGCTGCTCGGCGCAGCTCCCGCCAGTGGTACAGCCAGTTTGGCGGGCATATCTTCTCACCATCCGCTTGTTTGCGAGCCCGCAGAATCCGCAGCAGTGGCTTGTGAATCGTCACCCGTCGCGCGCCGCCGGTCTTGCTGTGGCGGGGCAGAATGTAGATGGCGCGCTCCTGCAAATCCACCTGTTCCCAGGTGAGCCGCTCCCCCTCATGCGGGCGGATGCCGGCATAGAGCATCATGCCCACCGCCGCCGCACAGCTGCCGCCCTGGTAGGTCTCTGCCGTGGTGGTAATCCGCTCAATTTCCTGCGGTGTCAGAATCGGCACAGGCTGCTCCACCACCCGCGGCGCTTCCACGCGAGTCACGGGATTCGCATCGCACCAGCCTCGCTTCACCGCCGTGCCGAATACCCCGCTCAGGATTAATCGCGCCTTCTGCCGTTGCCGCGGCGTAATGCTTCGCACCCGCCGCCGCGCCAATCCCGGACACCGCCTCATGAATCGCCGCGTGAAATACCGGAAATCGTACACCGTCCGCGTTCGCCTGTCCTTCCGTGCCTCCAGCGCCGCTTCCACCGCTTTTTCAAAAGACACCGTCCGCTCCTGCTGCCGTAGAGCTTCATCTCCGACAGTAAGACACTTCAAGGCTCGTTTTACTTTTCCTCGTCCAATCTTGAGGGCAGTGCAGGCAAGCTGTGCTGCGGCCAGTGATGGTACACCTGTGCTTTTCAGCAAGGTCAGAGCTGCAAAATCGTTTTCAGTTAATTCTATTCTCATGTTCAGTCTGCTTTCGTAATCCGTAATAGGCTGCGTTGATTAGGTCTGCTGTTTAGATAATAACAGCTCATAAGACCGTCCCCCTAGCATATAATGAAACGATGTACCGGGTGCTACAATTTTCTCGAAATAAAATGGTTTGTATGCTTGACTTACGGATTAACAAAGGGTAAGGTACGAGGGTATGGATTCTTTCCTACAGAAATTCTCTCTCCAGAACTTGCTGCGCCAGTTTTTCTGCGGTGTGGTGTTTTTTGTGCCATTTGCTATTTACTCGCCGGATTTGGTAAATGCGTATATGAGTGAGAATTCTTCCATTAGTGCGCAACTCGCTAAGGATAGTTTATCTTTTCAAATAGGAATGGGAACATGGCAGACTTCTAAACTAATAGCGTTGTCCGTAGTTTCTGCTCTCATAGGAACGGTTATTTATCATCTGGAAAAAAATCTATATAGCTACATAATTCAAGGATTTTTCGAGCAAATATTCGGTAAAGCTGTTAAGGGGAAAGATGTGCATAGATGCTTTTGGTTAGTCATAATCTGGATGATTTTTATTGCCGCCGTACTTTTTGTTCTATTAGAACGAGGAGACTTTACTATTTATGGTTCGCTAGTTATTGCCTGTCTGTTGATCCTATCATACGTCTTTGGGATTGCGTTTATATCTGATTCCATTAAGAGGGTAATATCACGAACTCAACAGTGCTGGATTGTTGAGGAATATAGTACTGAAAAAACAGAACCGAATTTGTTAGAAGATAAGAAAAATCAGTGCAAACGTTTTAAATTTGCCCAATGTATTGCAAAAAAACTTGCTGTCTGGTCTGATTATATTCACTGTGTGCAAAGTTGCTGTTTAGCTTGGATTCTGGGATCTTGTGCAGTGAATAGCCTCGAGTCATCGTGTGATATTAGTTTTGGTGTTACTGTTGCTTTATTTATCTTATGCGTCGAGTTCTTGATTGATTTTCATAGATATCACCATGTTATAGCAATGACCGACGGTGATTTTTGCATTCCTTCTTCGTTCCCTAATTCAAAATAAATTTTATTTTCTTATGAAACTTCATCTCCCTGTTTTACTGCGTAGAGCTATTCAGTCCTTCATGCTGGCATATTGTGTGCCGGCGGTGCAGGCAGCGAATCTTATTTTGGAATCAGACAGTGCGATACCAACGGATTACTCCATTTCTTGTTTGCAACAGAATAATGCATCTCTTCCAATGGAGCCGCACGGCGAAGCCGTTAAAGAAACATTGGCTATTACGACTCGACAGGATTCTTCCGATGCATATAAATATTATGATTGCATTTTGTTTGAAGATATTTCTTATGTTTCTTCTTCCTCTGCCAAAGCCTGTGGCGGCGCGATTTATGGTGGTGTGACGATGGAGGAGAACGGGAATGTAATCTTCAGCGGGAACTCTGCCATTTCTTCCTCATCCGCTGCCTGTGGCGGCGCGATTGGTGGCTCGCTGTCGTATACCCCCATAATTCTGAATAACAACGGGGATGTGACCTTTAGCGGGAATAAGGTCTCCGGCTCATACGCTACCACCTATGGCGGAGCGATTTATGGGGAGTGCAACCTGAGTATCTGCAACAATGATTCTGTCCTCTTTGAGAAGAATGCCGAGGTGAAATCCGGCGCCTATCGTCTGCGGAGTATCTATGCCGGAGGTAGCGGAGATGTGATTTCTCTGTCTGCGCCTGCAGGCAAGACAATTGAATTCCGTGATACTATCTATATTGACAGCGGTAGCACCTTGAAGCTGAATGCAGATTATGCCTATTCCTATCGGAATGAAGATGGTGTTTTTGTTAGAGTCAAGCAGCAGGGGAATATTGTCTTCACTGGTGCGTATACCGCCGAGCATCTGGCCGAAGTTAAGGGAAGTGCCGGGACGGTGAGCGAAATCCTCAATTCTCAGACCTCGATCGTGAACACGATGACGAATCTCTACGGCGGGCGCCTGAGCGTGGAGGATGGAGCCGTGTATGAGGGCTGTGGCATAACCGCCATGGAAGGCTCTGGTGCCACGGTGCGGGTGAAGGATGCTTCGTTGAGCCACAGTGGTTACAATCTTACCTTTAATGCTGGTACGACACTGGAGTTGGCTGGCGACAATACCCTTACAGGCAATTTGGAGATGCAGGAGGGAAGTATCCTGTTTTTTGACGGAAGCGAGGAGAAGGGACTTACCGTCCTGTCCGGTTCTCTGACGCTGGAGTCCGGGACTCCCTATGTGCTGGATTCAGAGACTTCTTGGGAGGGGGAGAATCAAATTCTTCTGTGTGTACAGGGTGGGATATCTGGTGACGGGAATTTGGATGAGATATCCTACGGAAGTTCTGCCTTTACCTGGGTGGGTGAGGTGCTTGCCTGGAATTATAATGGAAAACCTTGGGAGGTGTGCTATAAAGGTGATAAGGTGTTGACATATCGCGATACTGGTGGGGCTAATTATCTGCATTATCATTCCTTTATCTCAAAAAACAATAAGTATACCCTCCTCTTTTCAGATTGGAAATACTACTCTGCTTTTGGTGGCGCGATACATGGAACTTCCTCCAGCCCGATAACGCTCAGTTACAACGGAAACGTGACGTTTGAACGGAACAGGGCCTCTTCGTCCGGTAGCTATAAAGTTAGCAAAGGTGGCGCGATATGTGGAACTTCCTCCAGTCCGGTAACGCTGAGTAACAACGGAAACGTGACGTTTGAACGGAACTGGGTCAGTTCGCCTGATTACTTTAGTGATGCCTATGGCGGCGCGATTTATGGGGCTTCTTCCAGTCCGATAACAATGAGCAACAACGGGAGCGTATTATTTAAAGAGAACGAGGCCTCCGGTTGGCTCTATGCAAATGGCGGCGCGATTTATGGGGACAGGGACAGCACCATCACGCTGAGCAATAACGGGAGCGTGACGTTCAGCGGGAATACGGCGTCTTCCTCCGATGACGACGCCGAAGGCGGCGCGATTTATGGGGGTACAACGCTGAGTAACAATGGGAGCGTGATATTTGAAGGGAACATGGCCTTCAGTTCATCCGATTGTACCCATGGCGGCGCGATTGATGGTGGTGTGACGATAGAGGAGAACGGGGATGTGATCTTCAGCGGGAACACTGCCCGCTCCATCTCCTCCTCTTCCTCTGATGATAACGAAGCTCAAGGAGGTGCGATTGATGGAAATGGAAGGGTGACGATGAGGAAGAACGGGGATGTGACCTTCAGCGGGAACACTGCCATTTCTTCCTCATCCTCTGCCAAAGGTGGAGCGATTGCGAGTGGTGTGACGATGATTGCGGGTGATGTGATGATGGAGGAAAACGGGGATGTGACCTTTAGCGGGAATAAGGTCACCGGCTCATCCGCTACCTATGGCGGCGCGATTTATACATCCGGCAACCTGAGTATCTGCAACAATGATTCTGTCCTCTTTGAGAAGAACGCTGAGGTTTGTTCTGCTACCTATCGCCTGCGGAGTATCTATGCCGGAGGTAGCGGAGATGTGATTTCTCTGTCTGCGCCTGCAGGCAAGACAATTGAATTTCGTGATTCCATCTATATTGACAGCGGTAGTACCTTGAAGCTGAATGCAGATTATACCTATTCCAATCTTGAAGAGGGTGTTTTTGTTAGAGTCAAGCAGCAGGGGGATATTGTCTTCACTGGTGCGTATACCGCCGAGCATCTGGCCGAAGTTAAGGGAAGTGCCGGGACGGTGAGCGAAATCCTCAATTCTCAGACCTCGATTGTGAACACGATGACGAATCTCTACGCCGGGCGACTCCGTGTGGAGAATGGTGCGATATATCAAGGGCAAGGAATCTTAGTTGAGGCCGATTCCGGTGCCGCGGTGTGGCTTCGGAATGCGCAGCTGCAGCATCAGGGGTATAGCGTATCCTTTGGAAAGAGTACCACCTTTGGCTTGCGGGGATGCAATGTGGCCCAATCAGATAATCTTTCCTTGGATGGAGGTTGTTCTTTATCGTTCGAAATTGCAGCTGAGAATCTTTCATCTGCAGTGTTGACGTATACAGGCTCGCTGACAATGGGAGAATGCATTACTCTGAATATTGGAGCTGCTGATGATAGCCTGGCTCATGGCCTGTATAAGCTGTTGCAGGTAACCGACAGTGTTGTGTTGGAGAACTGGAGCAATGAGAATTTGCTGATGGGAAGTGATTCCTATACTGTATCGGACTTGGAATGGGTGGATAATACGCTGTGTTTTAATTATACAGGACAGGAACTTTCAATATTGAATGATAGTCCGTATGTAACGCCTTCTCCTGAGCCTCCGGACTCTCCAGAGAGTCCGGATGAGCCGGAGGTTCCGGATACACCAGTGGACCCGGATGAACCGGGGATTCCGGATACGCCCGTGACCCCGGATGATCCGGAGATTCCGGATACACCTGTGACGCCGGATAAGCCGGAGCAGCTGAATCCGTTCCGCCCCGGTGATTCGGCGCTTGCCAGCAGCGATGTCGATAAAAATACGGAGGTGCTTCTGAATGGTAAGGGCTCCATCACTCTGGAGGGTAAGGTGAACGCCGGTGCTATCACGGTGAATGTTGATAAGAATCTTACCCTGAAGGGAGACAAGAAGAAAGGTGGCTCGCTTGTTGGCGAGGGTGACCTGACCAAGAAGGGTAATGGCACCCTCACGTTGAACGATGGCAACAGCAGCTGGACGGGTGATACTTATCTGGAAGCCGGTACTATCAAGGTGAAGGGCTCAACCTCTCTGGGCAAGGGAGATGTGTATGTGAAGGGTGGCACGCTGAACCTGGGCTCCAAGGCCATAGCTAATGACATTATCCAGTCCGGAACCGCTGCTATCAAGAGCGGTAAGAAGTTCACCGGTACCTACACGTTGGAGGCTGGTGAGCTGCAGAAGGGCTCCACGCTCAATATAAACAAGACCGCTACTCTGGCGGGCGGCACGGTGAACGGCACGCTCTCTGGCAATGGCACGACCACCGTGACCGGCAGCGTGTCGCTGGGTGATAAGGGCAAGATTACTACCAATGCGCTCAGCGTGACCGATGGCGGCACGCTGACCACCAGCGCCAAGGGACTGAGCATGAACAGCAAGGTTTCTGCTGTCAGCGTGAAGGAAGGCAGCCTGACCTTGGGTGGCAAGCTGAGCGCTTTCTCCCTGAAGCTGGATGATGGTACGCTCAGGACGGCATCTGCCAAGCCAGCCGCGCTCACGCTGAAAGGTGATGTAGAGCTTCGCAATGACTCGGATATGCAGATTAACGGTAAGCTGAGTGCCATCGATCTGGATATCCGGGATTCCTCTCTTGTATTGAGCAACAGCAGCAAACCGCAGAGCGTGACCCTGAAGGGCAATGCCACGCTGAGCTCCGCCACCGCAGATATCAACGGCAAGTTCACGGCGAACAGATTGACGCTGGATGATTCCAGCCTGAAACTTAGTGGCAGCAAGCCGCAGAATCTCACCGTGAAGCAGGGGCTCAGTATCCGCAACGATTCAGAGCTGGGCCTGAATGGCAAGCTGAGCGCCGCGGAGCTGACGCTGAGTGACTCTACACTGAACCTGAGCAACAGCACCAAGCCGCAGAGTGTGACCGTGAAGGGCAATGCCACGCTGAGCTATGCCACCGCTGATATCAATGGCAAGTTCACGGCTAATAATCTGAAACTGACAAACTCCGAATTGAGACTCGGTGGCGCCAAGCCGCAGAATCTCACCGTGAAACAGAATCTGACCATCGGCAGTGATTCTTGCATCACCCTGAATGGCAAGCTGAGCGCGGGCAGCCTTAGCATCCAGAAGGACGGTAAGCTGACCATGAGCGGAAGCAAGCCTGAGACACTGAAGGTGAAGGGAGCGCTCACGCTCGCCAGCGGCAGCAGCATTATTCTGGATTATGACTTCGTGCAGGGCAAGACCTATAATCTGCTGACTTTCGGTCACTATACCGGTTCGCTGGATTTCTACTCCATCTTCGGAGTGGATGAGGATGACTGCACGATACAGAAGACGGACAAGGCCATCACCATGACCCTGACCGGAAACTGGAATCCGCAGGGGCCCCGGGCAGTGTCCGCCGCAGATACGGAGCTTCTTCCTGCAGCAGCCCCTGCAGTGGTGGAGGCAAACCCGGCTGCGGATGCGCTGGTGCAGGCCAACTGGGGCCAGCTGGAAGCCAGCCGAGCCTTTGTGAATGCCATAGCCAACCACAGCATGGCAGTGCAGCTGGGCAGCGGTGAGCGCGCCGTGTGGGCCAGCGCCATCGGCAGCTCCAGCCGTCACAGCAGTGCTGGAGGCCACGCAGGTGCAGACACCAATGTGTCCGGCGGAGCCTTTGGTCTGGAAACGCAGGTGGGCCGCGCCAGCCTCTTCGGCCTGGCGCTGGGCAACAGCTGGACCCGCGTGAGTGCCCATGGCTTCGGCACCATCGAGCAGGATACCACGCACCTGGGCATCTACGGCCGGAGCAACTGGCGCAGCGGAATTGCCGCCGACTGGAGCGCCGCCTATGGACGCAGCGAATCAGAGACAATGGGCAGCGACTGGAGCCAGAAGCACCTGCAGCTGGATGGCCGCGTGAGCTACAACCACGAGCTGAATGCCAGCACGGTGCTGAGCCCGTTTGCGGGCATGCAGTACTATGCCAGCGATGCCGCAACCGTGGATGGCACGGATACCGGTTCGCTGCAGAACCTGCGTGCTGAAATCGGCGTGGGCGCCAGCCACCGCACAGGTAAGCTGGGTGTGTTCGGCGAAATCGCCGTGCACCAGGACATGGCCCGCAGCAACCCGACCGTGAGCATGGAGGGCGTCCGCTACACCGGCATGAACCCCGGCCGCATGGGTATCAACTTTACCATCGGTGCCAGCTACGAGCTTTCCGACAAGTGGAGCGTGAACGCCAGCTACACGGGCGAGTTCGTCGAGAACGCGAATGCCCACAGCGCGAACGTAGGCGCAAGCTATAAGTTCTGATGAGGACTGGTTCCTGTTAAATGCAACACCCCGGTGTGCTTATCTGCGCCGGGGTGTTTTGTGCGAGTCCGCGCTGAGGGCGCGGATTATCGTCTGGGCCGCAGGCACAGATATCGTTGCCCGTAAGGGCGATTTCGTCTGCCGTAGGCAGATTTCGTCCAGACCGCAGGTCTGGATATCGTTTCCGGAGGAGCAAGGCGTGTCCTTATCCCAATCAATGGGTAATGATTAGCCCTTGGTAAAATGGTGAACGAAATCCTTGCCCTGGCGGGCAAGGACGAAATCCACGCTGCGCGTGGACGAAATCTGCGGCAGTGCCGCAGACGAAATCCTCCCGTTGGTCGGACTAAATATACTTTCTCTCCTTGAAGAGGTGGGCGCGGATGGGGTCGGCGGCAGCCAGGTGGGTGTAGCCGATGGCGAGGGCATCGGCGGCATCGGGTGCCGGGGTTTCAGTGAGGGAGAGCAGGGCACGCATCATGAAGGCGACCTGCTGCTTGCCGGCACCGCCGCGGCCCACGGTCGCCAGTTTGACGCAGGTGGGCGGGTATTCCATAATCTGCAGCCCGTGCCGGGCGGCGGCCAGCACTACAGCCCCACGCGCAGAGCCCATGGTGATGGCGGTGCGGTGGCTCTGCACATAGATGATGCCCTCGATGGCCAGTTCATCGGGTTGCCATTTTTCAATCAGCGCGCACACATGTTCGTGAATTGCCAGCAGACACTGGCTCTGGCTGAGTTTGGCGGGTAGGGAGAGGGTGCCGTACTCCAGCGCGCGCGGGGCACGGAAATCGCCGTCGATGACGGCGAATCCTGTGTTGCGTATGGCAGGGTCTATGCTGACAACGCGCATGGAGTGCGATTAGCGGCGGCGGCGCTTGGGTGCGGGACGCGGCTTGCGGATGGGGCGCACGGGACCGTCATCCAGCAGGGCGGTGTAGGCATAGTCGAAGCCATCGAGCTTGCGGCGGGCAATCTTGCGATTGATGAAGATTTCCACGCTCTTGGCAAAGTCCACCTCATCGGCGGTGAGCAGGGTGAAGGCGTCGCCGGTGGATTCGGCTCGGCCTGTGCGGCCGATGCGGTGCACGTAGTCTTCCGGGTTTTCGGGCACGCGGTAGTTGATGACATGGGTCACGCCGTTGATATCGATTCCGCGGGCGGCCACGTCTGTGGCCACGAGGATGCGGAACTTATCCTCCTTGAAGCCCTTGAGCGCAGCCATGCGTTCTTTCTGGCCGATATCGGAGTGCATGACGGTGACCTCATCCTTCCACCCGGCGTTGGCGAGCATGGTTCCCACGGAGTCAGCTTCCTTGCGGGTGCGGGTGAAAATCATGAGGTTCTGGAACTCTGTCTGCTTCACCAGGGCGAGCAGCAGTTCATCCCGCTGGTCGAGCCCCACCGGGTAAAAGGCGTGGGAGATGGTGCTGGCCACCTCACGGCGGGCAATGGCGATTTCCACCGGGTCGGTCAGGCACCACTTGGCAAAGCCCTGCAGAATCTGCGGCATGGTGGCGGAGAAGAAGAGGGTCTGGCGGCCCTCCCAGGGGCACAGGTTCACAATCTTGCGCACGATGGGAAGGAAGCCCATGTCGGTCATGCGGTCAACCTCATCCAGCACGAGGGTTTTGATGGCCTTGAACTTCATATTCCCGCGGTAGAAATGGTCTACCAGACGACCGGGGGTGGCGACGACGACATCGACACCTTTCTTGAGCTCCTCTGTCTGCGCACCGTATCCCACACCGCCGTAGAGCAGACCTACCTTGATATCGGTGTGCCTGGCGTAGGTGCGGAAGGATTCTGCGAGCTGGTCTGCCAGTTCACGGGTGGGCTCCAGCACCAGCACCTGTGGCTGACCGGTGTGGGTGATATTGCTGAGCAGGGGCAGGGCGAAGGCCGCAGATTTTCCCGTGCCGGTCTGAGAGGCGCCAATCACATCCTTGCCTTGCATGATGTGGGGGATAGCCTGTTCCTGAATCGGGGTCGGGTTTTCATAGCCGCAGTCCTTCACGGCTTCCAGAATGGGGGCAGCGAGCCCCAGCTCTTCGAATGTCATCTTGGTTTCCGTTTGTTGTGTAAAATTATCATTCATATTTCTGCTCAGCAGATGTATGGGTTATTGAGCTGTTCCTCGCCGATGCTGGAGGCCGGGCCATGCCCGCTGTTTACCGTGGTGTGCGGGGGCAGAGGCATGAGATGTTCGCGTATGCCGCGCACCAGGCTGCTCATGCTGCCACCGGGAAAATCGGTGCGTCCCACGTTGCCGGCAAACAGAATGTCTCCCACAAAAACTTCATCATCACCGGGCAGATAGTAGGCGGCTCCGTCGGTGGCGTGTCCGGCAATGGGGAAGATTTCCCAGTTCAGTCCAGCCCAGTCGGCCTTGCCGGGGGCGGTTCCCAATACATCATTCACGGTGTAGGGTTCAACGGGTGGTATTCCCCAGGCACCTGCCGCTTCTTCCAAGGTGAGCGTTCTACTGAATGGAGCTACGGCATGGATTGTGCAGCCGGTGCGGCGCTGCAGTTCGGCGGCTCCTTCCACATGGTCAAAATGCTGGTGGGTGAGCAGCAGGTGTGTGAGCTTGCTGCCTTCCGGAAGATTTCTGGCAACCCAGGCAGCCATACCCTGCGGGGCATCTATCGCTACATAGCCATCTGCGCCCTCAATGAGATAGCCATTGCACCCCACGGAACCACCGGTATAGACTTGTATCTTTCTGCTCACGCGCGCATTATACATGCTCTTCATCCCTATGGCGAGCCGAAAGTGAGGCAGTATTTTTGATGGGTATGAGGAATGGCATAATTCCGGGTGAACACATTACGTGCTTGCCTTAGGCTGGCAGGGATTATACAATTGTGCTCACAAGGCCATGAGCAGCACATTACGAGACCAGCTTTTTGACGAAATCCTGCAGGCGCGCCAGCGCGTGTATGCAGTAGGCAGCGCCACCCCATTGCAGGAAATCGTGATTCCCGGAATTTCTACCACGATTTTTGCCAAGCGGGAAGACCTGGGCCCGATCAAGGCATACAAGTGGCGCGGTGCGTACAACTGCATGGCCAAGCTTACCCCTGAGCAGCGCGCAGGCGGTGTGGTGGCGGCATCTGCCGGCAACCACGGGCAGGGCGTGGCGCTGGCCGCCCGCCGGCTCGGCTGCAAGGCTCATATCTTCATGCCTCGTTCCACCCCTGAGGTGAAACAGAATGCCGTTCGTATGCACGGTGGCGATCAGGTGGAAATTGTGCTCACGGGTGACTCCTACGACGCCGCCTCTGCGGCAGCCCATGAGTTTGCAGATGCCAATAACCTTACCTTTGTGCATCCCTACGATCACCTTTACACCATGGGAGGACAGGGTACCCTGGCCGATGAAGTGGTCATGAGCGGGCAGGGGCCCTTTGACCGAGTGTATCTGCAGATTGGCGGTGGTGGTCTGGCTGCCTCTTGTGCCTGCTGGTTCAAGAAGTTCTGGCCGGAGTGCAAGTGCATCGGCGTGGAAGGAGTGAACCAGGCTTCCATGAAACTGGCTGTAGACAGCGGAGAGCGCCGAACTTTGCCATATGTGGATGTGTTCTGTGATGGCACGGCCGTACGAACCGCCGGTAAGCTGACCTATGAACTCTGCTCAGAGCTGCTGGATGGTTATGTGACGGTGAGCAATGAAGAGGTCTGCAAAGCTATCCGTTCGCTCTGGAATGGCCTGCGCGTGATTACGGAGCCTTCCGGTGCCATGGGACTGGCTGCACTGCTTCAGGATGCGCGGAATGGTAATATTGCCCCCGGAGAGAAGTGTCTTGTCATCCTTTCCGGTGCCAATATGGATTTCACCCAGATGGGGGTGGTGGCCAGTCGTGCCGGTGTGCAGGAAAGCAATCGCCATGAGAGGTTCCTCCAGATACCCATGGAAACAAAACGTGGTCAGATTATCAAGTATCTGGAGAGTATTCCGGCAGGCGTGCAGTTGACCGATGTGCAGTATGGCCGCCTTGCCGGTGATATTCAGCAGCCGGTTTTCGGAGTGCTTGCCACAGATGCTCAGTTCGAAGAAATTGAGCGGGCTCTGGCTGCTAAAGGTCTGAATGCTCGCGATGTCACGAACCATGACGATGTGCGATTCCGTATGATTTCCTACGACCGTGAGCGCCTGAACCATCCGGTGTTCTTTGTAATCGAATTCCCCGAACGCCCCGGCGCATTCTCGGAATTTATGGGGGTTATGGGCCAGTATGCTCACCTGTGCTACTTCAATTACCGCTATTCCGGCGAGCATGTGGGGCGCGCTCTGGTCGGGCTTGAGTTTGAAACGGTGGAGGATCGCGACGCCTGCCGCGCGGCTGCATCCAAATTGCTGGGTACTACCATTCAGGGCTTGCACGAGTTGCCGGATGAAGTGCGCCACCGCGTGCTGGACCGCATGTCTCCTCTCGATAAATGATTATTCTTGCGTCTCAGTCGCCCCGCCGTCGCGAACTGCTGCAGCGTGAGGGTTTGCGTTTCCGTGTCGAAGTGCGCGATACGGAGGAGGTGCACGATGCCTCGCTGGCTCCTGAAATGCTTTGTGCTATCAACGCCTCAGCCAAGGCAGAGGTCGTGGCTCGTGAATTTCCGGAAGCTACGGTTATCGGTGCAGATACACTGGTATTCATCGATGGCCAGCCGCTTGGCAAGCCTGCCGATGCACGCGAGGCACTGGATATGCTCATGCTGCTGCAGGGGCGCACTCACAGTGTATGTACGGCGGTGGCTGTCATCATGCCCGGTGGTGAGCGCCGGGATTTTGCCGAAATCAGCCGGGTGACATTCCGCGCTCTCAGTGAGGCGGATGCCTTGCATTACATGGAGCTGGTGCATGTGTTCGATAAGGCCGGGGCTTATGCTATTCAGGAGCATGGCGAATTGATAATCGAACGTTTTGAGGGTGATCTGGACAACGTAATCGGGTTGCCTGTGACTCGTTTGCTGAACGTGCTGAATCCGGCATGAGGTGGCTTTGTGTCATCCTGCTTTCGCTGCTGCTTAGCGTGGCGAAGGCTTCCACCCCGCAACCGTGCTATGAATGGCGCGGATTGCATGTGGATGTTTCACGGCATTTCTTTCAGCCTGACGTGCTGATGCGCTTGATGAACCGCATGGCCGAACTGGGCTTGAATCGGTTGCATCTGCACCTTACCGACGGCCCCGGCTGGCGCCTCGAAATCCGCAGCTATCCGAGGCTTACCAGCATAGGAGCCTGGCGCAAGAGACTCCCGGAAGGCGAGTGGAATTGGAGTCTGCATGAAATTGGCTCGCATTTTGCGGAATGCTACGGTGGTTTCTATTCACAGGAGACCATGAAGCAGCTTGTGGCCTATGGAAAGCGCCTGGGTATTACCCTGGTGCCAGAAATCGATATGCCTGGGCATTTTTATGCTGCGCTGGTGGCATATCCCGGATTCGCGCTGGTACCGCCCCCTGGCTGCAAGCTCGGAAAGGATGTGCTCGCAGTGGAAAAACCGGAGGTGAAGCGGTTTGTCAAAAGGGTGCTGGATGAAGTGATGGAGATTTTTCCTGCAGGCACACCGATTCATCTTGGTGGCGACGAGGTGGATGAGAGCCTGTTAAGCCGCGAGCAGCAGCGGCTTTTCATGCAGGAAATGGTGGATTATGTAAAATCGAAAGGCCACCCGGCCATTACCTGGGATGAAGCTGCGTGCAACGGCGTACGCGGCCAGTGGGTCATGCTCTGGCGTGGTTCTGAGCTGGAGAGTGTGCTCACTATGGGGTTGCCGGTTATTCTCTGCCCGAACAGCCATTTTTATTTCGACTATCCCCAGCGGCAGGAGGATGCCCGCCCGGGAGAACATGTGATTACTCCTGAGATGATACGGCGCTATCAGGTGCCGGAATCCCCTCTTGTGCTGGGTTTGCAGGGAAACTTGTGGACGGAGCACATCTGCACAGAAAAGGAATTGCATGATATGGCCTTCCAGCGCGCGGAGGCTCTTGCGGAAAAATGCCGCACCGTCCAGGCTCCGGAGAGCGAGGACGGTGCAGAATGAACTCAGGTTTTGCTCCGGCGGTATCAGCGCTTGCCATATCGGCGTTCGCGCCGCGCGTATTCTGCCAGAGCGGCTTCGAATTCCGCTCTCCCGAAATCCGGCCAGAGTACATCGGTCACGTAGAGTTCTGCGTAACTGATTTGCCAGAGTAAATAGTTGGAGATTCGCATTTCACCACTGGTGCGGATGAGGAGGTCCGGATCCGGCATGCCCGCAGTGTAAAGACTGTTGGAAATCATTTCCGGGGTAATGTCCTGAGGAGCCAGGACCCCGCTCTGTACCTGTTCGGCCAGGGTGCGCACTGCTGCCGTTATTTCCTGGCGGGAGCCATATGAGAGCGCCAGCACGAGGTTGAGCTCATCGTTCCCCTTGGTGGCCTCCATGCTGGCCTGAAGCTGGTTGCGGCAATTCTCGGGCAGCATGTGAAGCTCGCCGATGGCGTGCAGACGCACGTTCTTCTCCATCATTTCCGGGGTGCGCTCCTTCAGGTATTTATCCAGCAGGTGCATGAGGGCGCTCACCTCCAGTTTGGAACGCCCCCAGTTTTCGGTGGAAAAGGCGTAGAGAGTGAGCCACTTCACGCCATGCTCCAGGCAAAGGTCCAGTGCCCGTTGTACAGAGCGGCCGCCTTCCTCATGCCCCTTGGCGCGGAGAATGCCTTTCTGCTTGGCCCAGCGACCATTGCCATCCATGATGATGGCGATATGCTGCGGAACTTCGCTCATGAGGGAATTACAGTTCGTACTCACCGTATTCAGCGAGAATGGCTTCCACGCGGGCAACATCCTCGGGAGAGTCTACGCCGCTGGTGGTTTTGCGGCCGCGGTAGTTTACCTCCACCATCTTGACGCGCAGACCATTGTAGAGGAAGCGCATCTGCTCCAGCCCTTCAACGCAGCCTTTTTCGTAGTCACCCTCCGGCAGCTCAAAGTAATTCTTGAGTGCAGAGTAGGTGTAGGCATACAGGCCCACGTGGCGGCGCACCGGGCTCTTCTCCATGGTTTCGCGGGCTTTTTCGGGCTTGCGGATGGCGGGAATGGTGCTCTTGGAGAAGGCGAGGGCATAGCCGTTCTTATCTACCAGCACGGTAGTTCCGCTGTAGGGCGTGGTCTTCTTGGATTCCACGAGGCGGTCGTATTCTGCCCAGTCCAGGTGAATGCAGGGGGTGAATACATCTGCCGGGCAGGCTTTCCACTCGTCAATCAGCTGTTGAATGACCCAGGGCGGGCAGAGGGGGTTATCACCCTGCAGGTTGACGATGAAGTCAGGTGCGGCTGCTTGCTGGCTTACGGCATCCCAGCAGCGCTCGGTGCCGCTGCGGCAGGTCTCTGCAGTCATCACTACCGGGATGTCTACCCCCTGGCAGTAATCTACGATGCGCTGGTCATCCGTGGCGACCACGTAGTTGCAGTTTTCGTTGTTGCGGCAGATAGAGGCTGCGATGTCGGCCACTCGTTTAATCATTTCGACTCCTGCAATCTTGACAAGCGGCTTGCCGGGGAGACGAGTGGAAGCGTAGCGGGCTGGAATGACGATGAGAATGGATTGGGACATAGGAGGATAAACAGGTGGTTCCCTGCGCATCTATACTAGCGCATATGCCATAGTTTGTCACGAAGAAAAGCATATTTTGCCAGTAGATGCTTGACATTCCACCCTCATAACGCCTAAAATGACAGCATGTACAAGACGCTGCTCCCTCTCCTTTTTGTGACCTCTGCCATTTATGCTGCGGAAACGGATCCGATGGCTGATGCCTGCAGCCGGTTGGTTGCAGCTCTTACTCAGGAGGCAGAAGTGCTGGAGAAGATGAGTTCCGCCGCAGCGGTCAGGGAAAATCTGCCAGAGCTTAAATCAAGCCTGACAGCATTGGAAGATTTGTTTGCTGTGGATGAAAAGGCTCTTTGGCAGTATATAGATAATACTGAAGGCGCGAAGCAGCCTGTTGTGGATGCTCTGGAACTTGTAGCTCTGCAATTCATGCGATTAGAGAAGGCCGGATTCTTTGCCGATGCCGAATTGCGGGCATTGCTTGCCCCCCAGATTTTTGCATCTCCGGCGGCAAGGAAAGCCAAGCGCGAGAAACTGCGCGCGATAGACCCGGATGACGATTAAACACCGGAGCCTTTTTCTCGCAGCAACTGCTGCACATGGGCTAGTTCTGCATCCATGTATTCGGGAAGATTGTCGTGGTGTTGCGACATGTTGGCAAATACGGCGTCCCTGTATTCTATGGCCGCAGCTCTGGATTCTTCCTCAGAGCCGTATTGCAGATCAGAGAAGTAACGGGTGATGATGCGGCCGCAACGCTGGATGCTTACTCTCCAACCTTGAAAATCGGTGCTTTCGTAGGTGTATCGGGTCAGATTTTTACTTTTCATGAGGGTATGTAGCGTATGGACGCTGCATACCCTCATATCGGTTCAATAACTTATACTCAGATAGAACTAATCGTTAAGCCGGTGAGAAAGCGGGAAGCTCAGCTGCTCAAGGGGGGCATCTGCATGCAGAATGATGGGCAGCTGCGTGCGCTTGATGGCAGAGGCGACCAGTCTGCGCTGAATCAGACGCACGTCGTTTTCCTTGAAGAGGTAGTTCTTTTCTGCTTTCAGAAGGATAGTTGGTGGGGTGTTCAGATCTGCCAGCTCGTGAATGATTCGGTTTGTTGTGCCGTGGGGCGGTTCTGTCAGAGAGCCGAATATATCGCTGTGCTGCTCCCGGAACCTGTCGCAGAGCAGGTAAAGATCAACATCATACAGATTGCCGAGCGGCGCCAGGTGCCCCCCGCTCAGGCCATACATGCTGAACTCTCCCAGCATGATTTCGCGGCGGGCGAGCGGGCTGCAGAGCATCATGCCCCGGCTTTCTGCATGTGTCATTGCTACAGCTGTGCGGATGCGCTCCAGCAGAGCTGTGGCATCATCTCCTCCCAGAGCGCCTGATGCGCTTTCTTCCAATGCCTGGAATTGGGGGCGGAAGCAACTGATACCAAGCTTTTCCGCCAGGTCGTTTTGCTGGTCAAAGCTGATGCCGCACACATTGGCTGCTCCCAGCGCATTTACGCAAAGTACGCCCAGAAGGGCTGAGTTCGGGTGCTCCAGCGGAATGCAGACACCGCTGTATCCGTTGTTCCGCACGTTGTCTCTTATGCCTCTTTCGAGGGCAGATGAAAGTAATTCTTCCGGATCCGGCAGGTGCAGTGCCTGGGGTTTGCGCGATATGTCGATGACTTTGGCTGCGGTCTCAAAGAAAGGCAGCCGGAAAATGGTCTTGCCTTCTGCTGAATAGACGCCTGAGCCTCCGCCATAGATGTTTCCACCGATTGTGCCTACCGGTCTGCTGCATACCACTGTCGCACCAGCCATGCTGGCTTCCCATCTGCGAGTTTCTTCATCATCTTTTGCTGCCCCTGCGTGCCAGGGGGTGTTGGGTAGTCTCACGATGAGGTCGTACACATCATCAGGAAGGATTTCTTCATCTCCGGTATCTGTGTAGATTCTTGTGCCCAGAATATTGACTCCGCTATTTGCTTCGAGTTCAGTGACGCTCTCTTTTTCAATCAGATAGGGAGTCAGTATGACGCTGCGGTCATTTTCCATCCATGGATCAGTGTCATCATCATCTTCACCAACTATGCCCACGTAGAGCTCATCTGCTCCTATGGTCAGGGTATATGCCCCCAGAATCAACGGTACATGGCTCAGTTCCCGGGAGAGTGACTCCAAAGCTGCTTTGGTCTGGTTGATGAATGATTTTCTTGATGCAAGACTATGAGGCTCAAGCCCGCACAGCGCGGCAGAGGGGGCAATGACTATTTCGGCGCCATGATCAAGGCATTCGCGGTATCCTTGTACAATTGCTCTCAAATTGTTTGAAAAATCGCCCGGGAGCGGTGCGTTCTGAATAAGTCCGATTTTGGTTATTGTTGTGGTCATCTGAGTTGGTTGGAGAAGCTGTTTCTATACTGCACTTTTACAGCACAAATTGCAAGTATAAAAACTGTATTGCAAAAAGCTTGATGCGTAGGAAACGGGGTGAAGAAAGGCAGTGCTCACTTGCGTGAGCACTGCCGGAAGTGGAGAAGCGGCTCGTTGTATCAGGCAAGCTTGCTTTGCCAGTATGACAATCTGCGAGCCGAGTTGTCCGGATTGGGCGCTCCCGGGTTGGTGCGGAGAGAGAATGCGCGGTCGAGATTGAATACCTCGTGCACATCTTCACCGTATTCCGGAGAAATTTCCTTGAATTCGTCCAGACTCAGTTCATTGAGCGGGGTTCCGGTGCCTACGGAAACGGCCACGGCCTTGCCGACCAGCTCGTGAGCCTTGCGGAACGGCACCCCCTTGCGCACAAGGTAGTCTGCCAGATCGGTGGCCAGGAGCAGGGGGTCGCTTACCGCGGCGGCGCAGCGTTCGGGGTTAATGCGCATGGCTGCAACCATTTCCGCATTGACACGAAGTGCAAGGCTGATGGTTTCAAAGGAATCGAAGAGCGGTTCCTTGTCTTCCTGGAGGTCGCGGTTGTAAGTGAGCGGTAGACCCTTGACGGCAACCATGACGCTAACAAGATTGCCATACAGCCGCCCGCTCTTGCCGCGTGTGAGCTCGCAGACATCCGGGTTCTTTTTCTGAGGCATGAGGCTGGAGCCGGTGGTGTGAGCATCGCTCAGTGTGCAATAGCCGAATTCCGCGCTGCTCCAGAGCACCAGGTCTTCGCTCAGTCGGGAAAGGTGCGTGCCGATGAGGGAAAGGTCGAACAGGGTTTCCATGATATAGTCGCGATCGGCGATGGCATCCATGGAGTTTTCCGTTACGCTGTCGAATCCGAGTTCTGCAGCAATGGCATGGCGGTTGAGATTGATGGTGCTGCCGGCAATGGCACCGCTACCAAGCGGGCTGACATTCACGCGGCGGCGGCAATCTGCAAGACGCTCGGCATCGCGGTCGAGCATTTCCACATAGGCAAGCAGGTGGTGACCAATGGTGACGGGTTGAGCCCGCTGCAGGTGAGTGTAACCGGGAATACGCACTTCGGCGTATTGAGCGGCTTTCTGGACCAGCGCTCGCTGCATGTCCTTGAGCAGTTCAATCGTGGTGTCAATCTGAGCCCGGCAGTACAGGCGGGTATCCGTGGCAACCTGGTCATTGCGCGAGCGGGCTGTGTGCAGTTTTGCACCGGGGGCTCCGATTCGGCGTGTGAGTTCGCTTTCGATGTTCATGTGCACATCTTCCAGCTTCATGCTCCAGCTGAAATTGCCGGCTTTGATATCAGCCAGGATTTCCTGCAATCCGTTTGCAATGGCATTAAACTCATCCTGCGTGAGCATGCCGGCGTTCAGCTGGGCACGGGCGTGGGCCGTGGAGCCTGCGATATCATGCTCGTAGAGTTTCCAGTCATAGGAAACGGATTCACCATATTCTAAAACCAAATCTGCTGTAGGCTGTGAAAAACGTCCTGTCCACATAACGCGGAAAGCTTAGCACCAATCCGGCACTTGTGCAAGCCGGAATGCTGCCATGGCCTATTCTGCTCTTGAGTTGCTGGTGGAATTGCAGTAGACTGCGGGCATTGCTTATGCTGCGAGGTCTCAAATTATGGTCGGTCAATACCGGAGTGTACCCGAAACTTGCCCAGAGCTTGTATGATGCCGGGAGATTCGATTATCTGGAACTGTATGTAGTGCCCGGGACCTTGGGCACATTGCAGGAGTGGAGGTCGCTGCGTCTTCCGGTGGTAATACATGCTCCGCATTTCAAGCATGGGTTTAATCTTGCATTGCCGGAGTGTGCTGAGCGCAATCGCAGACTTTATGCGGAAGCTGGCCGTTTTGCAGATGCGCTGGAAGCCCGGTATATAATCTTCCATGGTGGAACATTCGGCTGTATTGAAGAGACTGCCCGCCAACTGGCTATGCTGGATGAACCGCGCGCGTTGATTGAAAATAAACCATGTATCACCCGGAATGATGGAAAAATCCTGGAGTGCAGAGGCTCAACTCCTGCGGAAATCAGACTGGTGATGGAGAGTTGCGGCTGTGGTTTCTGTCTCGATATACCTCATGCGCTCTGCGCTGCAAATTATCTGAACCGCGAACAGGATGCTATGCTGGAGGCGTTCAATGCATTCCGCCCGGCTATGTATCATCTCGCGGATATGATGGATACATCTCTGCTGATAGATGACCACACGCAACTGGGGCAGGGGGTGCTGGATATGAGCCGCTTTATTCCCTCGTTGCTGGGTGATTCTGCCATGGTTACGATTGAGACAACTCGCAGAATCCCGGAATCTCTTGAGGAATTTGAGCGTGAACTGGATTGGCTTCAGCCTTTTCTCCAGCGGTCGATGGTATTATAAAAACCAGCGAGCAGGGTGCCGGAAATGCTGTGCCACACACAGCAGATGGCTGCTGCCACGGCGGCATCCGGAAGCACGGGGAAATGGCGCCCCGCAAGCACAGTGGCCAGGCCAGCGTTCTGCATGCCGACCTCGATGCTCAGGGTGCGGCGTTTGGCTTTGCTCATGCGGGTGCATCTGGCTGTGAGATACCCCAGCACATATCCCAGAGAGTTGTGCAGAAAAATGGTGAGAAAGATGAGCGCACCACTGCTGAAAAAGCTGGAGCCTTTTGCCGCGGTGACTCCACCGACAATGCATGCCAGCCCGATGACGGAGAGCCCCGGCATGATTTTGCATACTTCTGCATAAGCCGGGCGATTTCCCCATTTTCCATTGCAGAATGCGCCGATAGCTACTGGCAGGATGGTGACAAAAAGAATGCTGCGGAACATGCCGGCGGCATCCACATCTATGCTTTCTCCCGCCAGCCACAGCATGAGCAGCGGTGTCATGATGGGGGCAAGGAGGGTTGACGCCGTAGTCATGCCCACAGAGTAGGCTACATCTCCTTTGCAGAGAAAACTCATGATGTTGCTGGAAACCCCGCCGGGGCTGCACCCCACCAGAATAAGTCCGGCGGCGATACCTTTCGGCAGGTCAAAGCATAGCACCAGCCCCCACGCAAGCAATGGCATGATGCTGAACTGTGCCAGGGTGCCAATGCCTATATCCCACGGGCGCATGGCCAGTATCCGGAAATCCTCCGGCCGCAGGGTCATGCCCATTGTCAGCATGATGAAGCCGAGAATCATCGCTTGTGCATCGCCCTTTACCCAGGAGAAGAGCTCCGGCATGACAAATGCAAGGGCTGCCGCAGCAATGACAAATGGTGATGTGTATCGAGACAGATAGGCGCTGATGGTTTGGAAAATGCCCGGCATGACGACCTTTGATTGTACAAGCCTTCTGTGAAATTGCAAGCGCGAATCAGGGTAAAGCGTGTCACCACTATATATTTTCCTTGCCAAAGCGTTTGCCCGGGCTTAGAATACTCAGCGGTGTGCGCTGCGTACCGGAGCGCATGCACTGTGTACCAATTTTAACTTATTTATACGACAATGGATTTCATTTCTGATTGCGCTGAATCTCTTTCTCCTTCCCTGACTCTGGCTGTGACCAATAAGGCCAAGGAAATGAAGGCCCGCGGTGAGCAGGTGTACGGCCTGGCCGGCGGTGAGCCTGACAAGGATACACCTGAGAATATCAAGAAAGCTGCTATCGAAGCGCTGAATAACGGTGCTACCAAGTATACCCCTTCTGTGGGTCTGCCTCAGCTTCGCCAGGCTATTTCCGATAAGCTCAAGCGCGACAATGGCCTGAATTACACCGCAGATCAGATTTGCGTGTGCAGCGGCGCCAAGCCTGCTGTGTATACCGCTCTGCGTGCTACGATTTCTGCCGGTGATGAAGTGATTATTCCCGCTCCCTACTGGGTGAGCTATCCTTCCATGGTGGAGCTTTGCGGCGGTACGCCCGTATTTGTTGAAACCAAGGCTGAGAATGGCTGGAAGATTACTCCCGAGGAGTTTGAGAATGCCATGACTCCCCGCACCAAGATGATTATCCTGACCACGCCTCATAACCCGACCGGTACGGTCTACACTGAGGATGAACTGCGCGCTCTGGGCCAGATTGCTGTGGATGAGGATATCCTCATCATTGCCGATGAAATCTACGAGCATCTTGTTTATGGCGACACCAAGCATGTTTCCATGGCTGCTCTGAGCGAGGATATCTACAACCTCACTATCACTATCAATGGCTTCTCCAAGGGCTATGCCATGACCGGCTGGCGCCTTGGTTATTCCGCGGCTCCTGCTCACATTGCCAAGTATATCAAGCTTATTCAGGACCACACTGCCTCCAACGCCACGACATTCTGCCAGTACGGTGCCATAGAGGCTCTTACCGGCGACCAGAGTTTCATCTCTGACCTGCGTGAGGAATATGATTTCCGCCGTCAGTATGTGTTCAGCCGCCTTTCTGCAATGCCCAAAATCAAGGTAGTGGAGCCTAAGGGCGCTTTCTACTTCTTCATTGATACCACGGAGCTGGGCATGGGCTCTCTTGAACTGTGCGAGAAGCTGCTCGACCGCTATAAGGTGGCCGCCGTTCCCGGTATCGCTTTCGGTAACGATAATGCTATCCGCATTTCCTACTGCACCTCACTGGATGTGCTCAAGGAAGGTCTTGACCGCCTTGAGGATTTCTGCAAGAAACACTAAGTTTTCAGAAGAAAATTGTTCAGCGGCGCGGGCTATGCCTGCGCCGCTTTTTATGGGTGAAAAGTCAAAGAATGAGCTTGACGCTGGTATGGTATTTGTGGAGAATAAAACCGCGCCCCGGCATACTCTGTGGCGCAGATAACTGAGTATGAAAATACCTGCGGTCATAGCTTCGCTGATGTTGAGCTCTACGTTGTATGCGGTGGAGTGGAGCATCGAGTTGTGCTCTTCATTGGACTTGCTGGCAGGGCGAACAGGTATTGCCGATGTGCGCCCGTCAAATGACCCCCATCATAATTCTGCCCAGATGATGGAGCAGAACTCCGGTATTTATCGCGGGCAGTGGAGCTGGCAGAGCGAAATGCCTGAGCTTCTGTATGGTATCATGCACAGTGGCGAGGCCGCAAAAGTTTCTCCCAGCGGGTTTACAGCCCTGCACGCAGCATGCGTGTATGCAGATGAAAATCTTTTTAACGCATTGGTAGATGCCGGTGTGCCGATAGATGCACGCCCGGGGGACTGGCAGCAGCTTGGCTATGTCGGTGATACTCCGCTGGGGCTGCTGGTGCGCTTCATGAATTCCCGCACTGCGGCTGCCCGTGTGCGGATGGCTCGTGTGCTGCTTGAGAAAGGGGCGAATCCGGATGTGCCCATGACCACCTGGAAGGGAAATCGCATGGTGACCACGGTGCCATTCTGTGAGCTGGGTAATTCCGATTTTAATCATGAGATGCGTATGCTGCTTCTGCAGTATGGAGAGCAGGATTTGAAGAAGCGCATGCTGGGCTGGCCGCTGAAATGGGCATCGTATCGCGAAGACCTCGTGCAGGTGCTGACCAAAGTGGGTATGGCTCAATCTGATACGTCGGTCAGGACGGGTGAATCAATGCTCAGGCAGGAGCCCGGCACTGTGCCCCTGATAGATCTGATTCGCAAGGGCGATGTAGAGGGTGTGCGCCTTGCGTTGGAGTCCGGGGTGAGCATTGAGGTTTCTCCGCGAGCCAGACGATATGGGCAGGAACCTCTCTTCAATATCCCCGTGCGGCGTAAGGATAGCCCTGAGGCCGCAGTCGAGATAGCCCGTCTGCTGATTGAGGCTGGTGCTGATATCAATGCTTTGAACCGTCGCGGAAATTCTCTGCGCATTCATTACGACCGCTACTATTCTAAGGCGTCTAAGGCTCTTTGCGCCTATTTGAAAGAGCGTGGTTCGCTGATTCACCCGGATTCGCCAATGCGGAAAGCCGAGGTGGAGGCAGAGGAAAAGGCTCGCCAAGAGCGTATACAGGCCAGGTTGCGTCGATTGAATGGAGAGCCGGAGCCGACTGCACCCGCGGAGCCGCAGCCGGAGCCACCCACCCCGGCGGAGCCGACTACACCCGCGGAGCCGCAGCCGGAGCCACCCA
>JAZLDD010000002.1:0-4527 GCA_045614585.1 Akkermansia sp. | reverse complement strand
GACTTTGGTGAAATGGAGCTTTCTTTCTGGGCGGAAGCTACCCCGAACTGGGGCGGTTACTATATGAAGGCTCGCAAGGGTAAGGAGTTTAACTGGAAGGACTCGCATGGCCGCCATCTTTCCCGCCTGTTCGACCCGAATGATAAAGGTATCCTCGAAATCATGCAGGATAAATGGTACAAGATTTCCGGCAAGGGAACGCACCATTGGTCTCATTCCATCACGTCCATGATGATTGGCTATACCGATACTTTCGGCTGGAAAGCAATGAAAACCACCATCCATCGGCTCAGGGACAAGAAGGACGATATGTACAAGTGGGACTTTGTGCAGGGCGTAGATGCTGACCAGGCCAAGATTGACCGCTATCTGATTGGTCTTTCAGAAGCCGCCAAGCGTGACGTACGCCCCTATTTTGCCCATTTCAAGCTGCTTCCCTCAGCAGGTGCTGCTGCGTATCTGGATGAGAAGAAGCTTCCCAAGTGGGACCTTACCTATTGGATGCTGCCGGAAAATACGCAGATACGGAAGAATCAGACCCTGACACTACCCTGCGGCGAGGAATCGCTTCGGAGTTTTGCGAAGAAGCCTGGTATCAAATGGAATGATACCAGCGCCAAGGGCGGCACCGTTGTCTGCAAGAAAGGAAAGGCGGTTTATACTCCCAAGTCCGGGTTCACGGGAACAGATACTCTCAAATACACACTTACAAACGAATATGGTAAATCTGTTCAGAAGTCGCTGAAGGTCAGCGTGGAATAGTTTTACCTGCAGCGTTTGTTTACTATATAACCCGCGCCGGTTTCCGGCGCGGGTTTGGTGTAAGTTTCCGGCAATTAGTAGCAATCCGCATAGACTCGCCAGTCGTTTTCGCTGGCATTGTAAAAGAAGAAGTAATTTCCCAGGTCGCCGATAGTGAGGCCGGCGTTTTCATCGAAACTGATTTGCAGTACGAATTCGTAGCCTGCGGGAATGTCCGGCGCGCCTTGTGCGTAAGTGGGGTAGCCACCGAGTTTGTGCGTTTCGTAGTCTGCCGGATAGATGTCATCCTGATAATCCCTCCCTCTGATTATTTCATGCTCGCAGATTTCCTCCCACAGCTCTTTGCTGCCGCCGCAGTCCGGCCATTTGGGAATGTCGTTTTTAACATGTTCGGGGGTGAGGATGCAGGGCGTCAGTTCGTCGGATGTGTAATCGCGGGGCTCCAGTCCCTCAGTGCTGGCATAGCCGCGGATGACGCAGCCCAGCCTGGGCTCTTCCTCCGGATCCATGGCCCAGGCTTCCTGCGGGGCGAAGATGGTGATGAGCTCCAGTCCCCTGAGCGGAGCAGGGACATACGGTAAATCGCGCACGAAGAGAGTAGCCAGCGGCTCCAGCGGGGTGCCTTCTGTGTCCACAGGGCGTATCTCGCCGGGGTGCTGCCAGGTCACTCGGCCCAGCCAGCTCTGCGTACCAGCGACTTCCCCTTGTGCCGCCTTGCTGTGGAAAAGGACGGCTTCCCGGTTCAGCTTCTGGCGCAGTTTATCGAGCGTCATTACCGGGCCGTCCGGTACATTCATGCCGCGTGCCCGCATGTCCGCCTTAAGCAGCGTTCTGCATTCGCTGGCTTCTCTGGTTCTGACCCAACTGAGAGGAGTGCTGCCGTTTTTATTACGCGCAGTGGAGTCTGCGCCTGCTGCCAGCAGGAGTCGCACAGCCTCAGTGTGGAACATGCCGGCAGCCCAGTGGAGCGGCGTAGCTCCATCCTTATCGCGTTGATTTATATCTGCCCCGGCATCCAGGAGCACCTTCATGCATTTGATTGCATTGTTGAACGCTGCAATGAACAGCAGGCCTTTGCCTTTTTTGTCGATGGCATCGATAGGCAGCACCGCTTTCCGAAACCAACCGGCTGTCAGCATCCTGCGCAATGCAGATGCCTTGTCGGCGTCAAAGATGTCGTCCAGCGTGTCAATCTGTGATTCGGTGAGGGTGGGGTGTGGCATGGTAATTGCGGTTATTTTATAAGTTGCAGAGCCTTGGGGCAAGGAAAAAGTTAATCAGCAGCCTGGCCCATTATTCATTTTTCAACAGGGCGGAAAGCATTGTGTTGAGCATGCCGTTGGGGGAGATGTTGCCTACCCAGATTTCTGAGGCGTGGCGAAGGACATATTCGTTGCACCAGGTTGCAACTTGTTTGTTCAGTTTGGAGACTTGAGGTTGCGGGGAGAGGAACAGGAGGCGTTTTTCAACAAGTGCTTGCTGTTGTTCGGGGGTGAACTCTTGCTCTGTCGGGATTCCTTGGGGACATACGTGAATGATGCTGCGCTTTTTGGCGAGCGCCCGCCGAAGGATTTCCCGTTCCTGTGGACTTGTGAAGGTTGAAATGAGCGGCATATTCCGGGATGTCGGGACTGAAGTCCCGTGCCTCGAAGAGAGAAGCTGCGGCTTAAGTTCAGTTGCGCTGAATCCCTGAGATGCTACAAATGCCCGCTTGGGTAAATCCAGGAGGGATTCATTACCCAGCATGTGCGCGGTGATGGCTCCCCAGCGGTCGCGCGACCAGTTTTTCGGGTTGTTGCTTATGTATCGCTCGTAGTGTAGCAGTTCAGCGGTGCTGGAAATCAGATCTTCCCAGTAGTCAATCTGCCACAGGTGTTCGCCTATGTCGGGCGCTTTTCCGGCTTGCTTCAGCTTGCCGTATAGGAATGTGGTGGCACCTTTGAAACGACCTACAAGGAAACCAAGATGGTTCTTTTTATTGGTTGTCCGTTCTTTTATGGTGAAAATAGCATGGAGGTGATTCGGCATCACGACAAATGCACCCAGTTCCAACTCAGAGTACTTCTGCGGTAAACTAGTAAGTTCGTTTTGTACCGCATTTCCAAGCTCGTTCAGGATACACTCTTCTCCCACAATGGTTCCCAGGATAGAACGATTGTGCTCAACCTGCATGGTCACGAAAAACCGGCCCCTGCTATAATCGATTTTCTTGTTCCGCAGGTGCTTGTAAAAACGCTGTCCTTTCATATCGAGGCACGGGACTTCAGTCCCGAAATGAAAAAATCCCCGCAGCTTATCGGCTGCGGGGATTGGTAAATCATATCCTCCGTTTCTTCCTGAAGTCGAGCATGGCCATCTGCTTGGCGATGGCGGCTTCGAGCTTCGTCTGCTCTTCGCGGTCGAGCACGGAGGCTCCGTCGCGGAATGCCGCCTGGGCACGTTCCAGCGCTTTCTCCACGCTGGTGGTGTCGATTTCGTCCACGGTGAGGGCGGTATCCGTCACCAGCAGCACGTTATCGTTTTCCACCTGCAGGAAACCACCGCCCACAAAGAGACTCTCGGGAGCCTTGCCGGGGCAGGTGTAGGTGAGCTCCCCATTGGCCACAGAGGTGATGATGGCGGCGTGCCCGGGCAGCACCTCCATCTCACCCTGCGAGGCGGGCAGACGGATGCTGCTCACCTCCGCCTCAAGGGCGGTGCGCATGGGGGTGATGATTTTGAATTGCATCGGCATGATCGGAATCAGGCTTTTTCAACGGTATCGATGCTGCCCTTCATGTAGACGTTCACTTCGGGCACGGAGTCCCACTTGCCGTCCAGAATCTCGGCGAAGCCGCGTACGGTTTCGGCTACGGGCACGTATTCACCCTTGATGCCGGTGAAGGTCTCGGCCACGCTGAAGGGCTGGGAAAGGAAGCGCTGAATCTTACGTGCGCGGCTCACGGTGAGCTTGTCGGCCTCGGAGAGTTCGTCCATACCCAGAATGGCAATCATATCCTGCAGATCCTTGTAGCGCTGCAGGGTCTGCTGCACGCCACGGGCCACGCGGTAGTGCTCCTCGCCCACGAGCTCGGGAGCCAGAGCCTTGGAGGTGGAGGCCAGCGGGTCCACGGCGGGGTAGATACCCTGGGCTGCCAGTGCTCGCTCCAGCACCACGGTGGAGTCCAGGTGGGAGAAGGTGGTGGCGGGAGCCGGGTCAGTCAAGTCGTCAGCCGGCACGTACACAGCCTGCATGGAAGTGATGGAACCCTTCTTGGTGGAGGTGATTCGCTCCTGCAGACCAGCCATTTCTTCGGCCAGGTTGGGCTGGTAACCCACGGCGGAGGGGGTGCGGCCCAGAAGAGCGGACACCTCGGAACCAGCCTGGGAGAAACGGAAGATGTTGTCCACGAAGAGGAGCACGTCGCGGTTCTCTTCATCGCGGAAGTATTCGGACATGGAGAGGGCGGAGAGAGCCACGCGGAGACGTGCGCCGGGGGGCTCGTTCATCTGGCCGTATACCAGAGCCACCTTGGAGTTCTCCGGGTTCTCCTGGTCGATAACGCCGGATTCGCTCATTTCCATGTAGAAGTCATTACCTTCGCGGGTGCGTTCACCCACACCGGCGAACACGGAGAGACCGGAGTGAGCCTTGGCGATGTTGTTGATGAGCTCCATGATGAGCACGGTCTTGCCCACACCTGCACCACCGAAGGAACCGGCCTTACCACCCTTCAGGAAGGGGCAGATGAGGTCAATCACCTTGATGCCGGATTCCAGCACTTC
>JAZLDD010000001.1:0-14224 GCA_045614585.1 Akkermansia sp. | reverse complement strand
GAGCAGGGTACGCAGAGTAAGCGCAATGCGGGCGCGGGATTCCTTCGGGTCAATAATATCGGTCACCTGGTCAGAAGCAGCGGCGGCATAGGGGTTGGAGAATGCCTTTTCGTACTCGGCCACCAGTTCCTTCTGGCGGGCAGCGCGGGCAGCATCGTCCTCAATAGCCTTCAGCTCACGGCCGTACAGAATCTGCACAGCACCGGCAGCGCCCATCACCGCGATTTCAGCGCAGGGCCATGCAAACACGGCATCTGCACCCAGTCCCTTGCTGCACATGGCGATGTAGGCACCGCCATAAGCCTTGCGCATGATGAGGGTCACCTTCGGCACCGTGGCGGAGGAGTAGGCGTAAATCATCTTGGCACCGTGGCGGATGATGCCACCGCGCTCCTGCTGCTTGCCGGGCAGGAAACCGGGAACGTCCACCAGGCTCACCAGCGGAATGTTGAAGGCATCGCAGCAGCGAATGAAGCGGGCAGCCTTGTCGGAGGCGTCGATATCCAGGCAACCGGCCTTCACAGCAGGCTGGTTGGCAATGATACCCACCACCACACCGCAGATACGGCCGAAGCCCACCACCACGTTGCCGGCAAAGTTGGCATGCACTTCCATGAAGCTGCCTTCATCCACCAGGCGGGCAATCACCTTCTGCACATCCAGCGGGGTGTTGTTATTGTCGGGGATGATGTCGTTCATGCCCTCCTGCGGGGCGATGTCGAGCGGCTGGCTCAGGTCATGCGGGGGCTCCTGGGCATTGTTAGAGGGAAGATAAGTCAGCAGCTGCTTGGCAATGGAGATGGCATGCTCATCCGTCTCGGCCACAAAGTGGGCATTGCCGGAAACGGAGGAATGCACGGCTGCACCACCGATTTCCTCCATGGTGCACTGCTCGTAGGTCACCTGTTCAATCACCTTCGGGCCGGTGATGTACATACCGGCAGCCCCACCCTTGCGAATGATGATGAAGTCCGTAAGAGCCGGGGAGTAGGCAGCGCCACCAGCGCAGGGCCCGAGAATCAGGGAAATCTGCGGCACCACACCACTGGCGGCCACGTTGTTGTAGAACACATTGGCAAAACCGGTCAGGGAATCCACACCCTCCTGCAGACGGGCGCCGCCGGAGTCGTTAATCTGGATGATGGGCATGCCGGCCTTGAGCGCATACTGCTGGGCATCACAAATCTTCTGGGCATGCATGTAACCCAGAGACCCGCCCTGAGCCAGGAAATCCGCAGCCGTGGCTGCCACCGGGCGACCATTCACCAGACCAAAACCGGTCACAATACCATCACCGGGGATATCCTTCTTCAGCATACCGAAGTTGCTGCAATGATGCTTGGTGTGCATGCCGATTTCGCTGAAAGAGCCTGCATCGAACAGGCAGGACATGCGCTCACGGGCCGTCCAATCGCCCTTGGCGTGGCGAGCATCATACTTCTCCTGGCTGGCGGCATACTTGATTTTTTTCTGCCGGCTCTCCAGTTCCTCAAGCAGCTTGGGATCTATGGCCATAATCTGAAAATTGTAAAGCGTTTCTATTGGTAGCACGTGGGTACAGTGCACCCACGCTGGCACATTCTACCACGCAGACCACTCCAAGAAAAGCAAATTCTACAGTATAAATGGATTTTTTCAGTGTAATACTTCCGAAATAAAATACCGGGGACGTTTCTTGGTTTCCATGTACATTTTACCCATGTATTCGCCCATGATTGCCATACAAATCATACCCAGCCCTCCCAGGAACCACATACTGCACAGTAATGTTGCATAACCGCTCGGTGGTTTACCAAGGAAAACATCCACGCAGGTCCACACCACCAGAATGAGACCAACCAGAAACACCAGCCACCCCATCAGACCGATTAAACGCAGAGGAACCACTGAAAATGAAGTCATCGCGTCCATTCCCAAATTAATCAACTGATGCACAGAAAACTTGCTGGCGCCGCTGGTTCTATCCTTCACCTCGAAATAACAAGGGCATTGATTGAACCCAAGAGATTTCACCAACGCTCTGAACATAAGGTTGGATTCCCCATATTCAGACAATGCATCGCACACCTGTTTGCTCATCAGAGTATAATCCGAATGATTAGGAATAACCGGCGCACCCAGCCACCCCATCAGAGAATAGAACATCCCCGCAGCCCATTTCTTGTAAAATGCTTCCTTGCCACGGTTTTTCTTCAAGCCATACACCAGGTCATATCCTTGTGCATAAAGCGCCAGAAACTCATCCACGGCGTCCAGGTCAAACTGCAGATCCGCATCCATGGTCACCACTATGTCTGCATGGAGCCGGGCTTCCATCACCCCGGCCCACATGGCATATTCCTTCCCCCTGTTGCCGGCCAACTTGATTGCTTTCACGCAATCCGGGCAAGCGGCATGAGCAGCAGAAATCAATTGCCATGTAGCATCCGCGGAACCATCATCTGCAAAAAGCATGGCGCTCCCCTTAGCAACAAGGCCTTTCTCCGCCAACTTCTCCAACTTGAGTTTAACAGACTCAATTGTTTCACATATCCCCTGCTCTTCATTATAGCAAGGCATCACAAAATAGAGGAGAGGCAACTTTTTATGATTCATAACAACGCGCCCATTCTAATCTATTACGCTTACAATGTAAAGCAACTTCCTCATCCCTGCACGGTGATGCGCGGAGTGATGATGCAACGGCGGTAGGTGCCGGGAGCCACGTGGGTGCGGGGCCAGACGATGCAATCGTCCATAACCACTCCGGCGGGAATGACGGCATCCTGCCCGATTACACAGTCCTCGCCCAGATCGGCAGCGGCAGAAATGGAGGCAGAGGGGTGGATGCGCTCGCGGCTGGTCAGCTCCATCATGGTATCGATATAGCCGGCTGGGGAGCCGATTTCGTGCCAGTTGGCCCAATCGAACACCACACCGCCTACCTTTCCCTGCTTGATGAGCTCCAGCCACACAGGCACAATGGAGAACACATCCTCCTCCGGGAATAAGTCTGCCACCTCCGGCTCCATGAGATACACCCCGGCAAACTGATGCGTGCCCGGGTTCACCCCCAGCGCATGGCGCATATCGGTGATAGCGCCGGTTTCCTCGTCAAATCCCACGTTGCGCTTGCCATCCACGCTACGCAGGGCCAGCGTCACCATATTACCACGGCGCTTGTGCTCGGCCAGCAAATCGGACACGGGAATATCTGTCAGAATATCGCCATTGTGCACCAGCAAAGGCTCACCGGATTTCACCCAGGGCATAATTTTCTTCACCCCGCCGCCGGAATCCAGCGGAGGCTCCTCCTCACTGAAGCTCACCGGGCAGCCGCGGTAGTTCGGCTCAGGGAAAGCGCGTTCCCACATAAGCGGCAGACAGGAGATATTCACCATGAACTCACTCACTCCGCAACGGATGTAGTAATCCATCGTGTGCTGAATAAGCGGTTTCTGAAAAACCGGCATCAGCGGCTTAGGCAGAATATGAGTGAGAGGAGCCAGACGCGTGCCCAGGCCGGCACCAAGAATGAAAGCTTGCATAATTTTACCAGAGATGAGGAAGATTCAATTTGATAGCACAGATACCCATGATGAGATTGGCCACAGCGTGCATCACTACGACAGCAGAAAGACGTTTTGTATACACCATCAAAGCATATGCAATGCTGCCGTACACGAAAGCTCCGGCGTAATCCACCGGGCGGTGCACCAGCATGAATGCCACCGTCACCACAGCATAACCCAGCCAGCTACCCTTCCCCAGCGGCACATTCTGCGGAAAATCACGGTCTATGCACCAGCGCATCAGATACCCGCGCCAGAAAAACTCCTCCACCAGAGCCACAACAATCACAGCCCGGGCAAAACGAAACACATATTCCACCCAGATTGCCATCTGATTATCACCGAACACAGCGGCAGGGTCAAACCCCTCCTCCGCAGGAATCCAGCCCGTTACATACGGCACCAGCCAGAAGCCGATGCCCACCACACCAGCCAAAGCCCCCAGCAGACAGGGCTTCCACTTCCAATTCCACTCCACATCCCGCCGCACATACCACAGATATGCCCCGCACACCAGCACCTGCAGCGGATACACCCACATCTCAGGCGCACGCCGATACCACCCCACGCTGGGATGGTCCCATGCCCACGAGCTCTCTACCAACCAGAGCAACAGGCTCAACGCCAGAAACAAAACAAAAGGCGTTACATAAGTGCGAAACAGTTTTTGCTCAGACATGCAAAAGTACGAATTACGAGTTACGAATTACGAAGTAAAATTTACGCGGGCTCACGCCCGCCGGATTTTCGCATATTGCGACGCTTCGAAATACAAGACGCCGTAATAATTGCAGTCAACTCTCCAGACTCTCGTATCAACGACTCGATCTTATTCATGGGCACCAGATTACAGGCAACCAGCATTTCCATCCAGAAACCCGATTCATCGGATTCCTCTTCGCATATTTTCAGCTTGTTCAAATAATCCCTATCTGACTTCGCGCGATGAGCCGCACGATAATTTGCTGCCACGGATGAGGCACAACGGAAAAACTGGTCGCGCATGTGATAAGTTTCCGGATTCTTCGGCAGTGAACTGCAGAGCCTACATACCCGCAACGCGAACGCGCGGGTACGCTCTGTCATTTCTTGTCCAAAACCAGCAAAAACCGTCATTACACCCTATAATTCGTAATTCGTAACTACTTCAGTGAATCACAGAATCTGGCCATTTTATCACAGGCCTGTTCGAGCAGGTTCTGGGCTGTGGCGTAGCAGCAGCGCAGGTAGCCCTCACCGCAGGCACCGAAAGCAGTGCCGGGCACAGCGGCCACCTTATGGTCCATCAGGAGGCGAAGCGCAAAATCCTTGGAGCTGAGGCCGAAACGGCTGATACTCGGGAACGTATAGAACGCACCGCCAGGCAAATGGCAATCCATGCCCATATCATTGAACCGGCCCACGATATAATCGCGGCGCTTGTGGTAGCTCTCACGCATCTCCAGCATGGACTCCACACCATTCTGCAAAGCCTCAATACCGGCTTCCTGCGAAGTGATAGTCGGGCAGATCATGGTATACGAGTGCACCTTCATCATCTGCTCAATCAGCTCCTGCGGACCACAGGCATAACCCAGGCGAAGCCCCGTCATGGCAAATGCCTTGGAGAAGCCATGCAGCAGCAGAGTACGCTCCTTCATACCCGGCAGGGCCGCAATGGAAGTATGCTCCTCCTCATCATAGCGCAGCTCAGAGTAAATCTCATCTGTGAGCACAAACAAATCATGTTTGATGCAGATGGCGGCAATCTCCTCCAGAGTCTTGCGCGGAGCAATCGACCCCGTGGGGTTCGTCGGGAAGTTCAGCATCAGCACCTTGGTGCGCGGCGTGATAGCGGCCTCCAGCTTAGCAGGATTCAGCGCAAAAAGGTCATCTATACTCGTCTCCACAGCCTTGGGAATGCCATAGGCCATCATCACCGTGGGTGCATAGCTCACATAGCAAGGCTCATGGTACAGCACCTCATCCCCCGGATTCAGAAGACAGCGCAGTGCCAGATCAATCGCCTCGCTCACGCCCACCGTGGGCAGAATCTCGCAGAGCGGGTCATACTCCACATGGAAGAAATCCGCCACATAAGTACTGATAGCCCGGCGCAGACTCTCCAGACCGTAATTGCTGGTATACGTCGTGTGCCCCCGCTCCAGCGAACGGATGGCGGCCTCGCGGATATTCCAGGGGGTCACGAAATCCGGTTCACCCACGCCGAGGGATATAATATCCTTACTGCCGGTAGCCAGGTCAAAGAACTCGCGGATACCCGAGCGAGGCATCGCCGTGACCTGGCGGGAAAGCATTTTGCTCCAGTCCATAATCAGGGAATGATATTGAGACGTTCAGCCTCAGGCTCCTCAGTGTAAATAAGCCCGTTATTCTTATAAGTCTTGAGACGGAAATGCGTGGCCGTGGAAATCACATTCGACATACTGGCCAGATTCTCACTCACAAAGCGGGCTACCTCAAGCAGCGTGGGGGCCTCGACCATCACCAGCAGGTCATAACCGCCGGAAATCAGATACAGGCTGCGCACCTCCTTGAAACGGGCAATCCGGGAAGCCAGACGGTCAAAACCGCCACCACGCTCCGGGGTGCAACGCACTTCAATAAAAGCGGATACACCCTCACCATCGTCATTCACAATAGCCTGGTACCCCACAATACGCCCTGCTTTTTCATGGGCGGCTCGCTTGGCGGCCACGGTTGCAACATCCACACCAAGGCGGTCTGCAATCTGCTGGTCGCTCAATCGCGCATCCGCCTCCAACAATCTGAGAAGGGCATCCTGTGTCATAACTCGGATTATCTTACCATCCCGCACCGTCAAGTCAACTCAAAAGCATGTTCATCCCGCCATTAAAAAGCGACCTGCGGTTCGATTTTATTTTAATACAATGTGAGCAACAATACAGAAGACCACAGCGTCTTATTGCTCCAGCATACCGGTCTCATAGAAAAAGTCTGTTACTTCATCTCTGCTGTCATATTTACGCACTTTTCTACCCCAGAAAGCAGCAGCGGCAGCCAGACTGATTCCCTGCATATTCAGATACCGGCTGAACAACAATTTGGCACTGCTGTGCCCCATCTCCATCTGCAAATGGTAGATATTTCTGAAATACCTCAGGTAATATGAGGCAAAAGTATGTCGTAGCGTATCCGGATGCCAGGGATTCAGGCCTGAGGCCTCACGCAGCGCGCACCAGCGCCGGGCCCAGTTGGCCGGCACCAGCAAATCATCGTCTTTCGCCCCACCCCGGAACCGCCTCAACCAACGTTTTAAAATCGGTTGAATGTGCACCAGCCGGGCTCCTCCGGTCTTGCTTACCCGGGGCAGTATGCGAACCACTCGTTCTTCCAGATCCACATCACGCCAGTATAAACGCGACACTTCGGTCGGGCGTATCCCCGCCCACAGCATCACCCCTACTGCTGCAGCACAATTCCTAAACTTCGGGCTGGCCGCCTGCTCCAGCAGACGATATATCTCATCCATCATCAACGCGCTGATCGTCCGCTCATGCAGGCGCTTCACCTGCAACCTCCGCACGGGGTTCTCGTCACACCAATTCTGCTGCATAGCATATTGAAAGAAACAATTCAACAAGCGCCGCGCTTTATCAAATGTATGCGGGGTATGATATGCGGTTGCTATCATTTCCAGACAATCCTTGGCACGTAGCGAACGCACCGTATGCGCCGCTATTCCCGGTGATTTTCGCACCATACACCGCAGTACATTCCGGCATTCCTGGTATGAGCTGGGGCGCAAGTGCCTCTTCGTCTCCAGATATTTTTCTATGGCAACACTCATAACCTCTGTGTAAGTTGCTTCAGCAAATGCCTCCACACCCAGGTCAAAGATACGAGAAAGCGAAGAAGCACAACAATCCTCTGCAGGCAATCTGTGCTGCATAATCTCACATATATTGGCCACCAGGCGTGCCGCATCCTGTGTATTCAGAGGAGTTCCGGCAAAACCGGCAGCATGGTGCTCAGTTCCGGGGTTCATAGGTGAAGTGATGCTTCTACTTTATTACCCTGCTTCATTTCACCCATGAAAACGAAGACCGGCTGAGCCGGAAACCGCGCCAAAACTACTTTCTGAACCATTTCCAAACGGCTTTCTCATCCCATTTTTTATCAAAATGAATAGAAATAAGTACACAGCAAACTCATATTCTTGAGTTTAACCCACTTGGTACCTTTCCTTAATCCTTGGCAGATTTGGGGTCAAGAGCATCACGCAATCCATCGCCCAGGAAATTGAATGCCAGAAGCGTGAGGCAGAAAAACAGTGCGGGAAAGAAGAGCAGCTCCGGCGTAGCTTCCATGCGGTCAGCGCCTTCCTTGATCAGAGTCCCCCAGGAGGAATTAGGAGCCCGCACCCCGAGACCGATGAACGAAAGCGTACTTTCAGTAAGCATGATGCCGGGCACCGCCAGAGTGGTGTATACCACCACCGTGCCTAAAAGATTAGGTGCTATATGGCAGAAAAGAATGCGCAGATGCCCCAGACCAAGCGAACGGGCAGCCATCACGTATTCCTGAGCCTTGATTTCCAGTGTCTGGGTGCGCACAATACGAGCCAGAGTAAGCCAGCCCAGAGCACCGATAGCTATGAAAAGCGGTACAAGACCCAGCATGGGCGCCACGCTATCGCGACTCCAGCCGGTAGTCTCCACCACCCAGCTGGTCAATTCCCGGCTGGGGGCCTCAATACTCAGTGAGAAAACAATCACCAGAACGATAAACGGCAGCGCAAACAGGACATCCACGGTGCGCATCATGAGAGCATCAGTCCGCCCACCGATATAACCGGAAACCAGACCATAGCTCAGGCCTATGATGAATGAAACCACAGTAGCCACCACCCCCACCAGCAGCGAAATCCGACCGCCGTAAAGCACGCGAGCCAGCAAATCGCGCCCCAGCTGATCAGTACCAAAGGGATGCGCCCAGCTGCAATCAGCGGCGATATTGGCAAGGTTGGTGGCATTCGGATTAGCGATACAGGGGAAAAGAGGCAGCACAAAGCAGGCCAGTGCCATGAAGATGAGGAAAACGAGGGCTGCCATGGCCGCGCGGTTCCGGAGCAGCCGGCGGCGTGCATCTTTCCAGAGAGAGTTTCCTTGTTCGTAGTTCTTTTTCATCAGGCAGCACCCTGCGAACGCAGGCGGGGATTAAGGGCGACCAGTACCAGGTCAACCACCAGGTTAGCAATCACAATAAGTACGCCATAGCAGAACACCAGGCCCTGAATAAGGAAATAATCTCGATCCGTCGTAGCATTCACGAAATGCAACCCCATACCCGGCACCTGAAAACAGGTTTCCACCACAAACGAACCGGTAATAAGCGCCGCAAAAGCCGGCCCCAGATACGAAACTGCCGGCAGCAGGCCGCTGCGCAAAGCATGAACAAACAACAAGCGCCCTGCCCTTACCCCCTTGGCTCTCGCCGTGCGGATGAAATCGGCAGCCAGCACCTCCACCATACCGCCCCGGGTCAGACGCGCTATATAGGCCGCATTGATAAGCCCCAGCGTAAGCGCCGGCAGCACGGCACACAGAGGGTCATCCCACCCCGCCACACTAAGCCCGGGAACATGCATACCAAGAGAAAGACCGAATACCGGCGCTATCACAAAAGCCGGGATACAGATACCAGCCATAGCCAGCAGCATGAAAAGCGTATCCGGCCAGCGGTTTCGCCAGTAGGCGGCCAGCATGCCGGCCGGAATTCCCAACCCGATGGCTATCACCATACCCAACACGCCAAGCCACAGCGACACCGGGAACGCCTGGCCAATAATATCTGCCACCTGCACACCCTCGCGCACCAGCGAAGGCCCGAAATCGCCACTGAAGATAATGCCTTTCCAGTAGTTCCAGTACTGCACCAGGGCGCTCTGGTCGAGGCCATAGAGAGAATTGAGCTGAGCCATGATATGCTCCGGCAGCTTACGTTCCCCCAGAAACGGATTACCAGGCAGCAGCCGCACCAAGAAAAAAGTGATGGTCTGCAGCACAAAAATCACGAGAACGCCTTGCCCGAGTCGATTAATGAGTAATTTTATCATGGTTTGACCAGTACGGCATCAAGTGGGTGATTATCGAGCAAAAGCGGGTACCAGCCACTCACCGCAGGAGATTTCAGATAGGTGCGCTCGCTCCAGTAAAGAGGAATAATGGGCTGGGCCTCCAGCATCAACAGCTCAGCCCGGCGCAGATGCTCACGCCGCAGCTCTGCAGAACCGGTTGCCCGGGCAGCAGCCAGGGATGCATCGCACTCCGGGCTTCCCCAGCCGGTGCAGTTATTGCCACCACCGCTACGCCAGAGCTCCACAAATGTGGCAGGGTCAAGATAGTCACCACTCCATGAGGAGGAAGATATGTCGTAATCCCCGTTCTGTTGTGCAGCCTTGTAAGCGGTCCACTCGCAGGAGCGTATTTCCACATGTATGCCCAGCACCTTCTGCCACATGGACTGAATCGTTTCTGCCATCACCCGCTGCACATCGCGGCTTGTGGTCATAATTTCCAGCGTGGGGAATCCTTTGCCCTCAGGATACCCGGCTTCTGCCAGCAAGCGGCGGGCCTGTTCGCTCTGCGGGGTGCGGTTATATGCTGCAGCCGCTTCCACCTGATAACCGGCACCGGGCGGCGTAAAGGTCATTGCCGGGCGCCCGGCACCACGCACCACATCATTCACCAGTGACTCTCGATCGATTGCCAGCGACAAGGCGCGGCGCACCCGCACATCATTCAGCGGAGCCCGGTTGGTATTCAGACGATAAAAAATCGTGCAGTAATAGGCATCCTGGCAATAAGCATCGGGGCGCTTCTGTCTGGCCACCGCCAGCAGCTCCGGAGGCACATTGTTGGAAATGTGCAGCTTACCGTCCATAAACATACGGGTTTCCGTGTAGCCATTCACAATGGGCAGAAAGCGGATTCCCCGATTCTGCACCTCAGATGCGCGCCAATAGCGCGAATTAGCAGAAACCAGCAGATAATCGTTAAAGTGATGTGAATCGAGCACGTATGCCCCGTTACCTACCCAATTGCCCACCCGGCTCCACAAGCTGCGGCGGTCAAGCATGCCACCGTGCGCCTCCACGGCATGTGCCGGCACCGGACACCAGGTGAAATGCAGCAGCAAATGCAGCAGGTGCGGCGTGGGGCCATTCAGTTTCAACACCAGGGTACGGGAATCAGGTGCACTTACCCCCACCTGTTTCCATTCGCAATGCCCGCGGTTATACGCCTCTGCATTTACCAGAGGATACAGCATCTCTGCATACTTCCCGCCGAACTGCGGGTGCAGCAAGCGCTGATACGCATACACAAAATCATGAGCTGTCACCGGTTTCCCATCACTCCAGCTGGCCTCGCGTAAATAAAATGTCCATTCCGTAGCCTCGGCATTATGCTCCCACCGCTCGGCCATACCAGGGTGTATGCGGGTTTCATCCTGAGCATCGGGGCGCACCAGCCCCTCCAGCAGTGCAGCAATAATCTTGCCATCTGCCACAGCAGTGGCCTTATGCGGATCCAGACTGAGAGGTTCCTGGTTATTACCGACGACGAGAATGCCCTGCTCCGCGGCTTTTTCGGCAGAACTGCGTGAATCTCCACACCCCGTCAGCAGCAGTGGCAGGGTTGCAAGGCTCACACAAATGGCGGGCAGAAGATTCACGCCCCTCATTCTACCATAGCATCACCACGGAGCAAGCACGCAATGCGTCAATCCCACAAAAAGAACTTACAGCCACTCCACTCTTACAACAAACAATTTACGCCATTGACACTGAGTCATGCACCTTTATCGACAGATAGCTGCATTTCCCGTTCCATCCGTAAACAAAACCGGCTCCGTGCTCATACATTGGCATCAAAAGTGGAATCAATGAATTATCCTGGTAGATTTCTGACACACTATTACGTATTCAGAACTGGAATATAAACGCTCTGTCGATTATACTCCTGATTAACCCCATTCAACAATATATCCTATTATGAAAAAATTCGCACTCGTACTCGCACTGCTCGCTATCGGCAGCGCCTCTGCTGCCGTCACCCTGCCCACCAGCAAGGCTGAACTCAAATCTGCCGTAGCCGCCAAGAAAGCGGCCGACAAAGCTAAGGCCGATACCGCTAAGAAAGCCCTGACCGATGCCGCCACCGCAAAGGTAGACGCAGCCAAAACGGCCGCCACAGATGCCGCCACTGAAAAAGTGGCAGCAGCCACCGCAAAGGCAGAAGAAACCCAGGCCAAGGTAAAGACCGCTGTAGACTCCATGAGCGCAAAAGCCGCTGAGGCACAGGAAAAGATTGATGCAGCCAAGAAAGCCGCTGCCGATGCCCGGAGCCAGATAGAGGCAGCCAAAAAAGCTACAGACTCCCTTTCCGCTCCCAAAGTGGAAATCGAAAAGCCCTCTGTAGAGCTCAACGAATCCGGCGTCCTGATTAAAAAGCCGGGTATCAAGCTCAAGTAATTTGCCCTGAAAGCAGATTTTTCAAGCGCCCGGGAAGCAAATCCCGGGCCTTTTTCGTTATTTGACTTCACAACCGATTATAAAAATGGTAAAATACGCCCATGGCTAATAAACCTGTAGTACTTATCATCCGCGATGGCTGGGGCCGCAACCCGCAGGGCCCGGAAGCCGCCAATCAGACCGGCGATGCTACCGTTCTCGCCAAGACTCCTTTCACCGACAAACTGCTGGCCACCTGCCCGCACATGATGCTGGGTGCATCCGGTCAGGATGTAGGTCTGCCCGATGGGCAGATGGGTAACTCTGAAGTAGGCCACTTGAACCTGGGCGCCGGCCGTGTGGTCTTCCAGGACCTCTGCCGCATCACCAATGCCATCAATGATGGTTCTCTGGCTAAGAATCCCGTAATCGTCGATGCCTATGCCAAGGCTGCCGGCAGCCGTCTGCACCTCATGGGGCTCGTATCCGATGGCGGCGTGCACTCCCACATCGACCACCTCATCGGTCTGGTGAAAATTGCAGCAGAATCCGGCGTGAAGGATATCTACATCCACGCCATCATGGACGGCCGCGACACCGACCCCAAGAGCGGTGCCGGTTTCCTGCAGCAGCTCGAAGACGCCGTGGCTCCCTACGGCGCGAAGATTGCCACTGTGGTAGGCCGATTCTTTGCCATGGACCGCGACAAGCGCTGGGACCGTGTGCAGATTGGCTGGGACGCCATTGTGCTCGGCAAGGGCGAGGCCTGCACCTGCAGCCCTGCTGACTATGCCCGCAAGAGCTACGAGGACGGCGTGACAGACGAGTTCATGAAACCCGCCGCATTCGTGGATGCCGACACGCAGCGCGTGCGCGACAACGATGTGGTATACTTCTTCAACTTCCGCGCAGACCGCGCCCGCGAACTTTCCCGCGCCTTCATCTACGAAGACTTCGATGGCTTTGACCGCACGGTGCAGCCCAAGGTTCACTATGTGACCATGTCCGAATACGAAGCCTGCTACCCCACTCCGATTGTATTCGAGCAGGAGCAGCTCTCCAACATTCTCGGCGAAGTCATCGCCAAGGCCGGTCTCAAGCAGCTCCGCATCGCCGAAACTGAGAAATACGCCCACGTAACCTTCTTCTTCAACGGCGGCGTAGAAACCCAGTTCGAAGGCGAAGACCGCATCCTGGTACCCTCCCCCCGCGAAGTGGCCACCTACGACCAGAAACCCCAGATGAGCGTTGGCGAAGTGGCTGATAAATTCGTGGACGCCATCGGCAACTACGACATCGCCATCATGAACTTCGCCAACCCCGACATGGTGGGCCACACCGGTTACCTCGAAGCCGGCATCGCTGCCTGTGAGGCTGTAGACGCAGCCCTGGAAAAGAGCGTGAACAAGATTCTTGAGCTGGGGGGCTGCTGCCTCATCTGCGCAGACCACGGCAACTGCGAAAACATGCTCAACCCCGATGGTTCCCCCAACACCGCTCACACCACCAACCTGGTGGACCTCATCTACTGCGGCCCCGACCAGGACAGCATCACGCTGAGCGATGGTATTCTTGCCGACATCTCCCCCACGCTGCTGCACCTGCTCGGCATCGAGCAGCCCGCCGAAATGACCGGCCACAGCCTGGTGAAGTAACGATTGGGGCTCACCCTTCCACCAAAAAGCCGCTTCCTGCACAAGGAAGCGGCTTTTTTGTTCCTGCATGCCTTTTTGGAGCCCATTGAAAGCTTGTTTATTTCCCCAGCATGATCAGGAAACGAGGCCCTGTCCCGGCGTCGCAACGCGGGTCTTCAGTCCCGCAATCCACAGTGGCCAGGCTTTCCCGCCCCGCGGGGCGCGTTTTACCCCCTCTATCCCCCCGCAGCGCGGCTTTGCGTTTCCCTATGATGGGCAATTTGCTGATATCGCTTACCGGGGTAAACGAAATCCGGGCTTTGCCCGGTCGAAATCCCGCTGCGCGGGTCGAAATCCACTCGCTGTGTGGTCGAAATTTGTGGCCTTGCGCCCACAAACGATGAAGCCCCGAAACCTTTTCGGTTTCGGGGCTTCATTTACCCTGGCAGCTATCTACTCTCGCGGGACCTGTCGTCCGACTACCATCGACGTGCTGATGTTTCACTTCCGGGTTCGGAATGGGACCGGGTGGGGCCATCAGGCTATGACCACCAGGTTTCAGG